>NZ_AXAB01000088.1:0-4965 GCF_000472645.1 Bradyrhizobium sp. WSM2254 | reverse complement strand
ATTTGCTGAGCAAGGACGTCAATCTGGATACACACATCGCCGACGTCGTCAACCTGATCAAATGGGACAGTCTCGAGGACGTCTGCCTCGTGGCATGGTCTTATGGTGGCTTTGTCGGCTCGGGCGCACTCGAAAGCATCGGGGACCGCGTCTCATCGGCAGTGTGGCTTGATGCCTACATTCCGNCCGACGGACAAAGGGTAGCCGACGTCGCGATCGAGGGGGTGCGCAAAGGCATACAAATGGCCATCGACAAGGGCGAGGCAGGTGTTCGTGGAGCGGCGAGGTATCCGGCCGCTGTCGTTGCCGAACGCGACCGGGCATTCGCGGAGTCCAAGGTGACCCCGCATCCAGTCGGCACCTATCTTCAGCAGATCAAGCTTTCCGGCGCGCTCCAAAAGGTGGCGAAGAAGACATACATNCGCCTCCCAAAATTTCCACAGCCGCCCTTTGACAAGGCACTGGCAGACTGCAAGAGCGACAAGTCNTGGGCCACATTCGAACTGCCGGACGTTGGGCACATGGCCATGCTCGATGAGCCAGACCGCTTGAGCGAGTTGATACTGCAAGCCGCGTGAGATCGACCTCCCCATAGGTAAGGTGCAGACACACGCCGCACTGCTTTATGTCCGCCTTGCGTCAATCGCGTCACTTTGGGCGCGTGCTGTTCGCTTCCGATCTACGCCTGTGAACGGACATTGTTAGACCGCTCTGGCATGTCTCAAACGGGCCAAAAGCTGAAGTGCGCGAGATCGATCCCTCAGGCCTCGACTGCCTCTCGCTAGTCACTCCTCGGGAAGTCCTGCCTTGCGAAGACCCTCGGCAATGCGGGCTCGCTGCGCGAGACAGGTGGGATGATCCGTTGGCGAACTGGCGCGGAATTGGGCGATGCTGAAATCAGGAGCGAGGATGAGCCCCGCCTGCACATAAGCCCGTGCTTCCTCGACCTGTCCGACATGAGCCAACGCGGCCGCGAGATAGAAGTGAACGAACGGGGCAATGTTCCGGTTGGTCTCGATGGAGCGCTTGAACCAGTGAATAGCCGCCTCATCGGCTCCAAGATATGACTGCGCTACGCCCGCCGTATTCATCCAGGAAAAAGCCCTATTGTCGCGCGGAGAGAGCCGGAACGCCTCCATGACACAGGCCTCGGTCTCCTCCGCACGACCTAGATTGCACTTGCCAAGTCCGATCCACGCATGAGCGGTGGCCAGATTCCGATTGAGCGTCAGGGACCGTTCACATTCAGCAATGCCTTCTGCGGCGCGTCTGGTGAATATCTGGACGACGCCCATCAGGCAATGCGCCATCGCGTGATTGGGCGCTTGGGCAAGTATTTTGGCCAGGGATGCTTCGACCACAAGCAGGGCCGCCGTCCGGTCGATCAGCATGGACGTCGCCCGCGTGGCGTCGACGAATGCCATGCCGACCATGGCTTCAAGGTTCGTTGGATCCCGGCCGAGAGCTTGTTCGAAGAAATGTCGCCCCTGTGCCAGGTTGGCGGGGTCCGATCCGCGGTGCACGCTTGCCATGCCCTGGAAATACAGGTCCATTGAATCCGCGTGCGGTGCTCGCGCCGCGCGTCGTGCCTCCACCGTGACCAGCTCGGTTCCGAGCTGATTGGCAAGACGGGCGCCGATCTCGTCCTGCATGTCGAAGAGGTCGGCGATCGGTTTATCGAAGCGTTCGGCCCAAAGGTGGTTGCCCGTCTCGGCGTCGATGAGCTGGACATTGATGCGCATCCGGCTCCCGCCTCGCTGCACCGACCCCTCGAGAGCATAGCGAACGCCGAGCTCGCGGCCGATCTGCTTCAGATCGACATACTTTCCCTTGAAGGTGAAGGCGGTGTTGCGACCAATCACGAAGATGCCGGCCATTCGCGACAAATCCGTGGTCAGGCTCTCCGTCACGCCATCGACGAAATAGTCCTGCTCAGGATCGGGGCTCAGATTGACGAACGGCAGAACGATGAGCGAAGGTTTGCCTGGGACCGCGCCCGGTTGGCCGCTCGTGATCGCCGCTGCCGTCGATCCTGGCGCTTCGCGCACCGTGGCGACAAAGCGGACCCCCTTGCGGGGAAAAGTCTTGATAAGGCGCTGCTCGTCTCCGGAATCGCCAATCGCCTTCCGCGCAGCATTCAGGCACGTGGTCAGCGCCACGTTCGAGATGGCGCGGCCTTGCCAGATGGCGTTGATCAGGTCGTCCTTGCTGACGACGCGGTCGCGGTTGCCGATCAGATAGTCGAGCAGGTCGAACACCTGCGGCGCGATCGCGATCACCTCCGTGTCGCGACATAGCTCGCGCCGGTCGGTGTCGAAAGAAAAATTTTCGAAGAAATAGCGCAAACTACATTCCCGCGACGGCGGTCCACCGGCAAAACCCTCTGCCCACGCGCAAAGATAAGCTGCCGCTAAGGAAAATGTAAGCCGGCGCCCAAGCCCGCTCATCCCTGACGTGGTACACCCGTAGATAGAACCCGCGCGAAGGCAGTGGATGGATCAGGGAGACTGGTGATGATCACGCGTCGTGACGTATTGACCGTGTCGGCGGCCGGTGTCGCGATCTCTGCCGCGTGCCGCGGGCCGCGGGCGCTCGCACAGCCGCTCGCAAAGACTGTGCACATTCTGACGGGCTTCACGCCCGGTCTACAGGACGCGCTGGCACGGCTCATTGCCGGCCAAATGAAGGACTATGCCGAAACAATCGTAGTGGAGGCCCGGCCCGGCGCAGCCGGTCGCATAGCCGTGGAGGCGGTGAAAACCGCCGACGCCGACGGATCGATGATGCTGTTCGCTCCGCTTGGCTTCATAATGTTGTTTCCACATGTCTACAGGAATCTGAGATTTCAGCCGGGGGATTTCACGCCCGTGTCGACCGTGGCCTCGACCCCGACTCTGCTGACGGTCGGTCCGAAGGTGCCGGGGGACGTAACGACAGTCGCCGAGTTCGTCACCTGGTGCCGCGCCAACCCGAAGTTCGCCACCTACGGGACGGCAGGTGCCGGAACCACGCTGCATTTCCTGGGTGCGACGCTCGGGCGCACCGCGGGCTTCGATTTTCTTCACGTGGCCTATCAGGGCAACGGCGCGATTCAGGATCTGGTCAAGGGTGAGATCGCATCGGCCATCATGCCGGTTGGCAGCTCGCTTGGCCTCGTCCAATCCGGACAACTTCGTGCGCTGGCAACCACCGGCCCGCGCCGCTGCCCGTTTGTTCCCGCCGTGCCGACGATGCGGGAAGCCGGATATCCGTCGCTCGAGGACCTCACATGGTATGCGTTCTTCGTTCCGTCGAAGACACCGACGCCTCTCGTCGAGAAGCTCAATACCGCGATCCAGGCGGCCATGCTGACCGAACAGGTCAGGTCCGGCTTGACAAAATTGGCCGTCGAGCCCGACGCGATCGCCATGAGTGACTTTGCCCGCCTGATCGCATCCGAATCCGAACGGTGGAAAGCGATCGTACAGGCAACGGGATTCGTCCCGACTGATTGACGTCGGCGTTGCGGCATATCGGAGGAAACAAATGAGCCGGCCAGTATCCCTGCATGATCTCGTGCAGTCGCATCGCATCACCGCGGTGATCTACGCAGCGGCAAAACTCAATCTCGCTGAGGCCATCGGCGCCGATGCAAAATCGGCAGCCGAACTCGCAGGGCTTGTCGATGCTGACGAAAGTGCGCTGCGCAGGTTACTCGTCGGCCTGACGACTCTTGGCCTCTGCAGGCAGGCCGATCGGGACCGGTTCGCCATGACCGACCTCGGCCGGCAGCTCGACGAGTTTGCCGATCCATCGTTCAAGGACTGGGTTCTTTTCGAGGGCGAGATGCTCCTGCAATCCTGGAGCGGATTGGTCGAGTCAGTTCGCACCGGAAAGACCGCGACCCAGCTGCGCGGAGATGGCGATGACCGCTATGCCGCCACACGCAATGCGCCGGAATGGACCCGTCGATTTAACGCCGCGATGGTCAGTTTGACGCGGACCGTCGTTCCAAAAATCGTTGCAGCCCACGACTTTGCGGCCGC
Organism: Bradyrhizobium sp. WSM2254; assembly: GCF_000472645.1. Lineage (NCBI taxonomy): Bacteria > Pseudomonadati > Pseudomonadota > Alphaproteobacteria > Hyphomicrobiales > Nitrobacteraceae > Bradyrhizobium > Bradyrhizobium sp. WSM2254. Next base: position 940 of record NZ_AXAB01000088.1, on the reverse strand, counting down.
GCGCGTCGTCATGGATCTGGGCAGCGGCACCGGCGAGTTGATCGGTGGCGTGCTCCACCACAACCCGCATCTTGTGGGCATCGCCTTCGACCTCGCACGCTGCGAAGCAGAGGCGTATGCGCATTTTGATCGGCTTGGCATCGCCGATCGCTGCCGGTTCGTCGCCGGCAGTTTCTTTGAAGGGGTCCCCGGGGGCGCTGACACGATCCTGATGAAGAGCATCCTCCACAACTGGAAGGACGATCGTTGCGAGGTCATTCTGCGCAACTGTCGGGACGCGCTGCCGTCCGGCGGAACGTTGATCATGATTGAGCGAATCATGCCGGAGCTGGCCATGGCCAAGACCGAGGACCGCTCCTGCGCCATGAGCGACCTCAACATGCTGCGGGGACCTGGCGGCTGCGAGCGGACGGAAGCCGAGTATCGCAGGCTGGCCACCTTGGCCGGCTTCGCTTTCGTCGGGACGACAGGTATCGGCTCGTTCAGCCTGGTCCAATTCAGGAAAGTTGGAAATTGAGGGGCTTTCTCCTGTCGCGGCGCACGAGGACACTCATTGTGCCTACCCACCGCGCCTTACGAATCTAGTCTAGATTTTCCTGGAGGATTGACGGGAACGATTTACGCCTCATCGGGATGTCCGCTAATGGGATGGTCCGGCCGTGCTCCGGCCCTGCCAGCACGAGAAGCTGGCAAGGGGCGCTCAAGACAAGGAGCACGCCATGTCTCAGAAACTCAACGCAGCGATCGCCGTGATCGGCATCGATATCGGCNAGAACTCGTTCCACATCGTGGGTCATGATCAGCGCGGCGCCATCGTGCTGCGGCAGAAGTGGTCACGCGGCCAGGTGGAAACGCGGCTCGCCAACCTGCCGCCGTGCTTGATCGGTATGGAGGCCTGCGTCGGCGCGCATCATCTCAGTCGCAAGCTCCAAAGGCTTGG
>NZ_AXAB01000087.1:0-6591 GCF_000472645.1 Bradyrhizobium sp. WSM2254 | reverse complement strand
TTCGGTCTGAAGGTTGGCCCGGTGACGCGAAGGAATTTCGAAGCGCGGATTCGAGAGTTGGTTGCAGGCCAGGCGACATTGGAGCGCATTGCTGGTGCGATGCTTTCGGCACGATCGGCCCTGAAGGCAGAATACGGAAGACTACACAAGGCTGTGCTGGCAATTGTGCGTGATGATGCAGTCTGCCGCCGGCTTATGACAGTACCAGGCGTTGGTCCCCTGGTGGCCATCACCTACAAATCGGCGATTGATGATCCTCATCGCATTGTAAAGTCAAAGGCAGCAGGCGCGCTGTTCGGGCTCACGCCAAAGAAATATCAATCGGGAGAAAAGGACGTCACGGGCGGAATCACGCTGGCCGGCGATGAGACGGTGCGGACGGCCTTGTATGAAGCCGCCAACGTTCTGCTATCGCGCATCACGCGGTTCTCAAAACTCAAACGCTGGGGGATGGACGTCGCCAAGCGGAGAGGCTCGAAGCGCGCAAAGGTTGCCTTGGCACGCAAGCTCGCAGTGATCCTGCATCGGATCTGGGTCGATGGCACGACTTACCGATGGGCCGAAGCGGGCTCAATCGCAGCATAGAAGACGCGGAGGAGATCAAGAACGCAACCGGGATGAACTGAAGCCCGGTGCCCGAAGTCCCGTCGCCGGGACGGTGGATGCGGCGAAGCCGTTACACGCCCAGTGGCCGTCGTCCGACGAACCACGCGTATCTAGATAGGCTCACCGCTCCCTCTGACAGCATGATGTGGCGGCCAGGCGTCGACCACGAACAGAAGCATGAGCTCGGCAGCGTGGCGTTCACTCGGGAGGCTTGACATCATCGGGCCCATTACAGAAGGGCGTGTAAAGGCAGCAGCGCTTGAACATCTGCGCGCTGTTGGTGCCAAAGCCTGAGCCTGGTCACCGCGAATTGGTGCCGGAGATCGCGGGGCCGCAAGGGGCTTCCCGACAGGCTGGCAGTCGACCCGTTCGCGGACGACGTCGCCGCGCGCTACGGCGTGAAGCTGAACGGCAAAACCCGCGCGGGTAACGGGATCATCGAGGAGAAGCGAGTGCCAAGGCGTCCACGCGCGAGCAAGATGCACAGATAAGTAGGAATGCCAGGCCCGCGGCTCGGCCCTGTCCACTGCTGAAAACGAATTGCGGATTAAGCCAATCTCCAACTCTTAGGCTCAGGAACCGGCGAACGTCCCCGCGGATGCTGTAGTCGATGGTTTTCCAGTTGGCATGCGGGCGCAGGCGCTGATGCAGCTCGTTGAGTAGGGCTGATTGGGCTAGCCTCTTATCGATGATCTCTGCGCTCACGCGTCTGACCGCTCAATTTCGCGAGCGGATGCAAGTGCAGCCTGGGAACGACTTACCGCGTCGGCGAGCTTTTCGATCTCGTCTCGAAGCGCGGCGATTTGGCCCTCAATAGAAGATATCCGGAATACAGACTGAGCGATTTTTGCCCAAGGCGCGTTGTGCCCCCGCTGTGCCCCTACTTTTTCGGGGCACACTTCGAGGGAACAAGATCTCTAACTTACTGATTAAAGGGGCTAAATGGTGGGCGCACAAGGGATCGAACCTTGGACCTCTCCCGTGTGAAGGGAACGCTCTCCCGCTGAGCTATGCGCCCGGGACCATCATGCCGACGGCCGGACTTTCGGCCGGCCGGCGCATCAGAGCCCGCGATTTAGAAGTGCGGGCCGGAGGTGTCAAGTTTCCAGGCGCCCCGAGCCTGGAAAACCTTCCCGCAGATCGCGCAATCCGGCTGCGAGGCCGCGTTTTGGCCGGCTTACGCGCCCTGCTGGCGGGCGCGGGAGGCGTGGGCCTGGAGCGCGCGGATGCGCTCGGCGAGCGTTCCGCCGCCCTCGGGCAGGGTCCCTGCGGCCGCGCCGTTCGTCGCGGCGTCGTTGGCCGGGCGCGGCGCCGGCTTCGGCGGCTGGCCGGCCTCGGCCGCAAGCAGGGCCTCGATCGGCGAGTTCGGGCCTTCGAGCTGCATCGCCAGCTTTGCGACCTCGGCGGCGATATCGTTGATGCGCTCGCGCAGCAGCGCGTTCTCCATGCGCTCGGTCGCCCAGGAGCTTTCCGCCTGCTGCTGGATCGCGTTGATGTCGCGCTGGAGCTTGGCGCGCTCGTCGCGCGCGGTGCGGAGCTGCTCCTCTAGCGCGGTCTTTTCCGCGCGGATCTGCTCCATGGCGGCCGACGACTTGCCGCCGCTCAAGGCGGCGATCTCGACGCGCAATTCCTTGATGGTGCGCTCGGAGCCATCGCTCGCCTGGCGGAGCTGGTTGTTCTCGTAGTCGCGCTCGGCGAGCAGCTTGCCTTGCGTGGCGAGGCGCCCCTCGAGGTCGGCGACGCGGCCCGAGAGCATCTCGGCCTCCTTCACCTGCACGATGAGCTGGCGATCGAGCTCGGTGACGCGCTGGCTCAGGTTTTCGACCCGGCCGCGTGCATCCCCAAGCTCGCGCGAGGCGGTCTCGGATTCCGTACGCTCCTGCGTCAGCCGCGCCTGCGTCGCGGCAAACTCCTTCTCGGCATCGCCGACGCGGTTCTTCAGCTCGTCGATCTGCGCGCGCACCGCGACCAGCTCGACCTGGCGGCTCTCCGCCATCATCGAGCGGTTGGACAGTTCGGAGTTGATCTTCGCGAGCTCGCCCTGCTTGTCGGTCAGCGCATTCTCGGCGGCGCGCAGGGCTTCGGTCTTGGCGTTGAATTCCTCTTCGGTGGCGCGGAGCTGCTCCTTGACCGCCTTCTCGCGCGCTTCCAGCGCGAAGATCGTGGCGTTCTTCTCGCCGAGCTCGATCTTCATGCGGTTGATGGCGTCGCTCTTCTTGCCGAGTTCGGCGAGCTGGCTCGTGGTCTTGTTCTTGAGCTGGTCGACGCTCATCTCGAGCCGGCGTGCCGACATGGCGAATTCGGCGCGAAGCTGGTCCTTGTCGGCCTGGATCTCGGCCATCGACAGCGGGGTGGCGGCCTCGAGCCGGCGCGTGGTCAGGCGCACCGCGCGGTTATGCACCAGCGGCACGATGGCAAGCCCGCACAGCATCGCGAGCAGGAAACCGATCGCCAGGTACATGATCGGTTCGACCATGGGCCAGAACTCCCAAAGCTAAGGAAAAATTTACCAACGACAATGCATGGCGGGCCGGCAAAAAGCCAGCCCCGCCCTGTTGTTACCGTGAATCCGGAATTGGACCGGTGGAGCGGAGTCTAGAACGGGTTCCAGGTCGCGCGCGGCGTGTATTTCAGGTAGCCGATATTGGCTCCCAGCCGCAGGCCGAGTCCGGAGCGGATCGGCACCAGCACGATGTTGTTGGCGGTGAGCGCCGTCATGCCGAAGCCGCCGATGATATAGGCCGAGCCGTCGAGGCCGGCGAAGCGCTGGTAGATCGCGTTGGTGGCGGGCAGGTTGTAGACCAGCGTCATGGTGCGCGCGCCGTCGCCGCCCCAGTCGAAGCCGAGCGAGGGGCCCTGCCAGTAGACGCGCAGGTCGCCGGCGTTCTTGGTGTAGAGCGTGCCTTCGCCATAGCGCAGGCCGGCGACGAAGGCGCCGGAGCCTTCCTCACCCAGGATATAGCCGTTCGGCAGGCCCCATTGGCTGACCGCCTTCTCGATGATCGAGGCCAGCCCGCGCGAGACGTTGCCGAAGAAGCGGTGGCCGGCACCCACCAGTTCGTCCGGCCCATAGGTGTTGGGCGTCGGGGTCCGCTGCGGGGGCGGCAGATTGGGCGGCGGCGCCTGCTGGGCGGAGGCCGGCACGATCCAGCCGACCATCGCGGCGAGCGCGAGCGCAGCGAGGCGTGATGCGAAAGTCATAAAAGAACCCCTGGTATCGAATCCGATCGCTTCCTTAACCTGACGCCAACAGGCACGGCTCTAGGTTGCGCCGAATGTCCCCTCGACTCGGATGTTATCCGCAGCAACTATGACGGCACAACGGCAGGAAGATAGCCCTTTGCGCCCCGGAATTGCCTTGATCGGCCGCCTCGTCTGCCTGTTGGCGGGCATTTGGATCGCCTGCGCATGGTTGCCGGTCCAGGCTGCCACCACCGAACGGATCGTCGTCAATCGCTTCAGCGGCGTCGCCATCGAGGGCTTCGACCCCGTCGCCTATTTCGTCGATGGCAGCGCCGCGCAGGGGACGGCCGAGTTCGAAGCCAACCTCTGGGGCGCGGTCTGGCGCTTCCGGAACGAGGGCAACCGGGCCTCCTTCCTGGCCCATCCCGAGATCTATGGACCGCAGTTCGGCGGCTATGACCCCGCCGACATCGCCCGTGGCGTCACCATCGCCGGCAACCCCCGCTTCTTCGCGATCGTGGCGCAGCGGCTCTATCTGTTCAGCCGGGAAGCCAATCGCGACGCCTTCGCCGCCAATCCGGACCGCTTCCTCTACGAAGTCGGCAAGCGCTGGCCGGCGCTTCAGGAGCAGCTCAGTCAGTAGCAGCCGACCGCCTGCGGGTCGCCCCAGGCGATGAACTCCGGGATGATGAAGCCGGTGTCCTGCCGCTGGCCGAAGCGGATCTCGCCGCCCTTGCCGTCGGTGACCTTGCCGCCGGCCGCGGTCACGACCGCGCAGCCGGCCCCGACATCCCACTCCGAAGTGGGCCCGAAGCGGGGATAGATGTCGGCGCTGCCTTCGGCGATCCGGCCGAATTTCACGGCCGAGCCGACCGTCCTTCTGACGGCATTGGGCCTGCTATCGATGAACGCTTCGCTTTTGGGATCGCCATGCGAGCGGCTCACCGCCGCGACCCAGGGCTCGCCCGGCGCCGGCAGCTTGCGGGTGTGGACCGGCTCGGCGGCACCGATGGTAGCGCCGTCAAACCTGACGCGCTCGGCGCCGCGGCCGACGATGCCGCGCCAGAGCAGCCCGAGTGCGGGCGCGCTGACGATGCCGAGCACGGGCACCCCCTGAGTGACGAGGGCGAGGTTGACGGTGAACTCGTCGCGGCCGGCGACGAACTCCTTGGTGCCGTCGAGCGGATCGATCAGGAAGAAGCTGTCGCGGAACGGCGGAGCGGCAAGCTGGGTCCGCTCCTCCGAGAGCGTCGGGATGTCGCCCGCAAGCTGCGCCAGGCCGTCCGCGATGATGCGGTCGGCGGCAAGGTCGGCCTCGGTGACCGGCGAGCCGTCCTGCTTGCCGTCGACCCGCATCGCGGCGCGGTTGACCGCGAGGATCGCTTCGCCCGCCCTCACCACCAGCGCGGTGAGCGGCTCCATCAGGCCGGATGCGGCCGCGCCGTCGATGATCCGCTTCACCTGCATGCCTCATTCATCGGCAATTCCGTTCCCGCTCGACTGATTCGCCCCGATTGACTCGATTGGGGCTTTATGGCCGCCCCGAACCGATCGCAAGCTAGCTGCCGCAGGCTTGCGAATGTTAGAACCTGCGGCATCCGTCAAGCATGCGTGATTCGCGGCGTCCAGCGCCGCGCAATTCCAGGAACCCTCCAGGACCCCATTATATGTCTGACGCCTCGTCGCCCGCGACCACTACTGCTCCCGATATGCTCGAACTCGCCGCGCTGCTGTGCTCGCGGGTCTGCCACGATCTCATCAGCCCCGTCGGCGCCATCGTCAACGGGCTCGAAGTGCTCGACGACGATCCCAAGCCCGAGGACCGCGAGTTCGCGCTCGACCTGATTCGCAAGAGCGCCAAGACGGCCTCCGCCCGCCTCCAGTTCTGCCGACTCGCCTTCGGCGCGGCCGGCTCCTCCGGCGCCCAGATCGACCTCGGCGATGCCCAGACCATGGCGCGCGGCCATATCGAGGACGGCAAGTGCACGATCACGTGGAATCTGCCGCGGCTGCTGCTGCCGAAGAATCGCGTCAAGCTGCTGCTCAACATGCTGGTCGTGGCCCAGCACACGATCCCGCGCGGCGGCACGCTCACGATCGATCCGATCGGCGAGGGCGAGGCGATGAGCTTTCGCATCACCGCGGCCGGACATAATGCGCGCCTGCCGCAGAACATCGCCGAGCTCCTGAGCGGCGAGCGCGGGCCCGCCGCGGATGCGCACGCGATCCAGCCTTATTATACGCGGCTGCTGGCGCAGGCCTGCGGGCTCACCGTGACGCTCGCACCGGAAGGCGCAGCCATCATCGTTACCGCTTCGTAAACGCGCGCATCGCTCTCAAGACGTTAATCCAACCTTTACGAGGCGCTTCGGCTTGTCCGGAGCGCCTTATCTCTTTGTTGGTTCCGTTCTTTTCCACATACTCAACCATTATTAAACGCTTTGCGGTGAAGCTGGCCCCATTCCGAAATGGCGCATCACGCCTCGTGCGCGCCCTCCCTGTATGAAGGCCTGTTTTCATGGATGATCTGTTGCGGGAGTTCTTGACGGAGACCAGCGAGAGCCTGGACACCGTCGACAATCAGTTAGTGAAGTTCGAGCAGGAGCCGAACAACGCCAAGATCCTGGATAACATCTTCCGCCTGGTCCACACCATCAAGGGTACGTGCGGCTTCCTCGGCTTGCCGCGTCTGGAAGCGCTGGCGCATGCCGGCGAGACGCTGATGGGCAAATTCCGTGACGGCATGCCGGTGACGGGGCAGGCGGTGACGGTGATCCTGTCCTCGATCGACCGCATCAAGGA
>NZ_AXAB01000086.1:0-6680 GCF_000472645.1 Bradyrhizobium sp. WSM2254 | reverse complement strand
GCGTGAGCCGCCCTCCGAGGGCGACAACTACAGATATTGGCAGGCAATTGCCGCGACTAAGGCCTTCTCTCGTGACGTCTTCAGCCTCAAAAGCCAATAACGCAACAGGCCCTTTGTGGGAGAAGGTGGCGCGAAGCGCCGGATGAGGGGTATCTCTCCGCAAATATAACTGCGCGTGAGTGCTCTGAGACAGACCCCTCACCCAAGCGAGCTCGTGTCGACCTGCGGTGATGCCCTCTCCCACAAGGGGAGAGGGCGCAGCAATGCGCACTGCGCGTCTGGCCCCGCGGGGACCGCGAAAAGTCAGCTATACAATCCCTCGATATCTGATCGTGCCAGACGGTCAGAGCCCTCGCGCGCGAACATCGCTAACGTCCTTCCGAATCTCACGGAGACCTCGCGGTGCACAGCCCTCAACCCAATCTTGAAACGCGCTCGAGCGACGACTGGCCGAGCGAGCTCTATCGCGTCCTGAAGGCCGCCGACGTCAGGCAGATGTCCTATGTGCCGGATGCCGGCCACAGCCAGCTCATTCGCCTGTTCTCAGCCGACCGCGACGTCACCACCAACGTGCTGACGACGGAGGAGGAGGGCATCGCCATTGCCGCGGGCGCCTGGCTCGGCGGCCAGCGCAGCGTGCTGCTGATGCAGTCGAGCGGGGTCGGCAATTGCATCAACATGCTCTCGCTCTCGGCGATCGGCCGCTTTCCGCTCTTGATGCTGGTGACGATGCGCGGTGAATGGGCCGAGTTCAATCCCTGGCAGGTGCCGATGAGCCGGGCGACGCAGCCCTCGCTGGAGGCGATCGGCCTGAAGGTGATGCGCGCAGAGACGCCGGAAGATCTGGTCGAGACGGTCGAATCGGCCGCAGCGCTCGCCTACGAATCCGATCAGCAGATCGCAGTGCTGATCGGGCAGCGCCTGATCGGCAAGAAGAAGTGGTGATGCCAATGCAAGCTCAACTCGATCGTCGCGCCGCTGTCGCCACGCTCCTGAAGGACCGCAAGGACACGCTGGTCGTCTCCGGTCTCGGCTCGCCCACCTACGACCTCCATTCCGTGGGGGATCACGACGGCAATTTTTATCTCTGGGGCGCGATGGGCGGCGCCGCGCTGATCGGTCTTGGGCTCGCGCAGGCCCAGCCGGGAAAGCGCGTCCTCGCCTTGACGGGCGACGGCGAGCAGTTGATGGGGCTCGGCGGTCTCGCCACCATCGGCGTCGCGCGTCCGCGCAATCTCGACATCGTCGTGATCGACAATCAGCATTTCGGCGAGACCGGGATGCAGGCGAGCCATACCGGGCGCGGCGTCGATCTCACCGCGATTGCCACGGCCTGCGGCTTTGCCGCGACCGGAATCGCGCGGACGATCGCCGAGGCGGAACGTCTCGCAGCGCAGATCGCCGCCCCGGGCGAGGGGCCGCGACTCTTCGTCATCAAGGTTCTGGCGGAAAATCCGCCGCGCTCGCTGCCCTCGCGCGATGCCGTCTTTATCAAGAACCGGTTCCGTGCTCATCTCGGATTTGCAGCGGCCTGAGCCGGGTATCTCACCCGGCGATGGCCTGCTGTCTAAGCAGCTATTCTGGAGTGAGACCATGAAACTATCCGGCAAGGTCGCCGCCATCACCGGCGCGGCGCGCGGCATCGGCAAGGCCTGCGCGAAGAGATTCCTGGACGACGGCGTCAAGGTCGTCATCTCGGACGTCGATGCCGAGGGCCTCGCCGCGACGGCTGCCGAGCTTGGGCGGCCGGATGCCTTGCGCACCGTCCCCGGCAACGTCGCCAAGCGTGCCGACGTCGACCAGCTCGTTGCGACCGCCGTGAAAGAATTCGGCCGGCTCGACATCATGGTCAACAATGCAGGCGTTGCCCGCAACCAGAACATCCTTGATATCTCCGAGCAGGATTTTGACGAAATCATCGCCATCAATCTGAAAGGCGCGTTCTTCGGCGTGCAGGCCGCGGCGAAGCAGATGATCGCGCAAGGCAGCGGCGGCGGGGTCATCATCAACATGTCCTCGGTCAATGCGCTGCTGGCGATCCCGACGCTTGCGACCTATGCCATCTCCAAGGGCGGCATGAAGCAGCTCACCTCGGTTGCTGCCGTCGCGCTGGCCCCGCACAACATCCGCGTCGTGGCGGTCGGGCCGGGCACCATCCTGACCGACATGGTGGCGTCTTCCATCTACACCTCGGAGGATGCCCGCAAGACCGTGATGTCACGCACGCCAGCCGGCCGCGGCGGCGAACCGAGCGAGGTCGCCTCCGTCGTGGCGTTCCTCGCCAGCGACGATGCGTCCTACATCACGGGGCAGACGATCTATCCGGACGGCGGCCGGTTGATCCTGAACTACACGGTGCCGGTGAAGGAGAAGTAGGGGCTTGGCGCAGCGAAGTGGGACAGGCTCGCGCTCCATTCTTAGTCGTCATGCCCGGGCTTGACCCGGGCATCCACGTCGCTCCGCAATCGCCGCGGCGCGTGGATGGCCGGGACAAGCCCGGCCATGACGGCGGGGCCTGCGCTCACTCCGCCGCAACCGTGATCCCGCAGCCCAGCCGCTTCGAGATGGCGCCGGCGCAGTCGCGCAAGGCATGCGCGATCGGGCTGTCCCAGCGCGCATCGAACGTGCCTTCCGGTCCCATCGCGGTGATGACCAGCGCGACATGGCCGGCGTGATCGAACACCGGTGCAGAGAATGCATTGACGCCGGGCAGGGGATCGCCGAGCGCCCGGGCGAGGCCGTGCTTGCGGACTTCAGCGAGCATGTCGGCGACCTTCGCGCCTTTCACCGCCCGCTTCGGATTGTAGCCGACGCCGTGACGGTCGAGGCCGCTTTCGAGCGCGGCATTGATGGTTTTCTCCGGCAGGAAGGCCGCAAAGGCGCGGCCGGTCGCGGTCTCCAGCAGCGCCATCACTGAGCCGGCCCGCATCACGATGTGCACCGGCTGGCCCGGCTCCTCTAACTGCACCACGGTCGGACCATGCGTGCCCCAGACGGCCAGAGAGACCGCGTGGCCGATCTGGCTCGCAAGCGCCGCGATCTTCGGTCCGGCGATGCGCACGCCGGAGAGGCGGCGCAGGCTGATGAGGCCGAGTTCCAGCGCCAGCGCGCCGATCTCGTAGCGGCCGGTGGTCTCGTCCTGCTCGATCAGCCCGATGCGCGAGAAACTGGCGAGATAGGGGTGCGCCTTGGCCGGCGTCATGCCGGCCTCGCGCGCGAGGTCGCGCAGCATCATCGGCTCGCCGCTGCGGGCGAGGGCGCGGAGCAGTTCTCCGCCGACCTCGATCGACTGGATGCCGCGGCTTTCTCTCTTCATGCGCCTCCTGGCGTACGATTACGCCGCGTTGCGCTTGGCGGCGCTGTCGGCGAGATGACGGCCGGCAATGTAGCCGAAGGTCAACGCCGGCCCAAGGGTGATGCCGGCGCCGGGATAATTGCCGCCCATGATGCTCGCCATGTCGTTGCCGGCGGCGTACAGCCCGGGGATGACCCGGCCTTCGGCGTCGAGCGCCCGCGCGTTCTCATCGGTGACGATGCCGGCATAGGTGCCGAGGTCGCCGATCACCATCTTGATGGCGTAGAACGGGCCGTTCTCGATCGGCGCAACGCAGGGATTGGGGCCGTGCAGCGCATCGCCCTGGTAGCGGTTGTAGGCCTTCGAGCCCTTGCCGAAGGCGGCATCATGGCCCTGCGACGCGGTCGCATTGAACTGCCTGACGGTCGCGGCGAAGGCCGTGGCGTCGATGCCGGCTTGCGCCGCGAGCGCCTCTAACGTGTCGCCGCGCATGAGGTAGCCGGTCTTGAGGTGATGGCCGGTCGGCATCGGGAAGGGCGGCACGCAGCCGAGGCCGTACTTCCGCAGCGTCTTGTGATCGCAGACGAGGAAGGCCGCGATCTCCTCGCCGGGCTTGGCCGCCTTGACCATGGCCTGGACGAAGTCGTGGTAGGAATTGCCTTCATTGGCAAACCGCCTGCCGTCGCGCATCACCGCGATCACGCCGGGTTTGGCGCGGTCGATGAAATGCGGCATCACGCCCTTCGAGCCGTCCTTGCGCGTGGTGAGCGACACCGGCACCCAGGCCGCGGCATTCGGCAGACGGTCCTCGACATGTCCGCCCGCGCTTTCCGCAAGGCGCAAGCCGTCACCGGTGTTGCCGGTGGGGCCTGGCGAATAGTGCTCGTTGCCGGTCGGCGCATGCGGAAACATTTTCCTGCGGCGTTCGACGTCATGCGGAAAGCCGCCGCAGGCGAGCACGACGCCTTGTCTTGCGCGAATGCGTATATCTCGCCCGTCGCGGGTGACGACGGCGCCGGTGACAGTGCCACCCTCGACCGTCAGCTCGCGCACGGGAGAGGACAGCCACATCGGAATCTTGAGATCGAGCGCGGATTTGGCCAACCGCCCGGCAAGCGCATTGCCGTTGGTCAAGGTCATGCCGCGGCCGTAGCGCAGCACGTCCATCAGGTGGCGCGACAGGCGCTTTGCGACGTAGACCGCCGAGGTCAGCGATTTCGTCACCCGCATGAAATGGATGATCTCCTTGCCGGAGCCCAACATCATGCCGAACACGGTCAGCTCGGGCAGCGGCATGCCGAGCGTCTTGATCTGCTCGCCGAGTTCGCGGCCGTCGAACGGGCGCGTCACCATGGAGCGGCCGCCCTGCGCGCCGCCGGGCGCTTCGGCGTGATAGTCCGGGAACACCAGCGGCATGTCGAAGCGCAGGGCGGTCCTGGTGGTGAAGAAATCCACCGCCTCGGGACCGGTGCTCAGGAACGCATCGACGCGCGCGGCGTCGAAATTATTGCCGGCCTCGTGCCGCAGATATGTGCGGGCCTGCTCCGGCGTCTCCTCGATGCCGTAGGCCTTGGCCAGCGAGGTGCCGGGGATCCAGAGCCAGCCGCCGGAACGGGCGGTGGTGCCACCGAAACGCGGCTCCTTCTCGACGATCAGCACGTCGAGGCCGCGATAGCGCGCCGTGATCGCCGCCGACATGCCGGAGGCGCCTGATCCGGCGACGAGCACATCGCACTCGTAAGTCTCAACTGCGCTATGCTCGTTGCCGGTCATGCGGGCCTCACTTCTTCAGCAGCGGACATTTGGACTCGGAGACCGGACGGAAGGCGTCCTCGCCCTTCACCGTCTTGATGATCTCCAGGTAATCCCAGGGTTCCCTGGACTGCTCGGGCGACTTCACCTTGGCCAGATACATGTCGCGGATGACGCGGCCGTCCTCGCGCAACTTGCCGCCATGGACGAAGATATCCTCGATCGGCAGCTCGCGCATCTTGGCCATCACCTTGGCGGGATCGTCGGTGCCGGCCGCCTTGATGCCTTTCAGGTAGTGCAGCACCGAGCCGTAGACGCCGGTGTGGATCATGGTCGGCATCACCTTGGTGCGCTCGTAGAACTTCTTCGACCAGGCGCGGGTCGCCTCATCCATGTTCCAGTATGCGGCCGTCGTCATGTAGGTGCCCTGCGCGGCCTTGAGGCCGATCGCGTGCACGTCGGTGTCGAACATCAACAGGCCGACGAGCTTCTGGCCGCCCTGGACCAGGCCGAACTCGCCGGACTGCTTGATGGCGTTGTCGGTGTCCTGGCCGGCATTGGCGAAGGCGACGACGTCGGATTTCGAGCTCTGTGCCTGGAGGGCGAAGGACGAGAAGTCCGCTGTATTGGTCGGGTGCTTCACGCCACCCAGCACCTTGCCGCCCATCTCGTTGATGAAGCGCGTGGCGTCCTTCTCGAGCTGCTGCCCGAAGGCGTAGTCGGCGGTGATAAAGTACCAGGATTTTCCGCTCTCCTTGATCACGGCGGAGGCGGTCACCTTCGACAGGGCGTAGGTGTCGTAGGTGAAATGCACGGTGTTGGGGCTGCACAGCTCGTCCGTCAGCGAGCTCGCGCCGGGACCGGAGAGCAGGGCGATCTTGTTGCGTTCGCGCACCATGTTGTGGACGGCGATCGCGATGCCGGAATTGGGGATGTCGACGACGGCGTCGACCTTGCCGTTGTCGAACCAGCCGCGCACGATCTGCACGCCGACGTCGGTCTTCATCTGGTGGTCGGCGCTGATGATCTCGATCGGCTTGCCGAGCACGGTCGGTCCGAATTCCTCGACCGCCATTTTCGCGGCTTCGACCGACCCCGGCCCGCTGTTGTCGCGGCCCCAGCTCGACAGATCCGTCAGCACGCCGATCCGCACCGCGTCGTCGGAGACCTGCGCGGTCGCGGTTGACGTCATGGCAGCCGAAGTCATGGCCGCGAGCATGGCGCAGGCCAAAAACCCTCTCATCGTCGTTCCCTCTCTTGTATGGGCCGCTTGGCGCGGGTGGTTATGGATTGACGGCTAGTTAGATATTAGCGAATTAGTTTGTCAATGGCGAAATTCTGTTCAGATCGGTCCTCCGCTGTCGTCCTGGCGAAAGCCAGGACCTGAGTTCACAAACGAAGTGCAACACTTCCAACTGGAGGTGTTGCCATGGGGCGGACTTACAAACAGCTCTCCCTTGACGATCGATGCGAGATTGCCCGCCTTTCGGCCAATGGCAACTCGGTCGGGCAAATCGCGGCAGCTTTGGATCGCCCGCCATCAACGATCTCTCGGGAGCTGAGGCGGAACCGTGGCAGGCAGGTCGGCTACAAGCCAAGCTATGCTCAGCAGCAGACCCGGGCGCGGCGCTGG
>NZ_AXAB01000013.1:0-265426 GCF_000472645.1 Bradyrhizobium sp. WSM2254 | reverse complement strand
TGCTGCTCGAGCTCGGCATCAAACACCGCTACACCAGGCCATATCGGCCGCAGACCAATGGCAAAGTCGAACGCTTCTGGCGCACCCTCGATGAGGACGTCATCGAAGGCGCGACCTTCGACCATCTCGACCACTTCGCCAAAGAACTGTTCGAGTACCTCGTCTACTACAACAACCACAGACCCCATCAGGCCTTGGCAGGACAAACTCCCAAGGCCTTCGCCGCTACCAAGGCCACCCCGATCCAATCAGCGAATTATTGAACATCGACAGCAATGACGGGTGGGGCAACACCGGAGCCCCTTCCGGCCGTCGCAGGAACCCTCTAATCTTTCCCCATGTCCGCACCCGAAATCAGGCCCACCCTTGAGGCCGACCTCCCCGCCATCACCGCCATCTACCAGCAGGCCGTCCGCGAGGGCACGGCGACGTTCGAGCTGGAACCGCCCGATCTTGCCGAGATGACGCGGCGCTACCGCGCGCTGGTCGACGGCGGCTATCCCTATTTCGTCGCCATCCTCGACGGGCGCGTCGCCGGCTACGCCTATGCCGGCGCCTACCGGCCGCGGCCGGCCTATCGCTTCACGGTCGAGAACTCGATCTATCTCGATCCCTCCTTCCATCGCCGCGGCGTCGGCTCGTTGCTGCTGGAGCGGCTGATCACCGAGTGCGAGGCCCGCGGCTTCCGCCAGATGATCGCGGTGATCGGCGATTCCGCCAATGCCGGCTCGATCGGCGTGCACACCAAGGGCGGCTTCAGGATGATCGGCACGCATCCCAATGTCGGACTGAAATTCGGCCGCTGGCTGGACACGGTGATGATGCAGCGCGAGCTCGGCGAGGGCGCGAGCACGGTGCCGGGGAAGTAAGGCCACCCGTCATTCCGGGGCGGGCGTAGCGCGAACCCGGAATCCAGAAGTTTTAAGCGAGCGATACGGATCGGGATTCCGGGTTCGCGACTTCGTCGCGCCCCGGAATGACGGCGTTGGGCTAAACCACCGCCAGCTTGCGATCGATCACCAGCAGCACGCGCTCGAGCTCATGGCCGCGGCGCAGGATCAGGCCGGTCGCCGAGATCACGCTGTACATGCCCTGCTTGCGCGCGAGGCGCGGGTCCTTCTCGATGCGGTAGATCGGCACTTCCGAGGCGCGGCGATAGACCGAGAACACCGCACGGTCCTTCAGGAAGTCGATGGCATAGTCACGCCACTCGCCGTCGGCGACCATGCGGCCGTAGAGGTTGAGAATTCGGCGCAGTTCGAGCCGGTTGAAGGTCACCTGGTTCGGCTGCGCATTTGCAGCGACGGGACGCGCCGCCGCGCGCTGCTCACTCGGATCGGCATCCTCCGACGTCAGACTCATGGGGCGCCTCCTCATCGCACGACATGATCGCGCCCGCGAAAACCGTCCCCGGAACCGCGGATCATGACAATCGCATGATTGCGCCAACTGTTCCCCGCCGCAAGGGGCTCTCGAGGGCTCTTTGAAGGGCCCTGGGTGCAACCGGTCGAATCCGGCGCGAATCGGAACACACGCAACGGTGGAACTCTGTCGCGACGAACCGTCACGGGATCGTTAGCAGGAATCATAGTATCGCCGCTTTTCCGCCCAGCGCCTGCCGCCCTGCATTGCGAAAAGACCTATGTGCGTTGACCCGGTCCCTTCGGTTCCGGATTCCTCAGCCCCCAGCCCCCCGGGGTCGAGAGGATCGGGTCTGTACGCGCGACAAGGAGGGCCAACGCGAGTTGGTCCTTTTTTGTTTGTGTCGGGATGTGTCTGCCCCGCTGTCATTCCGGGGCGCGCGAAGTGCAAACGCGGAATCTATCAATCCGAATTTTCGAGTTGAGAAATGGATTCCGGGTTCGCGCCGAAGCGGCGCGCCCCGGAATGACGAGAGACAGATTTTTCCGAGACAATCCGAGGCACACTCTCTCCCCTCATCCTGAGGAGCGACGCTGTTCGCGCGGCGTCTCGAAGGATCGAGGCCCGAGCGGCATCAGCGAGGCCTGCATGGTTCGAGACGCGCGCAAGGGGCGCGCTCCTCACCATGAGGAGATGGAGCCAGACCGCACATCAGGAACAATGCGAAGCGTGCGCTTTAGTGCAGCGACGTGTACGCCGCGCCCAGCATCGGGCCCGGTTTCTCGCGGCTGCCGTCCTGGACATAGACCACCGCGCCGTCGACGCCGTCGCGCGTCAGGTTCTCGATCGGCACCGTCCAGCTTTCCGGACGACCGGTCCAGTCGCCGACCTTGAGCAGGTTGCGCACCACGTTGTGATAGGTGATCTGCTGTCCGCGATTTTCGCCTTTGGCGATCGCGATCGGCACTGACCTCGCGATCGAGCATATCCAGACCTCGCCGTGCGAGATCGCCGGCTCCTTGCTCGCGGCCACCGACACGTTGATCTGCTTGCCCGAGAGCGACATCGTCACCGGCACGCTCATCACGCCCGCGCCTTTGTCGGTCTTGCCGATCGCGCTCTCGATGCCGGCACGGTCGCTGCCGATGACATGCGTCGAGCCATTCACCACGACCTGCGGCGTGTAGACCTCGCGGTCGCCGCGCATGCGCGAATAAGCGCGCTGCCGCGCCGAGAAGCGCGAATCCGCCAGCGTGTCCTTCCAACCGAGATAATCCCAATAATCGATCGGCATGCTCAGCGCGATGATCGACGGGTCTTTGGAGAGATCGCCGATGATCTGGTCGGCGGGCGGGCAGGAGGAGCAGCCCTGCGAGGTGAAGAGCTCAACCACGGCGCGGGGATCAGCCTCGGCGGGTCGGATAACGGCGACGATCGCGCAGATACCGAGTGCTCCCGACCAGAGGGCACCGGACCAACGTGAAATCGGATGAGAAGCCGTCATTGCTGTCATGTCGAACGCCGCACACCATTGCTCGTGGGAAGGGAAATCTTATCGCCTGATGGTCACCGTAGTCTTACGGGGCGCGGCACACTCAACCGTCTCGGCCGGAATTTCCGCCGGGCGGGCCCATCCGAAGCATGCCGCAAACGCACGAAGGCGGCCTTGTGATAGGCCGCCTTCGTTTAACCTTCTACTCACTTCGCAGTGAGCCACCGTTCACAAATCCGCGCTTACGCCGCGAGCTTGCGCAGCACGTAGTGCAGGATGCCGCCGTTCCGGTAGTAGTCGAGCTCGTCCAGCGTATCGATGCGGCAGAGCAGCGAAACGCGCTGCAACGAACCGTCGCCGGAGACGATCTCCGCGGTCAGCTTCTGACGCGGCTTCAGATCGCCGACGAGACCACGCAGCGTGACCTTCTCGTCGCCCTTCAGACCGAGCGACGACCAGGAGGTGCCTTCCTCGAAGGTCAGCGGCAGCACGCCCATGCCGACGAGATTGGAGCGATGGATGCGCTCGAAGCTCTGGCAGATCACCGCGCGCACGCCGAGCAGACGCGTGCCCTTCGCAGCCCAGTCGCGCGAGGAGCCGTTGCCGTATTCGGCGCCGGCGAACACCACCAGCGGCACTTGCTCCTGCTGGTACTTCATCGCAGCGTCGTAGATCGACATCTGCTCGCCGTCGGGCCAGTGCTTGGTGAGGCCGCCTTCCGGGATGTTGCCGTCGGCGCCCTTGAGCATGAAGTTCTTGATGCGGATGTTGGCGAAGGTGCCGCGCATCATCACTTCATGGTTGCCGCGCCGCGTGCCGTACTGGTTGAAGTCGGCGGGACGCACCTGGTGCTCGCTGAGATACTTGCCCGCGGGCGAGGTGAGCTTGATCGAACCGGCCGGCGAGATGTGGTCGGTGGTGATCTTGTCGCCGAACATGGCGAGGATGCGCGCCTCGACGATGTCGGTGACCGGCTCCGGCTCCTTCTTCATGCCTTCGAAGTAGGGCGGGTTCTGCACGTAGGTCGAGCTCATGTTCCAGCGATAGGTCTCGCTCTCGACGGTCTTGATCTTGCGCCAGTTGGTGTCGCCCTTGAACACGTCGGCATACTTCTTCTTGAAGATCGCCGCGGTCACGAACTTCTTCATGAAGGCGTTGATCTCCTTCGTCGTCGGCCAGATGTCCTTGAGGTACACCGGCTTGCCGTCCTTGCCTTCGCCGAGCGGCTCGACGGCGAGGTTCTTGGTGACGCTGCCGGCGAGCGCGTGGGCGACGACCAGCGGCGGCGAAGCCAGATAGTTCGCCTGCACGTCCGGCGAGACGCGGCCTTCGAAGTTGCGGTTGCCGGAGAGCACGGCGGCGGCGACGATGCCGTTGTCGTTGATCGACTTCGATATCTCCTCCGGCAGCGGACCGGAATTGCCGATGCAGGTGGTGCAACCGAAGCCGACCAGGTTGAAGCCGACCTTGTCGAGATCGGCCTGGAGGCCGGAATCGGCGAGATAGGCCGCGACCACCTGGCTGCCCGGGGCAAGCGAGGTCTTCACCCACGGCTTGGCCTTGAGGCCCTTGGCGGCGGCGTTGCGCGCCAGCAGGCCAGCGCCGATCAGAACGCTCGGGTTCGAGGTGTTGGTGCAGGAAGTGATGGCCGCGATCACGACGTCGCCATGGCCGATCTCGTACTTCTTGCCTTCGACGGCAAAGCGCTTCGCCGGCCCTTCGGTCTTCTTGTACTCATTGGTGAGCGCGAGCGAGAAGCCTTCGGCGACCGCGGGCAGCGCGATGCGGCCTTCGGGACGCTTCGGACCGGCCATCGACGGCACGACGTCGGCGAGGTCGAGCGTCAGCGTTTCCGTGAACACCGGATCGGCCGACTTGGCGGTGCGGAACAGCCCCTGCGCCTTGGCATAGGCCTGCACCAGCGCAACGCGCGGTGCGGCGCGGCCGGAGGTCTTGAGGTAGTCGATCGCGGCAGCGTCGACCGGGAAGAAGCCGCAGGTCGCGCCGTATTCCGGCGCCATGTTCGCGATGGTCGCCTTGTCGGCGACGGAGAGATGATCGAGGCCGGGGCCGAAGAACTCGACGAACTTGCCGACGACGCCGAGCTTGCGCAGCATCTGCGTCACGGTCAGCACGAGGTCGGTCGCGGTGACGCCTTCCTTCATCGCGCCTTTCAGCTTGAAGCCGACGACGTTGGGCAGCAGCATCGACAGCGGCTGGCCGAGCATGCAGGCTTCCGCCTCGATGCCGCCGACGCCCCAGCCGAGCACGGCGAGACCGTTGACCATGGTGGTGTGGGAATCGGTGCCGACCAGCGAGTCGGGATAGGCGACCTCGAAGGTGCCGGTCTTCCTGCCGACCGTCATCTTCTCCTTCTTGGTCCAGACCGTCTGCGAGAGATATTCGAGATTGACCTGGTGGCAGATGCCGGTGCCGGGCGGCACGACGGAGAAGTTCGAGAACGCCGCCTGGCCCCACTTCAGGAACTCGTAGCGCTCCTGGTTCTGCTTGTATTCCTCGGTGACGTTCTTGGCGAAGGCCTTGTTGTCGCCGAAGAAGTTCACGATCACGGAATGGTCGATGACGAGATCGACCGGCACCAGCGGGTTGATCTTCTCGGCATCGCCGCCGAGCTTCTGCATCGCGTTGCGCATCGCGGCGAGATCGACCACCGCGGGCACGCCGGTGAAGTCCTGCATCAGCACGCGGGCCGGGCGGAACGCGATCTCGTGCTCCAGCGACTTCTTGCGGAGCCATTTGGACACCGCGACGATGTCCGCCTTCTTGACCGAGCGGCCGTCCTCATTGCGCAGGAGGTTCTCGAGCAGGACCTTCATCGAATAGGGGAGTTTCGAAATTCCCTTCAGACCATTCTTCTCGGCCGTGGGCAGGCTGTAATAGACATAGGTCTTGGCGCCGACCTTGAGGGTCTTTTTGCATTTGAAGCTGTCGAGCGAGGTCATGTAGGAAATCCCAATTGTTAGTTATACCCGGCAAGGGGTATTTTAACACCGTCAGCGAATCCGGCTGGGTCGCTTGCAGGGGCAGGTTGAGTTGCTGCATCAAGTAGTTCCGGGCTTATAGAAGCTTTCTAACCGCGCCGCCACAGCCACAATCGTACCGCAGCAATTCGCGAGCCAAAAATTCCCATGCGCTACCCCAAGTTTTCCTGAGGCCTGGTTTGGACGGATTGATACGAGGCAAGATGCAGCTTTCCGGACGTGGGGTGATCTGTGTCCGGGGTGGCCGCGAGGTGTTTGCCGGGCTCGATTTCGAGGCCGCCTCCGGCGAGGCCGTGGCGGTCGTCGGCCGCAACGGCTCCGGCAAGACGTCCCTGCTGCGGCTGATTGCGGGCCTGCTCATCCCGGCCGGCGGGACAATCGCGCTCGATGGCGGCGATGCCGAGCTGACATTGCCCGAGCAATGCCACTATCTGGGTCATCGCGACGCCCTGAAGCCGGCGCTGAGCGTGGCGGAAAATCTGTCATTCTGGGCTGATTTTCTGGGCGGCGAGCGTCTTGACGCCCACGAGAGCCTCGCCACCGTCGGTCTCGACCACGCCACCCACCTGCCCGCCGCCTTCCTGTCGGCCGGCCAGCGCCGCCGGCTCTCGCTGGCCCGGCTGCTGACGGTGCGCCGCCCGGTCTGGCTGCTGGACGAGCCGACCACGGCGCTGGACGTGGCCGGCCAGGACATGTTCGGCGGCCTGATGCGCGACCATCTCGCCCGCGGCGGCCTGATCATCGCCGCGACCCACATGGCGCTGGGGATCGAATCACGCGAGTTGCGGATCGGGGCGATGGCATGATTCCGATGGACCCTCAGCTTTCTAAGCGGCTGGACTCCGCCCGCTCCGTTCCCTCCCCCCTTGCGGGAGGCCCCCCATGACCGCCCTGTCCGCCCTCATCCGCCGGGATATCAGGATCGCGCTCCGCGTCGGCGGCGGGGCGCTGATCGGCGTGCTGTTCTTCCTGACCGTGGTGGTGCTGATGCCGTTCGCGGTGGGGCCGGACCTGGCGCTGCTGTCTCGGCTGGGGCCGGCCATTCTCTGGCTCGGCGCCCTACTGGCGAGCCTTCTGACGCTGGACCGGCTGTTCATGGCCGACCATGAGGACGGCTCGCTCGACCTGATCACCATGAGTCGGACGCCGCTGGAACTCGCCTGCGCGGCGAAAGCGCTGGCGCATTGGCTGGCGGCGGGCCTGCCGCTGATTGTCGCAACCCCCGTGCTGGGCCTCCTGCTCAACCTCGACATGGTCGCGACCGGCGCGGTGGCGCTGACGCTGCTGGCGGGCACGCCGGCGCTGACCTTTACCGGCATGATCGGCGCCGCGCTGGCGGTGACGCTGCATCGCGGCGGGCTTTTGATGGCGGTTCTGGTGCTGCCGCTGTCGATTCCCGTGCTGATCTTCGGGGTCGCAGCCTCCCAGGCCGTGATCGTCGGTCCGATGTCGTTTGGCGCGCCGTTCTCGATCCTGTGCGCGCTGTCGCTGGTCAGCCTCGTGATCGGCCCCTTCGCGGCGGCGGCGAGCCTGCGGCATGGTCTCGACTGAGATGAGCTCGACTGACCTTGACCCCGATCAACTTTCGCTGCCCACTTTTATGCTGATTGCGTGAGTGCTGACCTGTGATTATCAGGATACCATGACGCTGATCGACTTCGCCAACCCGACACGGTTCCTCGCGCTGACGACGCGGGTGTTGCCGTGGCTTGCGGCCGCGACCGTCATCCTGCTCGCGATCGGCCTCTATCAATCGGCTCTCGCGCCCGACGACTACCAGCAGGGCGCGACCGTGAAGATCATGTTCATCCACGTGCCCAATGCCTGGCTGTCGATGTTCGTGTGGGGCGTGATGAGCATCGCCTCGCTCGGCACGCTGGTGTGGCGGCATCCGCTCGCCGACGTCGCCGCGAAGGCGGCAGCTCCCATCGGCGCGGCCTTCACCTTCCTCGCGCTGCTGACGGGATCGCTGTGGGGCCGGCCGATGTGGGGCACCTATTGGGAATGGGACGCGCGACTGACCTCGGTGCTGATTCTCTTCCTGATGTATCTCGGCCTGATGGCTCTGTGGCGCGCGGTCGAGGATCCCTCGCGCGCGGCGCGCGCTGCCGCCGTGCTGACGCTGGTCGGCGCGATCAACCTGCCCATCATCAAATTCTCCGTCGACTGGTGGAACACGCTGCACCAGCCCGCTTCCGTGATGCGCATGGGGGGCTCCTCGCTCGACAAATCGTTCCTGATTCCTCTGCTGGTGATGGCAATCGCGTTCACGCTGCTGTTCGTCACGCTGCACCTGGCTGCGATGCGCAACGAGATCCTGCGCCGCCGTGTCCGTTCGCTGCAAATGATGCAGGCGAGCCGCATCGCGTTTTCGAGCGAAATGGGCGCCGGTTCGCGTCACGACAACGCGTCGAAAGAAATTGGGGCCGCATGACGATGTCGCTCGGTCCCTATGCCTCCTTCATCGCGACATCCTACGCCGCAGCCGCGCTCGTGGTCGCGATCCTGATCGGCTGGATCGTGCTCGACTATCGCAGCCAGACCCGGCGCCTGCGCGAGCTCGACCGCAGCGGCATCACCCGCCGCTCGGGCCGCGGCGCGATGGATCGGCCATGAGCGATCACACGACCTCCGCGAGCCCGCAGCGCCGGACCTTCCTGATGGTGCTGCCGCTGATCGCCTTCATCGGCCTGGCCGTGCTGTTCTGGTTCCGGCTCGGCAGCGGCGATCCCTCGCGGATTCCCTCCGCGCTGATCGGACGGCCGGCGCCGCAGACCGCACTGCCGCCGCTCGAGGGATTGCAGGCTGACAACGTCCAGGTGCCGGGTCTCGATCCCGCCGCGTTCAAGGGCAAGGTCAGCCTCGTCAACGTCTGGGCCTCCTGGTGCGTGCCGTGCCACGACGAGGCGCCGCTTCTGACCGAGCTCGCCAAGGACAAGCGCTTCCAGCTCGTCGGCATCAATTACAAGGACGCATCCGACAATGCGCGGCGATTCCTCGGCCGCTACGGCAACCCGTTCGGCCGCGTCGGCGTGGATGCCAACGGCCGCGCCTCGATCGAATGGGGTGTCTATGGCGTGCCGGAGACCTTCGTCGTCGGGCGTGAGGGCACCATCGTCTACAAGCTGGTCGGCCCGATCACGCCGGACAATCTGCGCAGCGTGCTGCTGCCGCAGATGGAGAAGGCGTTGAAGTAGTTATCGTCATTCCGGGGCGATGCGCCAGCATCGAACCCGGAATCTCGAGATTCCGGGTTCACGCTTCGCGTGCCCCGGAATGACTCCAATCAACTCACCCCTTCCTCACATCCCCCGCTTCCGCCTCGCTCGTCTCCAGCGAGACCGGCTCGAGGTGGTAGCGCTTGGTCAGCGGCATCTGGGCGATGGCGAAGACCATGGTCAGCGGCGTCACGCCGAACACCTTGAAGTTCACCCAGAAATCCGTGCTCTGGGTGCGCCAGACGATCTCGTTCAGGATGGCCATGCCGGCGAAGAACAGCGCCCAGCGCAGCGTGAGGATGCGCCAGCCCTGCGGGGTCAAATTGAACATCTGGTCGAACATGACGGCGATGAAGGAGCGGCCGAACAACAGCCCACCGCCGAGGATGGCGGCGAACAGGCCGTAGATGATGGTCGGCTTGACCTTGATGAAGGTCTCGTCGTGCAGCACCAGCGTTAGCGTGCCGAACACCAGCACGATCACGCCTGTCACGATCGCCATGATCGGGATATGGCGCGTCACCACATAGGAGGCGATCATCGCCGCGACGATCGCGACCATGAAGGCGCCGGTCGCGGCGAACAGATTGAACTTCGCATTCACGAAGAAGAAGACGAGCAGCGGACCGAGTTCGGTCGCAAGCTTGAACAGCGGATGCGGCTGGGTCTTGTCCATTCTCTCTTCCGTCTCTCCCATCCTTCGAGACGACCGCTCCGCGGTCTCCTCAGGATGAGGACCTCATGTGTGGCACGACCTCATCCTGAGGAGCCGCGCAAGCGGCGTCTCGAAGGATGACGCTATTCGATTCCGGCGATCGCGCGGGCGAAGTCGCGCGCGGTGAAGGGCGCGAGATCGTCGACGCCTTCGCCGACGCCGATGAAATGCACCGGCAGTTTGAATTTCTCCGCGAGCGCCACCAGGATGCCGCCACGCGCAGTGCCGTCGAGCTTGGTCATCACGAGGCCGGTAACGCCGGCGGTGCGATGGAAGGCCTCGACCTGCGACAGCGCGTTCTGGCCGACGGTGGCGTCGAGCACAAGCAGCACCGCATGCGGCGCCGTGTCATCCACCTTGCGGATGACGCGCACGACCTTTTCGAGCTCGTTCATCAGCTCGGCCTTGTTCTGAAGCCGCCCGGCGGTGTCGATCAGGAGCACGTCGATGGCCTGCTCCTTCGCCGCCGTCAGCGCGTTGAAGGCGAGGCTCGCCGAATCCGAGCCTTGCGCCCCCGCAATGACCGGCGTCCTGGTGCGCTCACCCCAGATCTTGAGCTGCTCGATCGCGGCTGCGCGAAACGTGTCGCCGGCGGCCAGCATCACCTTGCGGCCTTCGGACGCGAATTTTTGCGAGAGCTTGCCGATGGTGGTGGTCTTGCCGGAGCCGTTGACGCCGACGACGAGAATGACGAACGGCTTCTTGGCCGCATCGATCGCGAGCGGCTTGGCCACCGGCGCCAGCACCTTCTCGACCTCGGTCGCAACGACGTCCTTGACCTCGTCCGCCGAGATCGCCTTGTCATAACGCCCCGTGCCGACGGCATCCGCAATCCGCACCGCGACCGAGGTGCCGAGATCGGCGCGCAAGAGCACGTCCTCGATGTCGTCGAGCATGGCGCGGTCGAGCTTGCGCTTGGTGACGAGGTCGGCGACCGCGGTCCCGAGCGAGGACGAGGTGCGCTTCAGCCCGTTGGACAGGCGGCGCCACCAGCTCAGCTTGGGGGGTTCGGAGGTGGTATCGTTCATGGTGGCGGTGTGTTAGCCGTTCCGGCCCGTAAACGAAAGTCTCGAACGAAAGCCTTTGCAATTGCTCGATGTTCCCGAATTGACCGCCGATGAAATTCTGGCGCGCGTGCTCCATCGCGACGGGCTGATGCTGGTCATCGACAAGCCGGCCGGCCTGCCGGTGCATCGCGGCCCCAAAGGCGGCGCCAATCTGGAAGCATCCTTCGACGCCCTCCGTTTCGGCCTGCCGCGGCCGCCGGTGCTGGCCCACAGGCTAGACAAGGACACCTCCGGCTGCCTCGTGCTCGGCCGCCATCGGAAAGCCACAGCCTCGCTCGGCCTGCTGTTCAAGCACGGCAAGATCGGCAAGACCTACTGGACCGTGGTCGAGGGCGGGCCTGCCGAGGACGAAGGCACCATCGACATGCCGCTCGGCCGGCTCAATGCCGAGCGCGGCTGGTGGCAGAAGCCCGATCCGGAAGGCCAGAAAGCGATCACCAACTGGAAGGTGATGGGCCGGGGAAACGGCTTGACCTGGCTCGCGATGGAACCGGTGACCGGGCGGACCCATCAATTGCGGGTGCATTCGGCCGCGACCGGCTGGCCGATCTTTGGCGATAACATTTACGGCAACGGCCCCCGCTTCGGCGAGCCGCGCCTGCACCTGCATTCCCGCGAGATCGTGGTGCCGATTTCCCGGAACAAGGAGCCGATCCGCGTGGTCGCGCCGGCCCCGCCGCATATGCACGAGCGGCTCAGGGATTGCGGGTGGAATGGCGAATAACCCGCACAGCCGGTAGACCCTCATGGTGAGGAGGCGCGTCAGCGCCGTCTCGAACCATGAAAGGCCCCGCTGCAGACGGGCCTCCATCCTTCGAGACGCCCGCTTTGCGGGCTCCTCAGGTTGAGGAAGCGGCCCCATGGTTTACGAAACGTTCAGGGCTCGCCTCTAATGATAGCGGTTGCTTAGAACAAGCTTCCGTCAATCCGCTCAGGACGAGCCGCGCGTCATGTCCAAGGCCGAGCTATCGATCATCGACGAGGTCGAATCCGCACTTCGGATTGGCTCGGCGGAAAAGGGCCTGGAGACGGCCCGCCGCGTCACCGACCTGTTCCTGTCCTCCGCCGGCAGTTTCGACGACGAGCAGATCGCGCTGTTCGACGAGGTGCTCGAGCGCCTGATCGGCACTATCGAGCTGCGCGCCATCGCCGACATGGGCGCGCGCGTGGCGCTGGCCGAGATCAGCGCGCAGCTGGCGCCAATCGCACAGGCGCCGCCCTCCGTCATTCGCCGGCTCGCCAACAATGACGAGATCCGCATCGCCGGTCCCGTGCTCCAGGAATCCGCGCGCCTCGACGATGGCGAGCTGGTCAAGATCGCATCATCCAAGGGCGAGCCGCATCTGCTCGCGGTCGCCGGGCGCTGGTGGCTGAAGGAGATCGTCACCGACGCGCTGCTGGCGCGCCGCTATCCCAGCGTCAGCCGGCGGCTTGCCGCCAATCCGGGCGCACGCGTCTCCGGAAACGGATTTGCCGTCATCGTCGGACAGGCGGAGAGCGATCCGGAGCTCGCCGTCAGCGTCGGCGTCCGCGTCGACCTGCCATCGGAGCTGCGCCGCCAGTTGCTGCGCTCGGCGACCGATGTGGTTCGCACGCGCCTCTTGTCACGCGCGCCGCCGCATCTGTTCGAGGAAATCCAGAGCGCGATCGCGGTCGTCACGGTCGGCGTCGAGCGCGAGATGTCTGGTGTCCGCGATTTCGAAGGTGCCAAGCGCGCCATCGCCAATCTCAAGGCCACCGGCCAGCTCAACGAAGCGACGCTGTTCGGCTTTGCCAGGCAGCGGCGCTATGAAGAAACCGTCGCGGCGCTGGCGGCGTTGTCGCAATCCACCGTCGAAGTGATTCGCCCGCTGATGCAGAGCCTGCGCGATGACGGCCTGCTGGTGCCGTGCAAGGCGGCGCAGCTCAGCTGGGAAACCACCGCCGCCGTGCTCGAAAGCCGTTTTGCCACCGGCGCGATGAAGCCGGCGGATCTCGCAAGAGCACAGGGCCATTTCGCCCGCATGACGCCGGAAAATGCGCGGCGGACACTGCGGTTCTGGCAGGTGCGGGCGTCGTAGCGGAGCGCGTTTGGGGCACCCCGCATCCACACTCCCAGTGTCGTCCCGGCCTAGTGCGCAATTGCGCACGGGGGGCCGGGACCCATAACCACAGGGAGAAATTTGGCGAGGGCTGTTAGTTACCCTGCTTCGTTGGGACAAGCACCGCGCATAATCGATAGATCACGCGGTATGGGTCCCGGCCTTCGCCGGGACGACGTTGGGGATGCAGTTGTGTGATGACCGCAGATTATGTGGTGAGCCGCTCGCCATCACTGCCACTGATCCGCAGCGGCACGACACTCCCCACGCGCGCGCCCGCAATCGCGACCGGCAGATAGTGCTCCGTGCGGCCCTGCCCCTCGCTCTCGATCAGCACATCGCGCGTTGCGCCAATTTCGGCTTGCAGCCGCTGACGCAATGCTGCCTCGCCGGCCGCACGCAGCCGCCGCGCACGTTCCTTGATCTCAGGCCCCGCAACCTGCGGCATCCGCGCGGCGGGCGTGCCGGGGCGCGGGGAATAGGGGAAGACGTGCAGGAACGTCAGGCCGCATTCCCTGACCAGATCGAGCGAGCGCGAAAACATCGCCTCGGTCTCGGTCGGAAAGCCCGCGATGATGTCGGCGCCGAAGGCGATGTCCGGACGCAGGCGGCGCACCTGGTCGCAGAAGGCGATCGCATCGCCCCGCAAATGCCGCCGCTTCATGCGCTTCAAGATCATGTCGTCGCCAGACTGTAGCGACAGATGCAGATGCGGCATCAGGCGTGAATCGACGGCGATGGCATCGAGCAGATCGTCATCCGCCTCGATCGAATCGATCGAGGAGATGCGCAGGCGCTTCAACTCAGGCACATGGCGCAGGATCTGCTTGGTCAGCATGCCAAGCTTCGGCGCGCCCGGCAGGTCGGCGCCATAGCTGGTGAGATCGACACCGGTCAGCACGATCTCGGCGTGACCACGTTCCACCAGCGCCCGCACCTGCTCGACCACCGCGCCCATCGGCACCGAGCGCGAATTGCCGCGGCCGTAGGGGATGATGCAGAACGTGCAGCGGTGGTCGCAGCCGTTCTGCACCTGCACGAACACGCGCGGCAGGCCGCTCGCGAAGCCGTCGAGGAGATGCGGCGCCATCTCCTTCACGGCCATGATGTCGCTGACGGCGATCTTCTCGCCGGCACCGATGTCGAAGGCAGCGCGCGTATCGCGCCAGGCATCGCTGCGCATCTTGTCGTCATTGCCGACGACGCGGTCGACCTCCGCCATATCGGCGAACATCCGGCTTTGCGTCTGCGCGGCGCAGCCGGTGACGACGATACGCGCCTCCGGCCGCTCGCGCTTCAGCTTGCGGATCGACTGCCGCGCCTGCGCCACCGCCTCGTTGGTGACGGCGCAGCTGTTGATGACGATGGTGTCGGAAAGACCCGCGCCTTCGGCTTTGCTGCGGATCACCTCGGCCTCGAAGGCGTTGAGGCGGCAGCCGAAGGTGACGATCTCGACGGACATCAGCCGACCGGCGCGAACAGCGCCGGATCGAAATTGCCCTCATATTCGAAGGTCGCGGTGCCCGTCATCAGCACGTGATCGTCGCGCTCGCGCCATTCGATGCCGAGCTTGCCGCCGGGCAGCGTGATCTCGACATTGCGCTCGGCGCGCTTCAGCCGCGCCGCGGCGACGGCCGTCGCACAGGCCGCCGAGCCGCAGGCCCTGGTGAGGCCTGCCCCACGCTCCCAGGTACGGATCGTGATGTGGTCGCGATCGACGATATGGGCGAGCGTGATGTTGGCGCGCTCGGGGAAGATCGGATGGTTTTCCAGCAGCGGACCAAAACGCTCGAGGTCATAGCCGTTGACGTCGTCGACCCAGAACACCGCGTGCGGATTGCCCATGCTCACCACCGAGGGCGAATGCAGGATCGGATTGTCGATCGGCCCGATCTGCAATTCGATGTAGCGGGTGTCGCGAAACTCCTCCGCCAGCGGAATGTCCTGCCAGCCGAACTTGGGCACGCCCATGTCGACGGTGTAGAGATCCGGCGCCGGACCCTGCCAGGCATTGAGCAGGCCGGCCGCGGTCTCGAACGTCGCCGTGGCCTGCCCGGTCTTCTCGAAGATGCGCCGCACCACGCAGCGCATGCCGTTGCCGCAGGCGCCGGCTTCGGAGCCGTCATTGTTGTAGATGCGGATGAAGGCCTCGGTGCCGTCGAGCCGCGGCTTCTGAAGCACCATGAGCTGGTCGTAGGGCACGCCGCCGTGCGCGGATGCCACCGCGCGGGCGTCGTCCGGCGTCACCGCCGAGGCGGAATCGCGCATGTCGACAACGACGATCTCGTTGCCGATGCCGTTCATCTTGGCAAATGCGTGGTTGGCCAGCGCGCTCATGAAATTTCCTGAATTTCGCCTGCCTTATATGGCGATCCTTGGCCGCTTGGCCAGTGATTTGCCGCCGGGCGCCGGGACGTCCGCCATGACGCATCTGTCATGGGACGAATTCGGCGCTCGCGTGTTAGAACGGCGCGGCTTGCGCGAACCGGGATGCGCGGCGGGATTGAGGCCTTGGTGGGTAAGGTCTTGATGAATTTAGGGCCTTGCTGAACCAAGGGCTTGATGAGTTAAGGCCTGGGGAGAAAAAAATGATTGGCTTTCGTCGTCTCGCTCTGGCCGCGCTGATCCCGGCAGCGGCCTTGTCATTTGGCCTGTGCGGCGCTCTGGCACAGACGCCGAGCCCGGCGCCGGCCGCCTCGGCAAGTCCTTCCCCGATCAGTCCCTCGCCGTCGGCGTCGCCCGCCCCGGCCGCGAGCGCCTCGCCCGCCCCGGCCGCATCGCCGTCGCCGGCGGCCAGCGCCTCACCCTCGCCGGGCCCGGCGGCACCGCCGCCCGCCGCAGCCGCCACCCCCGCCCCGGTCCAGACCGCCGATCCCTTTGGCCTCGAGACCACGCTCGAGTCCAGGAAGGTCGTGATGGTCAAGGGCACTGCCAATTGGGACTCGGCCTTCGACACGCTGGTCGACGCCTTCAAGGCGCTGAACACGCTCCTGGACAAGCAGGGCATCAAACACGCCGGCAATTCGATGATCGTCTACACCTCGACCGACGACACCGGCTTCACCTTCCTCGCCGAAATTCCGGTCGAGCAGGATCCCAAGAACCTGCCCAAGGACATGAGCGTCGGCAAATCGCCGGAGGGCAAGGCGCTGAAATTCGTCCATCGCGGCTCCTACGACAACATGGACAACACCTATGAGGCGATCACCAATCACCTCGACGACAAGAGACTGGAAGCCAAGGACACCTTTATCGAGGAGTACCTCACCGATCCCCTGAAGACGGCGGAGGACAAGCTCGTGATCAATGTTTTCGTGCCACTGAAGTGAGACCGATGAAGAAGCCTGCCCTACTCGCCGCCGTTTTCGCTGCCACGCTGCTGGCAACGCCCGTGTTCGCCGACGACTTTCCCTCCGCGATCTCGGTGAGCGGCGAAGCCACTGTTTCCGTGGCGCCCGATCTTGCGCAGATCGACGCGGGTGTCGCCAATGATGCCAAGACGGCGAAGGAAGCCTCCGACGCCAACAACGCCGCGATGGGCAAGGTGCTGCTGGCACTGAAGGGCGCCGGGATCGCTGAGAAGGATTACCAGACCTCGCGGCTGTCGCTGCAGCCGCAATACGGCCAGAACAAATCCACCGGCGCCTCGCCCGTGGTCGGCTTCCGCGCCTCCAATCGCGTCACCGTCAAGATTCGCGACGTGACGAAAGTGGCCGGCATCATCGACACGCTGGTCGGCGCCGGCGCCAACGACATCGGCAACATCTCGTTCGAGGTGACGCAGGCGTCAAAACTGCTCGACGAGGCCCGCGAGCAGGCGGTGGCGGATGCCCGCCGCAAGGCCGAGATCTACGCCAAGGCAACCGGCGTCACGCTGGGCGCGCCGCTCAGCGTCTCCGAAGGCGGTGCGCCGATGCCGTTGTTCAAGGCGCGAATGGCAACAGCCCCGATGGCCGCACCCGCCGCGGTCGCACCCGGCGAGGAGACGCTGTCGGTGACGGTGAATGTGAGCTGGGCGATCAAGCAGGGGCAGTAGCAAGCTTCGTAAGAGGCACACTGCTCGCCACACTAACGGTGTCGTCCCGGCGAAGGCCGGGACCCATAGCCCCAGGGAGTAGTTTGGCGAAGACTCGGGGTTACGAGCTTCGCGCCACAACTACTCCCTGTGGTTATGGGTCCCGGATCTGCGCGCGCTTGAGGCGCGCTTGTCCGGGACGACGAGCTGTATGTGCGGATGACAGTGGAGATAAATCGCGCGGGCGCGTCAGATCTCCACCACCTGCCCCGGCTTCATCGCGACGAACCGCTCCTGCGGAATCTTCGCAGTATCCAGCGCTTCCACCAGCGCCTTGGCCGGCGCGTCGATCGCTTCATCCGTGAGCTGGAACGTGCCGTGGTGATGCCCGAGCGCGTCCTGCGCGCCGCAATCGAGCAGCGCCTTCACTGCGTCTTCCGGATTCATGTGCTGGTCGCGCATGAACCAGCGCGGCTCGTAGGCGCCGATCGGGAGGATCGCCAGGCGCAGCGGCCCGTGCTTGTCGGCGACGCGGCGGAAATGTCTGCCATCACCATAGCCGGAATCGCAGACGACGTAGATTTTCCCGGCCGGCGTCTCCAATACAAAACTTGCCCACAGCGCCTTGTTTCGATCGAACACCCCGCGCGCCGTCCAGTGCCGGGTCGGAACCAGGTGCACGGCGATGCCGCCGCCGAGCTCGACGCGGTCATGCCAGTCGAACGCCTCGGCCTTGATCGACGCGTCGGTGCTGCGCATCGTCACGTCGTTGCCGAGCGGCGTGACCACCCGCGGAGCAAAATTCTTGGCGAGCCGCGACAGCGTCGCGATGTCCAAGTGATCGTAATGGCCGTGCGAGACCAGCACGACGTCGACCTTCGGCAGCTTCTCGAAGGCGATGCCGGGATCGTTGTGCCGCTTCGGCCCGGCCCAGGCGACTGGCGAGACCCGCGAGGACCAGACGGGATCGACTAGGATGTTGAGGCCGCCGGCCTGGATCAGCCAGCTGGCGTGCCCGACGAAGGAGAGCCGCACCTTTCCGCCGTCGACGCGCTCCGGCGGGGTGTCGGCATGGGGGCTCGGCGCCCACTCCGGCCAGGTCGCCCGCTGCCGCTTGCCGCTGAACTGCCAGCGCAGCACCTCGCGAAGCGATTTCGGCGGCGCGCCGTCGGGATCGAAGAAGTGCAGGCCGTTGAAATGGTCGGAGGCGGGACCGTCATAGGTCTTCATGCGGGACATCCAGAGGGAGGGGACGCCGACCAGCGCACCGGCTCCGGCAAGCAGTCCGAAAATGCGGCGGCGGGTGACCGGCACGGGCGGACTTCTAGGGATGGTGCGGACGGTGAGGCATCACCGCCTATATGGGCGGGGGGCAGAGGAAAAGGAACCCACCGCCGGAAAGGACGTGTTTTCAAAGCCTTGCCTTCCCAAACAGGCCCCGCCCCCCTAACTTTCCTTGACTTTTGGGCGGGAGCGGCGTTTAACCCCGCCACTTTCTCGGAAAGGCTTTCTTTTCGACCCGCCGACTGGCCCTGGAGGCCAGAGGTCAACGCCCGACAGCGCTGTGCGCCCTCGGGCGCAAAGGTGTTTGGAACTACGTCTTGGGGCAATGCGCCAAGGCACATTGAGGGTCATCCCCCGCGAAGGCGGGGGATCCAGTATTCCAGAGGCGGCTCGGCTAGAACCGAGAGGCCGCGGCGTACTGGATGCCCCGGTCAAGCCGAGGCATGACAGTGGTGAATGCGGCAACCCTGCGCGAGCAGGACAAGGGACAACGGCATTGTTCGACAATCTGTCGGAACGGCTTGGTGGCATTCTCGATCGTCTGACGGGGCGCGGTGCGCTGACCGAAAAGGACGTCGACGCCGCGATGCGCGAGGTGCGCCGCGCGCTGCTGGAGGCCGACGTCGCGCTAGAGGTGGTACGCAGCTTCACCGAGCGCGTCCGCGAGCAGGCGATCGGCGCCACCGTCGTCAAGTCGGTCACCCCCGGCCAGATGGTGGTCAAGATCGTCCATGACGAGCTGATCAACACGCTCGGCGCCGAAAGCCAGACCATCGACGTCAATTCCGTGCCGCCTGTGCCGATCATGATGGTCGGCCTGCAAGGCTCCGGTAAAACCACCACCACCGCGAAGCTCGCCCGCCGCCTAGTCCAGCGCGACAAGCGCAAGGTGCTGATGGCTTCACTCGACGTCTATCGCCCGGCGGCGATGGAGCAGCTGGCCGTGCTTGGCCGCGACCTCGACATTCCGACCTTGCCGATCGTGGCGGGCCAGCAGCCGCCGCAGATTGCGAAGCGCGCACTCGAAGCCGGCAAGCTCGGCGGCTACGACATCGTACTGCTCGACACCGCCGGCCGTACCACGCTCGACGAAGAGATGATGGCGGAAGCGGCTGCGATCAAAGCCGCCGCCAATCCGCATGAAGTGCTGCTGGTCGCCGACAGCCTCACCGGCCAGGACGCGGTCAACCTTGCCCGCGCGTTCGATCAGCGCGTCGGCCTCACCGGCATCGTGCTGACCCGTGTGGACGGCGACGGCCGCGGCGGCGCGGCGCTGTCGATGCGCGCCGTCACCGGCAAGCCGATCAAGCTGATCGGCACCGGCGAAAAGACCGACGCGCTGGAAGATTTCCATCCCGATCGTATCGCCGGCCGCATCCTCGGCATGGGCGACGTGGTGTCGCTGGTCGAACGTGCCGCCGCCAACATCGACGCCGAAAAGGCCGCGCGCACCGCCGAGCGCATGCGCAAGGGTCAGTTCGACCTCAACGACATGCGCGAGCAGCTGTTGCAGATGGCGAACATGGGCGGCATCAGCGGGCTGATGGGCATGATGCCCGGCATCGCCAAGATGAAGAACCAGATCGCGGCCGCCGGCATCGACGACAAGATCCTGAAGCGCCAGGTCGCGGTGATCGATTCCATGACGCGCGACGAGCGCCGTCATCCCGACCTGCTCAAGGCCAGCCGCAAGAAGCGCATCGCCGCGGGAAGCGGCCAGAGCGTCGAGCAGGTCAACAAGCTGCTCAAGATGCACCGGAACATGGCCGACGTGATGAAGGCCATGGGCTCGGGCAAGCGCGGCCCGCTCGCCGGCATCGCCCAGGCCATGGGCTTTGGCGGCGGCATGAAGATGCCCTCGCCCGAAGAGATGAAGGCAATGCAGGAGAAGATGCAGAGCGGCGGCGGGCAGGGTCTGCCCAGCCTGCCGAAGGATCTGCCGCCCGGTCTTCGCTCTGGCCTACCGAATTTGCCGGGGCTTACGGGCCTCAGCGGCAAGCCGACCCTTCCGGGGCTCGGCGGTTTTCCCGGCAAGAAGAAATGAGGAATTCGTCGCGGGGGACCGCACCGGTCCCGCGCAACGCGGAATACCAATCAACCGAACAAACTGTACTTTGAAGGAGAACTGAATGTCCGTCGTTATCCGCCTCGCCCGCGCAGGCACCAAGAAGCGTCCCGTCTATCACGTCGTCGTCGCCGACTCGCGCTTTCCGCGCGATGGCCGCTTCATCGAACGTCTCGGCTATTTCAACCCGCTGCTGCCGAAGGACAACGAGGCGCGCCTCAAGCTCGACATGGAGAAGGTGAAGGCCTGGGTCGCCAAGGGCGCGCAGCCGTCCGATCGCGTTGCACGCTTCCTCGACGCCGCCGGCGTCCAGAAGCGCGAAGCCCGCAACAACCCGCAGAAGGCCGTGCCGCGCAAGGAGCGCAAGGCGCAGGCCGAAGCCGCCGCGAAGGGTTAAGGCCAGACCATGTCGGCGCTGGTCTGCGTCGCGCGGATCGGCGCCGCGCATGGTGTGCGCGGTGCGGTCAAATTATGGACCTTCACCGAAGATCCTTTTGCCGTGAAGCGCTACGGTCCGCTGCTGTCCAAGGACGGCAAGCGCCAGTTCGAGGTCGCAACGGCGCGCGAGGCCAGGGATCATCTGGTCGCGACGTTCAAGGGCGTCATGACCCGCGATGAGGCCGAGCGCCTCAACGGCATCGAGCTCTACGTCGCGCGCGAAAAGCTGCCCGCGACGGATGAGGACGAATATTACCACACCGATCTGATCGGACTCGCCGCCGTCACCACGGACGGCGATGCGCTCGGCCGCGTGCTCGCGATCCATAATTTCGGCGCCGGCGACATCATCGAGATAGCGCCACTGAAAGGCACGTCGATGCTGCTGCCGTTCTCGAATGCGGTGGTGCCCGAGGTCGACATCGCCGGCGGCCGCGTCGTGATCGCGCTGCCGGAGGAAATCGCGGGTGAGGATCGCGACGCTCCCTCCGCGAGTCGTCCCGGCGAAGGCCGGGACCCATAACCACAAACCGTGGTTTTTGGCTAAGCTGGTAGCTCCAGCCATCGCAAAACTGAGCGCGGTGGCTATGGGTCCCGGCCTTCGCCGGGACGACGGATTTCTTAGGGCGCAATGACCAACCCCTCACCCTGGCGCGCGACGGTGCTGACGCTGTTTCCGGAGATGTTTCCGGGACCGCTCGGCGTGAGTCTGGCCGGCCGCGCGCTGGCCTCCGGGCTCTGGCAGTTGGAAGCGCGGGACATCCGGGCCTCCGCCACCGACCGGCATCGCAGCGTCGACGACACCCCCGCCGGCGGCGGCCCGGGCATGGTGCTGCGGGCGGATGTTCTGGCGGCCGCCATCGACGCGGCGGAGATCGGCCAGGATTCTTCAAAAGAGCGGCCCCGCCTTCTGATGAGCCCGCGGGGTCGGCCATTGACCCAGGCCCGCGTCGTGGAGCTTGCCCAGGGCCCCGGCCCGCTGATCGTCTGTGGGCGGTTCGAGGGGATCGACCAGCGGGTGATCGACGGGCGGGGCCTGGAGGAGGTCTCGATCGGCGATTACGTGCTGTCCGGGGGCGAAATCGCGGCCCTGGCGCTGATTGACGCCTGCGTCCGGCTGCTACCGGGCGTGATGGGCAAGGAGGCCTCGGGAACCGAGGAAAGCTTCTCCGACGGCCTGCTCGAATACCCCCAATATACCCGTCCGCAGCTCTTCGAGGGGGTCCCGATCCCCGAGATCCTGACCTCCGGGGACCACGCCAAGGTCGCCAGTTGGCGGCGGGCGCAATCGGAGGCCCTGACGGCGGCGCAGCGACCCGATTTATGGGCTAAAATCCCACCCAAAACCCCGAATCGGCCCGGACGCCAAAAAACGCCAAAAAACAAGACAGACGGGTGACAAACGCTCCGGCTTGCCTTATAGGAGCGGCCACATCCGCAATGGCTGGATAAACGAATTTCGCGCAGCCCCCGTTTCGCAAGGCTGGGCGCGCCGATGGAGATTTACCCATGAACCTGATCCAACAGCTCGAAAAAGAGCAATTCGACAAGCTGTCCGCCACCAAGGACATTCCGGAATTCGGTCCCGGCGACACCGTGATCGTCAACGTGAAAGTCGTCGAAGGCGACCGTACGCGCGTGCAGGCCTATGAGGGCGTTTGCATCGGCCGTTCCGGCGCTGGCCTGAACGAGAGCTTCACCGTGCGCAAGATTTCGTACGGCGAGGGCGTCGAGCGCGTGTTCCCGGTGATGTCGCCGATGATCGACTCGATCAAGGTGGTGCGCCGCGGCAAGGTGCGTCGCGCCAAGCTGTATTACCTCCGCAACCTTCGCGGCAAGTCGGCTCGCATCGTCGAGAAGACTGAGCACGCCAAGGCCGTCAACGAGTAGGCTTTCGCTTACAGTCGAGTTTCGAGGAGCGCGGGGCCGAAACGCCCCGCGCTTTTTTGTTTTGCCCCACCGTCATTGCGAGCGCAGCGAAGCAATCCAGACTGTCTCCGCGGATGCATTTCTGGATTGCTTCGCGGAGCCTGTCATCGGGCCGCGCTTCGCGCGGACCCGTTGGCTCGCAATGACGAATTTGAAGCACTCGCGCTTTTACCGCTGCATGCTATATAGCTTCTAGAATGTTTCCAGATCTGACCAGCCTCGCCCCCGTCAAGCGCATCGTCATCGACGATCGCTCGCGGCTGCCTGGCCGGTTCTTCGGACGCTTCGCGACCTCGGCAACGTCAGAGCTTACGCGCGCAGCCTAAAAGCTGCGCTGACGATTTTGTTGCCCCGCGCGCCACCCGCGCTCTTCGCTGACACACATTTCCGGAGCTCAAGCTCATGTCCAAGCCGACCACACTGTACGACAAGATCTGGAACGACCACCTGGTGCACGAAGCCGACGACGGCACCTGCCTGCTCTACATCGATCGCCATCTGGTGCACGAGGTGACCTCGCCGCAGGCGTTCGAAGGCCTGCGCGCGACCGGGCGCAAGGTTCATGCGCCGGAAAAGACGCTCGCGGTCGTCGACCACAACGTGCCGACCACCGACCGCTCCAAGCCGAATCCGGATCCGGAGAGCATCGAGCAGATCAAGGCGCTGGCCGAGAACGCCAAGGAATTCGGCATCGAATATTACAACGAGTTCGACAAGCGCCAGGGCATCGTCCACGTCATCGGCCCCGAGCAGGGCTTTACCCTGCCCGGCACCACCATCGTCTGCGGTGACAGCCACACCTCGACGCATGGCGCGTTCGGCGCGCTCGCACACGGCATCGGCACCTCCGAGGTCGAGCACGTGCTGGCGACGCAGACGCTGATCCAGAAGAAGGCCAAGAACATGCGCGTCACCGTCGATGGCAAATTGCCTGACGGCGTGACCGGCAAGGACATCATCCTAGCCATCATCGGCGAGATCGGCACCGCGGGCGGCACCGGCTACGTGCTGGAATACGCCGGCGACGCGATCCGCGCGCTCAGCATGGAAGGCCGCATGACGGTCTGCAACATGTCGATCGAAGGCGGCGCCCGCGCCGGCCTCGTCGCGCCCGACCAGAAGGCCTACGACTTCCTGCGTGACCGCCCCAAGGCGCCGAAGGGCACGGCCTGGGACGCGGCGATGCGCTACTGGGAGAAACTGCGCTCCGACGAAGGCGCGCATTTCGACCACGAGCTGCGCCTCGACGCTGCAAAGCTGCCGCCGATCGTGACCTGGGGCACGAGCCCGGAAGACGTCATCTCGGTGACCGGCATCGTGCCCGATCCCGACAAGATCGCGGACGAGGCCAAGCGTCTCTCCAAGCACCGCGCCTTGAAGTACATGGGCCTGACCGCGGGGACGAAGATCACCGACATCAAGCTCGATCGCGTCTTCATCGGCTCCTGCACCAACGGCCGCATCGAAGACTTGCGCGCCGCCGCCAAGATCGCGGAAGGCAAGCAGGTCTCCGCCAGCGTCAACGCCATGGTGGTGCCGGGCTCGGGCATCGTGAAGGAGCAGGCCGAGGCTGAGGGACTGGACAAGATCTTCATCAAGGCCGGCTTCGAGTGGCGCGAGCCGGGCTGCTCGATGTGCCTTGCCATGAACCCGGACAAGCTCAAGCCGGAAGAGCGCTGCGCCTCGACCTCGAACCGCAATTTCGAGGGCCGCCAGGGCTTCAAGGGCCGCACGCATCTGGTGTCGCCGGCGATGGCGGCCGCCGCGGCGATCGCCGGTCACTTCGTCGACGTCAGGGAGTGGCGCTAAGCTGCTCCCCGCAATTTGAGCTAACGCGGCAAGCGGCTGTTAAGCGGCAGCGCCGACATTGTGTCCTCGCGACGGCTTCGCGAGGACACGCCTCATGGCCAACAAGCCTGAATATGTCGATCTGATCAGCGAGGCGACGCGCCAGCACCGGCGGCGCGCGACACCGCTGCGCATCGTCGCCAAGCCCGAGGTCGAGGAGACCTCAAAGCTCAGCCGCTGGCCGCCGGCGATGTTCAGGCAGTGGAAGATCGAGAACCTGATGCGGTGGAAAGCTTCGTCGTGGAAGCTGAAGGATTGGCTGTGAATCAGACAGCGCCACTATCCGCAGTCATTCCGGGGCGCCCATAGGGCGAACCCGGAATCTCGAGATTCCCAGGTGCGCAAGTGCGCACCATAGTTCGATGCTTCGCATCGCCCCGGAATGACGGCGCTAACTCACATCACCAATAGCGATACGGATAGTGCCAACGATGCCAGCGGCAGATGCGGCGCGGGCCGTAATAGGTCCAGATGATCCGGCAGCGGCGCGGATAGTGATAGTAGGGATAGTAGCCGCCGTAATAATAGCGCCGGTGGAAGTGGCGATAGCCGTAATGCGGGCGATAGATTCCGTAGCGATGAAATCCGCCTCCGCCGTAGTGGCGAACTCCTCCGTAGCGAATGCCGCCGCCGTGGAAGGCCGGCGCGGCGCGGAAGCCGCCGCCATGGAAGCCGCCGAAATGTCCGCCGCCACCACGGAAGCCGCCGCCGCCGTGAAAATGTCCGCCACCGCCATGTCCCCCGCCGCCGTGGCGAACCTGCGTGACGAGATCGTCGCTTGCGGCCTTCGTCGCCGGCAACGCCGTCGGATTGATTGGAGTCATCGCCTCGGCGCGGCGCGCAGTCCCGACCGACAGCATCAGCGTGGCAACGGCCGCAAGCCCGAGCAAGCGGATCGGGCTTGTCCCAACACCCAAAATCCTCAGCATGGAATTCTCCCTCAACCCGGACAGCGGCATTGCGGCGCAGCGTCTCGCGCCACCGCTGTTCATTCGGCTGTTCACTTGCGGTTGCTCCCAAGATTAAATTAGGGACAGCGACGTGAATGCCTCATGAATGAATGAGGTTTCCGGCAACGCGCTCCGGCGCAGTGCCGCGATGGGAGGAATTCTTGCGATGACTGTCTACGCGATCGCGCAATTGAAGATGACGGACCGCGCGGCGTATGACCGCTACCAGGTGCGATTCTTCGATGTGTTCAAGAAATTCAACGGACGACTGCTAGCGGCCGACGAACATCCGCGCGTGCTCGAAGGCGCGTGGCCGCATGACAAACTTGTCATGATGTCGTTTCCCGACGAAGCCGCGTTCCTCGCCTTCTGCAACTCGCCCGACTATGTCGAGATCTCGCAAGACCGAAAGGCAGGCGCACAAGCGACAGTGCTGCTGGTCAAAGGATTTGCGCCCGCCGGCTAGAGCAGCAACTCACCAGAACGGTCCATAGCCGAATACGAAAGGCGCGGGCACACCGTAGGGATAGGGACGGTAGTAGACGGGCCGCGCGTAGTAGCGCGGATCATGGGGCGCAGAGTACCGCACAATGTCTTGGTGTCGCGCGTGTCGTCGCGCATCAAAAACCGCGATCCCCGCCGAGGCATCTGGCTTCGCCGTCCTCTGCATCGCGGAAGCGCGAGGCATACCGGCGGCGAGCCCAACGAGAACGGCCAATGCAATCCATCGCGTCATGACGACCTCCGCCCCGAGCATGCGGGCTTCACAAGTTCGTCTGCAAGTTAAAACAGGTCAGGAATCCGGGCCTGTTCCTGACTATCGACCGTCCCGTCACCAACGGCGGTGACGACGGTGCCAATGGTGTTACGACACAAGGATTAGGGCCGAGCTCTGGAGCCTTGAGCCTGAATAGGCTATGGATGAACGTGCCCGGACGCGAATGCAGAGAGCACGCAGCAAGTTCCTAAAGTCTCGGCGCAACATTTCAGGCGCCACCAAAACCGGCCGTCAGCGACGAACGTATCTTCTGGTCGAGCGAATGCAGGAGATGGTCATGCCGAATTCCAGCGGATTGCGGATATCTCGCCTCGCGATCGCAGCAAGCCTTGTGCTCGGCGCGAGTTCGGCGATTGCCGCACAGGGACCGGGCGTCGAGGCCGGCGCGGCGAGCCCGCTGACTCAGCTGGTGATGACGATCCTGGTCTATGGCGCGTCCGCAGCTGTCGTCGGCGCCGGCCTGATCGGCGCGCTCCGCGGGAATTGAGGGGGCGTCAGCCCCGGCGCCAGTAGCAGCTCATATGCGGCACGATCACCGTGCCGCTGGGCCGGTATTCCTGCACATAGGTGGCGTTGCACTCGCGGACCGCATCGGGACCGGGATTGTAGCGCGGATAGACGCCGTCCGGGCTGTAATAGGGCGTGACGCGCAGGCGCGTCTGGGGCCGCCTGCGCGGCGGCGGGGCGTCGGGCGAGACCGCCTGGGCCAGCCGGATGTCGGGGCCGGCCGTCTGGGCCTGGGCCGGGGTTGGGGCGCCGACAAAAAAAGTCGAAAACAACCCCATGCACAGTAGAACCGGTACTGCTGTTCCCGCCCGCATCACACCACCACCGACCTGAGCCATCCCCTTGATGCGTCGTACGCTCCTCGTTTTCACGCGCGACGTCAACGCTCGATCTTATAAAGCGGGATGCAACGCCGCAAAACCCACGCTAAGAGAAGTCCATGTGGACGGAATTGAAGGCCCCCTCGCTGGCCGAGATGGAAGCGGTGGCCCACGAATTGTTCGAGCGCCTGCCGGCGGAGTTTCGCGGGCTGTGCGAGGGCGTGATCATCCGCGTCGACGACTTCCCGACCGATGAGGTCCTGGACGAGATGGACTGCGAGAGCGAGTTCGACCTGCTCGGCCTGTTCCAGGGCGTCGGCCTGCCCCAGCAGAGCTTTGGCGACGTGGCGCGGCTGCCCAACATGGTCTGGCTCTACCGCCGGCCGATCCTGGATTACTGGGCCGAGCACGACGAGACCCTCGGCCATATCGTCCGCCACGTCCTGATCCACGAGATCGGCCACCATTTCGGCCTTTCGGACGACGATATGGCGGCGATTGAGGCCCAGGAAACGGG
This sequence comes from Bradyrhizobium sp. WSM2254, assembly GCF_000472645.1. NCBI lineage: Bacteria > Pseudomonadati > Pseudomonadota > Alphaproteobacteria > Hyphomicrobiales > Nitrobacteraceae > Bradyrhizobium > Bradyrhizobium sp. WSM2254. Next base: position 237,838 of record NZ_AXAB01000013.1, on the reverse strand, counting down.
TCAAGCAGACTAGATCTGCCGAATTCGGCCTAGGATTCGGCCCCCGATCGCGATAAATACCTGTTCCCCCTAGACCACCCGGGAAAGCGCAACCATGGACAAGTTCACTACGCTGGAAGGCGTCGCGGCGCCGCTGAAGATCATCAATGTCGACACCGACATGATCATTCCGAAGCAGTACCTCAAGACCATCAAGCGCACCGGCCTTGGCAAGGGGCTCTTCTCCGAGCAGCGCTACAAGGACGACGGCAGCGAGAATCCGGATTTCGTCCTCAACCAGCCGGCCTATCGCAATACGAAGGTGCTGGTCGCTGGCGACAATTTCGGCTGCGGCTCGAGCCGCGAGCACGCGCCCTGGGCGCTGCTCGACTTCGGCATCCGCTGCGTGATCTCGACCTCGTTCGGCGACATCTTCTACAACAACTGCTTCAAGAACGGCATTCTGCCGATCCGCGTTGCCCAAGAAGACCTCGACAAGCTGTTCGACGACGCCGAGCGCGGCGCCAACGCGACGCTGACGATCGACCTGCCGAACCAGGAGATCCGCGGCCCCGACGGTGGCAAGGTCAAGTTCGAGATCGACCCGTTCCGCAAGCACTGCCTGATCAACGGCCTCGACGACATCGGCTTGACGATGGAGAAGAAGGCCTCGATCGACACCTATGAGGACAAGCTCAAGCGCGAACGCGCCTGGGCCTGAGCTCAGATTTTCGTTCGAGCCCCGGTGCTGACAGCGCCGGGGCTTTTTCTTTGTCCTGATTATCCCCTGTTGTTTGAGCATGATCTTTTCGGAAAACCGCTGCACACTTTTCCGGATCATGCTCTAAGCTTCCGGCCATGCTGCCCGACATCGTCACCTTCTGGCACGGCCCGATGGACGCCCTGCGCCAGACCTGCCTGCGCTCGCAGTTAGCTGCCGGCCACAAGGTCACGGTCTACAGCTTTGACACCATTCCCGGCCTGCCTGCGGGCGTCGGCAATGCGGATGCCGAAGCGATCCTGCCGCACGCGTTCTCCGAACGATTGCGGCCGCCGCAGCCCGACGGAAGCTGGCGCGACTGGACCACGCTTCAGTTCAGCGACTTCTTCCGCATGAAGCTGATGGCGAAGGGCCTCGGCCTCTGGCTCGATGCCGACGTGCTGCTCTTGAAGCCCGTCGAGATCGATCCGGCAAAGCCCTACTTCGCCTGGGAGCGGCCGCGCCAGCTCGGCAATTCCGTGATCTACCTGCCGCCCGGGCACGGCATCGTTGCCGCCTTCGAAGAGCTGATGGAGCAGGAGGAGCTGACGCCGAACTGGCTGTCAGTGCGCCATCGCATCACCTTCATGATGCGCCGCCTGCGCGGCGGCTCGAACCGCCTCTCGGACATCCGTGTCGCGATCTTCGGACCTGCGGCGCTGACTGCACTGGCGCGCCGCACCGGCGAGCTGAGCCGCGCACTGCCGAAGCAGTCGTTCTACGCCGTGCACGCCGAGCCGAAGCTGTTCTTCGATCCCTCGAGCTATCTCGGCCTCGTCACCGACCCCGAGATCATCGGCCTGCACATCTCGCCCAAGGGCCGCGGTGGCGAGAAGCCGATCCCGGGCAGCCTTTATGCCTGGGCGACGGAAAGGTTTGCGTAGCCGCCAATTCTCCGCTGTCGTCCCGGCGAAAGCCGGGACCCATAACCACAGGGAGTGGTTTGGCGAAGACTCTCAGTTCGGTACTGCGACCGTCCACGCATGAATAATCACGCGGTATGGGTCCCGGCTTTCGCCGGGACGACGGCGGTGGTCATTCACGCTGCAGCGCGTCCGGGACACGCGAGCTGAATTTGATCCAGCGCAACGCGCTCCTGCACCATTGTGCCTAATCTCGCTCCAATTCCACGACCCAAACGGAGCCTCGCATGAGCACCGCAAGCAGGCCTTATCCCATCGTTCAGGATCTCATCGAATCCTTTGCGAGCTGGCTGAAGCATCGCCGCGAGATGAACGAGATGCGGCAGCTCGATCGCGCCGATTTCGACCGAATCGCGAGCGATCTCAGGATCGCGCCGGACGATCTCGAAGAGCTGGTCCGTCATGGCAAGCACGCCGCAGATGAACTGCCGAAGATGCTGGAGCAGCTCGGCATCAACGCCGAAGGGCTCGGCCGCGCACAGCCCTTGCTGCTCCGCGACATGGAGCGGGTCTGCTCGCTCTGCGATCACAAGGGGCAGTGCGACCGCGATCTCGCCGACGGCACCGCCGCGGAGAACTATCATGGCTATTGCGGCAATGCCGCGACGCTGGAATCGCTCGATCGCGCCGACCTCGCGCCGCGTTGACGCGGCGCGGATTGCAACGAAGACTATCCGTTCAACATCGATAGAGCCGTGCGCGCGAGATCGGCTGGCCGCTCCACCAATTGGTCCGCGCCGGCCGCCTCCAGCTCATCCCGGCTGCCATATCCCCAGAGCACGCCAAGCCCGCGCATCGTGACCGCATGAGCGCCGACGATGTCGTGGCGGCGATCGCCGATCATGAGGCTGTGCGAGGCGGCGATGCCGTATTCAGACAGGATATGGGCGAGTAACTCAGGCTTATGATCGAGCGTGCCGCCCGGCACCGAGCCGTGGATGCCGTCGAAATACACCGCCAAATTCAGGTTCTCCAGGATCCGTCGCGCGAAGACTTCGCGCTTCGATGTCGCAAGGTAGATCCTCAGTCCGGCTTGCCTCCATTCCTGGAGCGCTCCGCCGATTCCAGGATAGGGCTCGCTTCCGAGCAAGCCGCTTTCACCGTAGTGCTGACGGTAGGCGACGACGGCTTCATCGATCCGGTCGTCGCCATATGCCTGTAGCAGCGTCCGCAAGCTGTCTTCGAGTGGTGGACCGATCGCTATGTCAGGTGCCTTGCCTGGATCGTGCCCGAGCACACGCAATGCGGCTGTGCAGCTTGCGACAATGCCCGGCCGCGAATCGATCAGCGTTCCGTCGAGATCCAGAAGGACGGATCGGGTCGGGGACACACCTCAGCCCTTGCTCATCGCGGCGATCGCGTCCGCGATCTCGATCGTTCGGCGCGCCATGTCGGCGTGCAGGCGTTCCACCATCGCGCCATCCAGACGGATCGCGCCGCGCGAGACGTTCTCGGGCAATTCGAACGCCGCGATGATTTTTCGCGCGCGCGCGACTTCCTCTTCCGGCGGCGTGAAGATCGCGTTGCAGGCTTCGATCTGCGAGGGATGGATCAGCGTCTTGCCGTCGAAGCCGAGGTCGCGGCCCTGCGCGCATTCGGTGGCAAACCCGTCGGAATTGTTGATGTCGCTGTAGGGGCCATCGAGGATTTCGAGGCCGGCGGCGCGTGTCGCCAGGATGCAGTGGGTGATCATCGGGATCATCGCGGCGCGGCCGGGCATCATCTTGATGCGCGTCTCGCGCGAGATGTCGTTGGGGCCGAACACGAAGCCCGAGAGACGCGTCTTCGGATCGCGGCCGGCGGTCGCCAGCTCCTCGGCATGCAGCACCGCGCGCGCGGTCTCGATCATGGCCCAGACCTTCACGGTCGGTGCGGCGCCGAGCTCGGCGAGGTGATGGCCGATGGTCTGGAGATCTTCGACGCTTGAAACTTTTGGAACCAGAATGCCGTCAGGCGATGCCTTGGCCGCCATCGCGATGTCATCCGCCCACCAGGGCGTGTCGAGACCGTTGGTCCGGATCAGGACCTCGCGCTTGCCGAACCCCTTGGCCGCGATCGCGGCGGCGATTCCGTCGCGCGCCACCGCCTTGGCGTCAGGGGCCACGGAATCCTCGAGATCGAGGATCAGTCCGTCGGCGGCCAGATTCTGCGCCTTTTCCAGCGCGCGGGGGTTGGAGCCGGGCATGAACAGATGGCTGCGGCGCGGGCGGGTCATGCGAATGGTCCTTCCGGTTTCCTCGTAGCTCTTCTGACCTGAGCCGATAGCACCTGGCATGCCTATTCGAAAGGCTTGTTCGCCCCTGCGGTCTATGATTAGGCATAGGCCATGATCACATTCCCAGAGCATTTGCTGGAAGGCTACAGGGCCTTCGCCACCCAGCGGCTGCCGACCGAGCAGACCCGCTATCGCGAGCTGTCGGTGAAGGGGCAGTCGCCGGAAGTGATGGTGATCGGCTGCTGCGACAGCCGCGTCTCGCCTGAGGTGATCTTCGACGTCGGCCCGGGCGAATTGTTCGTCGTCCGCAACATCGCAAATCTGGTGCCGGTGTATCAGCCCGACGGCAACGCGCATGGCGTCTCGGCGGCGCTGGAATATGCGGTGAAGGTGCTGAAGGTGAAGCACATCGTGGTGCTCGGGCATGCGCAATGCGGCGGCATCCGCGCCTTCGTCGACAAGATCGAGCCGCTCACCCCCGGCGACTTCATCGGCAAATGGATGCAGATGTTCATCAAGCCGGGCGAGGTGGTCGAGCAGCGCGACCGCGAGACCATGGCGCAGTTCGTCGAGCGCATCGAGAAGGCCGCGGTGTTCCGCAGCCTGGAAAACCTGATGACCTTCCCGTTCGTGCAGAAGGCGGTCGATGCCGGCCAGATGCAGACCCACGGCGCCTATTTCGGCGTCGCGGAGGGATCGCTGTTCGTGCTGGACAAGGTCGCGAAGGAATTCCGGAACGCTCGCGGCGAGGCTTGAGCGGTTTCGTATACTGCCGCATCAAACGAGATCGTCGTCCCGGACAAGCGGAGCTCTTGGCAACGCGCAGCGTTGTCCAGAGCGGAGCGCAGATCCGGGACCCATAACCCCAAGCTTACATTGTCGCGCGACCTGACAAACCACGAGTCTTCGCCAAACCACTTCCTGCGGCTATGGGTCCCGGATCTGCGCGCGCTTTTGGCGCGCTTGTCCGGGACGACGAGAGGCGTGGGCGAAGGCTTACGCCGCCTTCTTCTTCGCGCTGATCAGCTTGCGGTTGATCAGCACTTCCGCGATCTGGATCGCGTTGAGGGCTGCGCCCTTGCGAAGGTTGTCCGACACGCACCACAGCACGAGGCCGTTCTCCACCGTGGCGTCCTCGCGGATGCGGCTGATATAGGTGGCGTCCTCGCCGGCCGCTTCATAGGGCGTGGCGTAGCCGCCGGGCTCATGCTTGTCGATGACGAGACAGCCGGGCGCCGTGCGCAGGATGTTGCGCGCTTCATCGGCGCTGATCGGATTCTCGAACTCGATGTTGACGGCCTCGGAGTGGCCGACGAAGACAGGCACGCGTACGCAGGTCGCGGAGAGCTTGATCTTGGGATCAAGAATCTTCTTGGTCTCCATCATCATCTTCCACTCTTCCTTGGTGTAGCCGTCCTCCATGAAGACGTCGATCTGGGGGATGATGTTGAAGGCGATGCGCGCGGGAAACTTCTTATTGACGATCTCGCTGTTGGTGTAGACGGCCTTGGTCTGCGAGAACAATTCGTCCATCGCGTCCTTGCCGGCGCCCGACACGGATTGATAGGTCGAGACCACGACGCGCTTGATGGTCGCCTTGTCGTGCAGCGGCTTCAGCGCGACCACGAGCTGCGCGGTCGAGCAGTTCGGGTTGGCGATGATGTTCTTCGTCTTGAAGCCCGCGGTCGCATCCGCGTTCACCTCGGGCACGATCAGCGGCACGTCCGGGTCCATGCGCCAGGCCGAGGAATTGTCGATCACGACCGTGCCGGCGGCGCCGATCTTCGGCGACCATTCCTTCGACACCGAGCCGCCCGCCGACATCAGGCAGATGTCGACGTCGGAGAAGTCGTAATGCTCGAGCGCTTTGACCTTCAGGGTGCGGTCGCCATAGGAGACCTCGACGCCGACGCTGCGGCGTGACGCGAGGGCCACGACCTCGTCCGCGGGGAATTTGCGCTCATCGAGGATGTTGAGCATTTCCCGTCCGACATTGCCGGTCGCGCCGACGACTGCGACTTTGTAACCCATCGTTCACTCTCCGATGAAAAAGCCCGTTCCCGAAGCTGACGCTTAAACAGGAAGAGCAGCGCTTCTATGCGAGAACCGGCCTCAAGACAACGTTGGACCATGCCCGAAGGCCATGGATGCACCCGCCTGAGGCCAGCACGGCCGCAACTCCTACCCAGATCCATCTGACGCTTGCCAATTTCGCCGACGAGGTCGTCGGCACGCTGGCGCGCCTGTTCGCCTATGTGGGGACGCTGGTGCTGTTTGCCATCCTCGGCCTTGCGGCATTAGCTCAGCTCCCGAGCCTGCGCGACGATGAGCCCGCGGAGAAATCAGGCTGGAGCATCGCCGACCGCTCGCACCCGGCCTTCGCCCTCAGCCGGCTCGATTCATCAGAGAAAACAGCCTCTTATACCATCCTCCGGCATCCCGAAGGTGGCCGCCGGGACGTGATGCGCTGGACGGGCGAGGCGGACAAGCCGGTGGCCGAGCTCGAGATTTACCGGGAGGGCGGCGAATTCGACGTGGCTCGCCCGGCGACCGCAGACCTCGCCGTTCAGATGGGCTTCGACGCGGCCGCCCGGCTCGAGCAGGCCGGGCTGATCGACACGAAATTCGGCCCGGTCGCCCTGTTCCGGCCGACCGGCATGGCGCAGGCATGCCTTGGCTATCTCAAGCGCAGCGAGGAGCCGGCGCTCCAGATCTCCGGCTTCTCCTGCCATGGCGATACGCTGCCCACCCGGCGCGCGGCCATCGCCTGCACGCTGAACCGGCTGACGCTGCTCACCTCGGGCAACGAGCCGAAGCTGGCGGAATTCTTCGCCCGTGCCGAGCTCAAGCGCAGGGGTTGCGACCCCCAGGGCGCGCCGGACTGGCTGCTGGGCGCCGCGAACGCGCAATTGCGCGGAGCGCTTTGACCGGCATCAAGCTCAAGTGGCTGGTATTCATGCAACTTTTGCCGGCGCGCACGATTATTCCGCTCTGGTGTGACCCAATAGACCTAGTTGCGGCCACCCCGACCGGGCTAGTATGGGTCGAAATCGACTGGCGGCTTGCCGCCTGAAGGGGACGTGATGAGCTCGAAATTTTCTGCCGCGAACAAATTGGCGACATTGCTTGCGGCGGGCGCCGCGATTGCCATGGTCTTCGCGGCGCCGGCCTCGGCCGACACCAAGATCAAGCGCTATGACGATCGCGGCCGGCCGTATTATGGCCCGAGCGGCCCCAACACGGTCTATCAGCAGGGACGCACCCGCATCTATGTGAGCAAGCGCTCCTGGCTCGACGGCGGCACCGAGGTCAATCCGGGCGATCGCAAGTTCACCGACTATGCCTTCCCGCCGGCGGTGGGCTATCCGTCCTTCGCCCGCGAGAACCTCAACCGCCCGATCGATCGCCAGCCGCTGTCCCCGCCGGCCGACGTCGGCGGCTATCCGCAGAATTTCCCGCTGTACTGAGGCGGGCGCAGACACCGAATCAAAATGGCCGGGCTCGCGCCCGGCCATTTTTGTTTTTGGGAGATGGGTCCGCCTTACGCGTTGGCTGCCGGGTCGTAGCGCCTGCAAAATTCCTCGATCGCCTCGGAGCGGAAATCGGCGAGGCGCTCGAAGATGAACTCATCCGGCCAATCCCACCAGGCGATGCGACGCAGGCTCTCGGCGACGGCATCGTCGAAGCGTTTGCGGATAGGGCGCGCGGGAACGCCGCCGACGATGGTGTAGGGCTCGACATCGCGGCTGACGACTGCGCCTGCCGCGATCACCGCACCGTCGCCGACGCGCACGCCCGGCAGCAGGATCGCGGCATGGCCGATCCAGACGTCATTGCCGACGATCACCCGGTCGCCGCGGCGATCCGCGAAGAAGTCGCGGTCGCGCGTCGCGCTCGCCTCGTAATATTCCGGGCAATAGGTGAAGCGATGCTGGGACGGGCGGCCCATCGGATGGTTCGGCGCACCGATCCGCACCGAATTGGCGATCGCCGTGAACTTGCCGATTGCGGCATCGGCGACGTCGCAATTCTCGCCGAGATAGGAGTAGTCGCCGAGCGAGGCATATTCGATGCGCGTGTTGGCGAGGATCTCGCAGCGCCGCCCGATCTGCGCCTCGCGCCGGCGCACCGTTTCATGGATGATGGTTTCCGCGATCTTGGGGCGGGGTGAGGCATCCATGAGGTGGCTCCGATGAAGTCGTAGCCCGGGTGAGCGCAGCGATACCCGGGAACACTGCAGGCAAGGTCCCGGATGTCGCTTCGCTCATCCGGGCTACGATCAATCGCTTGGCTGTAGGGTGGGCAAAGGCGCGCTTGCGCCGTGCCCACCATCTTTCGACAATCGCGATAGAAGTGGTAGCCCGTCATTCCGGGGCGGCTCGAAGAGCCGAACCCGGAATCTCGAGATTCCCCGGTGCGCAATTGCGCACCTGTGGTCTGGTCCTTCGGACCATCCCGGAATGACAACGCTTGCCGTCAGGCGTGCAGCTTCTGCAATTCCTTCAGGATCGCTTCGCCCATCTGCGTGGTGGAGGCGGCGGTGGTGCCTTCCGACTTGATGTCGGCGGTGCGCAGGCCGCTCGCCGGCACGGCGGCGATCGCGGCATCGACCTTGTCGGCGAGCGCACCCATGTCGAAGGAGTAGCGCAGCGCCATGCCGAAGGACGAGATCATCGCGATCGGATTGGCGAGGCCCTTGCCGGCGATGTCGGGCGCCGAGCCGTGCACCGGCTCGTACAGCGCCTTGCGCTTCTTGCTCTTCACGTCGACCTCGCCGAGCGAGGCCGAGGGCAGCATGCCGAGCGAGCCGGTCAGCATCGCCGCGATGTCGGACAGCATGTCGCCGAACAGATTGTCCGTGACGATGACATCGAACTGCTTCGGCCACTTCACCAGCATCATCCCGCCGGAATCGGCGAGCTGATGCTCGAGCGTGACGTCAGGGTATTCGCGCTTGTGGACCTGGGTCACGACCTCGTTCCAGAGCACGCCCGACTTCATGACGTTGCGCTTCTCCATCGACGTCACCTTGTTCTTGCGCTTCTTGGCAAGGTCGAAGGCGACACGGGCGATGCGCTCGATCTCATAGGTGTCGTAGACCTGGGTATCGATGGCGCGCTTCTGGCCGTTGCCGAGATCGGTGATGGTCTTGGGCTCGCCGAAATAGACGCCGCCGGTGAGCTCGCGCACGATGACGATGTCGAGACCCTCGACCGCCTCGCGCTTCAGGCTGGAGGCATCGGCCAGCGCCGGGTAGCACACGGCGGGGCGGAGGTTGGCGAAAAGGCCGAGATCCTTGCGCAGGCGGAGCAGGCCGGCTTCGGGGCGCACCTCGTAGGGAACGGCGTCCCACTTGGGACCACCGACCGCGCCGAAGATGATGGCGTCGGCGGCAAGCGCCTTGGCCATGTCGCCCTCGGAGATCGACACCTTGTGCGCGTCATAGGCGGAGCCGCCGACGAGGCCGGTATCGGTCTCGAATTTGGCGATCCCGGCCGAATTGAGCCAGTCGATCAGCCGCTTCACCTCGCCCATTACCTCGGGGCCGATACCGTCGCCGGGAAGCAGCAGCAGTTTGTGGGTCGCCATGGTCAGATCCTTCTCAATCCTCTCTCGTCATTCCGGGGCGCGAGCAAAGCGAGCGAGCCCGGAATCCATCAGGCCACGCAACAAGTGGTGGAATGGATTCCGGGCTCGCGCCAAAAGGCGCGCCCCGGAATGACGGCCGGCCGGAGTGCTAGAGCGGCGTTGCGCGCTTGGCAAGACACCATTGCCGCGCCGCGGCTGTGCAAGACCGGCAGGGCCTGCCACAGTGCGGGTCGCCGGAGTACCCCCTTGTGCACGCCCCTGACCGCCCCCTGCCCGACGCGCACCCCGCGCGGCTGATCCTGACCCTGTCGCTGGCGGCGACGGTCGGGCTCGGCATCGGCCGCTTTGCCTATGCGCTGGTGCTGCCCGACATGCGGGAGGACCTCGGCTGGTCCTACTCGGCGGCCGGTTTCATGAACACCATCAACGCCGTCGGCTACCTCGTGGGCGCGCTGGTGGCGTCCCGGCTGATCCAGCGAATCGGCTGGTCGGCCGCGATCCGCGGCGGAACCCTCGCCTGCCTCGCCGCGCTCGCCACCTGCGCGCTGACAGGCAATTTCGTGGCGCTGAGCCTTGCGCGCCTAGTGCTGGGCCTGGGTGCCGCGGCCGGCTTCGTCGCCGGCGGCGCCCTGGCCGCTTCGATTGCGCAGTCGCGCCCGGAGCGGGCGAATTTCCTGCTCAGCCTGTACTATGCCGGCCCCGGGATCGGCATTCTCGCCTCGGGGCTGATCGCCCCGTTCACGCTCCAGCATTTCGGGCCGGGCTCGTGGTGGCTGGTGTGGTGGGCGCTGACGCTGCTCTCGGCCGCGATGACCGTGCCTCTGTTCCTGATCCGTATCGAGAGCCGAGCGCGTTTCACGGAAGGCGGTCATGCCTCCTTCGCCATTCTCCCCGTGCTGATCTATCTCGCCGGCTACTTCCTGTTCGGCGCCGGCTACATCGCCTACATGACCTTCATGATCGCCTATGTGCGCGACGGCGGCGGTGGTGCCGCGGCGCAAGCCGCGTTCTGGAGCCTGATCGGCCTCAGTGCCTTCGTCACGCCGTGGGTCTGGCGCGGCGTCCTCGCGCTCGATCGCGGCGGGCTTGCCACCGCCATCATCCTCGGCACCAACGCGCTCGGCGCGGGCCTGCCGATGCTGGGACATTCGACCGCGTGGCTTGCGACCTCGGCCGTCGTGTTCGGCGTCGCCTTCTTCGCCGTCGTCGGCTCGACCACGGCCTTCGTCCGCTTCAATTATCCGCCCGAGGTGTGGCCGACCGCGATCGCGGCGATGACGATCTCGTTCGGCGTCGGCCAGACGCTGGGACCGATCGTGGTCGGCGCCATCACGGATGCGCTGGGGAGTCTCAGTTATGCGCTGAACGTCTCGGCGGCATTGCTGGCGCTTGGCGCGGTGGCGGCGCTGTGCCAGCGGAAGGTGGGGCCTTCATAGCCGCCATTCCGGGGCGCGCGTAGCGCGAACCCGGAATCCGGAGATTGTGGCACGAGATTCCGGGTTCTCGCTTCGCGAGCCCCGGAATGACTGCCTCAATCAGCTCCCGCTGAACGAATTATACCCCTGGTCTTCCCAATAGCCGCCCTTGTAGTCGTTGGTGACTTCCATCGAGACGACGTATTTCGGGTTCTTGAAGCCGAGCTTGGTCGGCACGCGGATCTTCATGGGGAAGCCGTAGGCGCGCGGCAGGATCTCGCCCGCGTATTTGAACGTCATCTGGGTCTGCGGATGCAGCGCGCTGCGCATGTCCAGAGGCGAGTTGTAGCCGTCCTTGTCGGCGCACTGGAACCAGACATATTTGGCGCGCGTGTCGGCGCCGATCAGCTTGAGGAAATCGCGCAGCGGCGTGCCGGTCCAGCTGCCGATCGCGCTCCAGCCCTCGACGCAGATGTGACGGGTGATCTGTGTGACCTGCGGCAACTTGTAGAGCTCGTCCAGCGTCCAGGACTTCTTGTTGTCGACCAGGCCGCGCACTTCGAGCTTCCAGTCCGCGGCCGAAACCTCCGGCGCGTCGTCGAGATCGTAGTAGGCGTTGAACGGAAACGGCTTCGTGATGGCGCTCTCGGGGAAGGTCGGCGCCAGCGCGTCGGGATTGAAGATGAAATCCTGCACGGCGTCGTTGAACTTCGAGACACTCTTCAGCATCTCCTCGGCGGAGGACGAGTCGATCACGTCGCAGCCGGTGAGCAGCGTCAGCGCGCCGAGGCTGGCGCCGCCCGCGATGAAGCGGCGGCGGGTGACATCCGGCATCGTCTTGATCGAGTCCTTGATCAGCAGCCGCTTGTCGACACCGGGGATCAGGAATGAACGCTTGGCCATGGCTGCTCTCCCTCAGCGACCGATGATCATCGCGCGCAGGCTCTTCGGCACCAGCAGCGCGAGGGCGACGTGGATGACAAGGAAGGCGCAGATCGCCGCCATGCAGAAGAAATGGACGTAGCGCGCGGTCGGATAGTCGCCGAACAGCGTCACCAGCCAATGCAGCTGCACCGGCTTCCACATCCCGAGGCCCGACAGCACGATGAGCACGCCGACCACGATGATGCCGGCATAGAGCACGCGCTGCACGTAATTGTAGACGGTGAGATCGTCATGGCCGAGCTTGAAGGTGAGCGCGGCCCTGACGTCGTGGAGCACGCCGGACGGCGTGATCGGCAGCAGCTTTTTGCGGAAGCGGCCGGTGGCGAAGCCCGTGATGAGATAGGCGAGGCCGTTGATCATCAGGAGCCACATCGCCGCAAAATGCCAGAGCAGGCCGCCGCCGAGCCAGCCACCAAGCGTGTACTCGCGCGGAAAACTGAAACCGAACAGCGGCGAGGCGTTGTAGATCTGCCAGCCCGACAGGATCATCAGGATCATGGCAAGGGCGTTGATCCAATGCGTGACGCGAACCCAGGCCGGCTGGATCACTTTGGCCGGGCTGGACCGGACCTGCTCGTCGGTGACTGTGAGGCTTGCCATGATGGTTTCGTCCTTGGATCGTCCCTTGGATCGTCTGTCGGGAATTATACGCCGGGCATTCCGTTTTCGTTACGCCCCGCCGAGCATCGAATCGATGCCGACGGGCTATCCTGGTCACAATAAAGCGAGCCGGGTGGCCCCGGCTCGCCGTTTCGTCGCACCCTGCCGGGGATGAAACAGGACGCTGCGGTGTTACGACGCCGGCATCAGCACGGTGTCGACCACATGGATCACGCCGTTCGACTGGTTGACGTTGGAAATCGTCACCATCGAGGTGCCGCCCTTGGCGTCGATGATCCAGACCTTGCCGTCCATCTTCTTCACCGTCAGCTCCTCGCCTTCCGCCGTCTTCAGCTTCTTGCCGTCGGTGAGGTCGGAGGCCTCGAGCTTGCCGGGCACGACATGGTAGGTGAGGATCTTGGTCAGGGTCGCCTTGTTCTCAGGCTTGACCAGGGTGTCGACGGTGCCGGCCGGCAGCTTGCCGAAGGCGGCGTTGGTCGGTGCGAACACCGTGAACGGGCCCTTGCTTTCCAGCGTCGGCACGAGACCGGCCGCCTTCACCGCCGCCACCAGCGTGGTGTGGTCCTTGGAGTTGACCGCGTTCTGGACGATGTTCTTGGACGGGAACATCGCAGCGCCGCCGACCATGACGGTCTTCTCCTCGGCGCGAACGGGCGCGACGACGGTCGCGGTGATGGCGAGGGCGCTGAAGGCGGCGGCAGCGAGATAGGCAATACGCTTCGACATGGAGAGTCTCCCGATTGAATTATGACCGGCAATGGCCGGTGCTTGAGTTGGGGCAACAACGGCGGCTGCGGCAGTTTGGCGTGAAGCAGCAGCGCCGTCGTTGGACCGAACTACGGGAGGGTTTGCGAAGCGGTTTCGGGGAAAAATTCTTTGTGATGCGTGAAACTATGCGGGGGCGTGTCCGTGGGGTGCGCGGGCGCGACCACGAAGAGGACTTGTAGCCCGGATGGAGCGAAGCGTAATCCGGGGTTGTCGCGTGTGGATCGACTTGTCCCGGATTGCGCTTCGCTCCATCCGGGCTACGGACTACGCTACCTCAATCTCTGTTGTTCGGCGTCTGGACGAACCCGCGATTGTGCGTCGGGCTGATCAGGAGCTCGTTGATGCAGACGCGCGCCGGCATCGACGCGATGAAGGCAATGGTGCGGCCGAGATCTTCGGACTGCAGCATCCTGGCCTGCTCCTCCTCGCTCGGCACCACCGGGCGCAGCTTCAGGATCGGGGTCGCCACCTCGCCCGGCATCAGGCAGCAGGCGCGCAGGCCGTTGACGCATTCGTCCATGTTGAAGGAATGGGTCAGTGCCAGCACCGCGTGCTTGGTCGTGGTGTAGGCCGGGCCCGGCATCTTCGAGACGTGGCGGCCGGCCCAGGACGAGACGTTGATGATCGAGCCGTCCTTTTGCTTGCGCATCGTCGGCAGCACCGCGCGCATGCAATAGAGCACGCCGTTGAGGTTGACCTGGACCAGCTTGTCCCAGCCCTCCAGTTCCATGTCCTTCCAGCTCCGCTTGGGGACATTGATGCCGGCATTGTTGACCAGGAGATCGATGCGGCCATGCTTGGCGACGATCTGGTCGGCCGCCTTCTGGGCCTCGTCCGCGTTGGACACGTCCAGCGCGATGGTCTCGGCCGCCCCGCCCGCCCCGGTGATCTTGGCAACCACGGTATCCAGGGCTGACTGGCGCCGGCCCGACACCACCACCGTCCAGCCGTCGGCCGCTAACGCCTCGGCGCCGGCCTCCCCGATCCCGCTGCCCCCGCCCGTGACCCAGGCCACGCGTTTCCCGTTTTTTGTCATGCCAACTGTCTCCGTTGCTTCATCGGGGCGGTTTTTGCTAATCCAGCCCTCGGTTTTGACCGACCTTGCGGTCCAGGAAATCTTGCATGAACCAAGCTGCCAACGCCAATCTGTTTTCCCGCCTGTTCGACGGCCTGGACGATCCCAAACGCCTCGCGATCGAGACGCATGACGGCGCCCGTATCAGCTATGGCGATCTGATTGCGCGGGCCGGGCAGATGGCGAACGTGCTGGTCGCGCGCGGCGTGAAGCCCGGCGACCGCGTCGCGGTGCAGGTCGAGAAATCGGTCGCGAACATCGTGCTTTATCTCGCCACGGTGCGGGCCGGCGCGGTCTACCTGCCGCTCAACACCGCTTATACGCTGAACGAGCTCGATTACTTCGTCGGCGATGCCGAGCCCTCGCTGGTGGTCTGCGATCCCTCCAAGGCGGAAGGGCTCGCCCCGATCGCCGCCAAGGTGAAGGCTGGGGTCGAGACGCTCGGCCCCGACGGCAAGGGGTCGCTGACGGAGGCCGCCGACAAGGCGAGCAGCGAGTTCGCGACCGTTGCGCGGGCGAGCGACGATCTCGCCGCGATCCTCTACACGTCGGGCACCACCGGCCGCTCCAAGGGCGCGATGCTCACCCACGACAATCTCGCGTCGAACTCGCTGAGCCTCGTCGGCTACTGGCGCTTCACCGACAAGGACGTGCTGATCCACGCGCTGCCGATCTACCATACGCACGGCCTGTTCGTGGCGACCAACGTGACGCTGTTTTCGCGGGCGTCGATGATCTTCCTGCCGAAGCTCGACCCTGACCTGATCATCAAGCTGATGGCGCGCGCCACCGTGCTGATGGGCGTGCCGACCTTCTACACGCGCCTCCTGCAAAATGCCGCGCTGTCGCGCGAGACCACCAGGCACATGCGGCTGTTCATTTCGGGCTCGGCGCCGCTGCTCGCCGAAACCCACCGCGAATGGTCTGCGCGCACCGGGCACGCGGTGCTCGAGCGCTACGGCATGACCGAGACCAACATGAACACGTCGAACCCCTATGACGGCGAGCGCGTGCCCGGCGCGGTCGGCTTTCCCCTGCCCGGCGTCTCCGTGCGCGTGACCGATCCCGAGACCGGCAATGAGCTGCCGCGCGAGGAGATCGGCATGATCGAGGTCAATGGCCCGAACGTGTTCAAGGGCTACTGGCGCATGCCGGAGAAGACCAAGGCCGAATTCCGGCCCGACGGCTTCTTCATCACCGGTGACCTCGGCAAGATCGACGGCAAGGGCTACGTCCACATCCTCGGCCGCGGCAAGGATCTCGTCATCTCCGGCGGCTTCAACGTCTACCCGAAGGAAATCGAGAGCGAGATCGATGCGATGCCCGGCGTGGTCGAGTCCGCCGTGATCGGCGTGCCGCATGCCGATTTCGGCGAGGGCGTCACCGCGGTTCTCGTCTGCAACAAGGGCGCCGACGTCAGCGAAGCTTCGGTGCTGAAGGCGCTCGACGGCCGGCTCGCCAAATTCAAGATGCCCAAGCGCGTCTTCGTCGTCGACGAGCTGCCGCGCAACACCATGGGCAAGGTGCAAAAGAACGTGCTGCGGGATACGTACAAGGATATTTACGCGAAGAAGTAGGCACGCTCGTCGCGACCGCGCTCTCGGCGCTGCTGCGATCAAGACGAGTTCGTCACCACACAACAGGCTGTCATGCCCCGGCTTGACCGGGGCATCCAGTGCGCCGCGGCCTCTCGGCTCAATCACTGCTGTCTCTGGGATACTGGATCGCCCGCCTTCGCGGGCGATGACAGCGGAGTGGGTGGCGCAGGCTTCGCCTCAAGCCATCACTGCCCGCCCACGAGGCTCATCACAAACCTGCTTCCGACAATAAACAGATAGCACCCGAACGCCGCTTCCAGCGTCCGCTTCGACATCGCATGCGCGGCTCTCACGCCGAGCGGCGCGGTGACGAGACTCATCGGCATCACCAGCACGGCGCCGATCAGCGAGACATAGCCGAGCGCGAACGGGATTTGCAGCGCTGCGACGGCCGGATAGGTCCCTGCTGCCGGCCAGCCGGCATAGACGTAGCCAATTGCGCCGGGGATCGAGATCAGGACGGCGAGTGCCGACGAGGTCGCCACCGCCTGATGAATTGGGCGGCCGTAAAAGGTCATCAGGAGGTTGGAGAACAGCCCGCCGCCGATGCCCATCAGCGTCGACAAGATGCCGACGCAGAAGCCGTAGATTCGCATCAACGGGCCGTTCGGCAGATCGTCACCGAGCTTCCAGGCCTCGCGCGCGAAGATGAGCCGCACCGCGGCCGACCAGGCGACACAGACGAACACGATCTTGAACAGCCGCTCCGGCGCGTAGCGCGCGACGACGCTGCCGGCGGCGACGCCGATCACGATCGGCAGCCACCAGACGCGCAGGATCGCCATGTCGACGGCGCCGCGCTTGTAATGCGCCTGGAACGAACGGATCGAGGTCGGGATGATCACGGCGAGCGAGGTGCCGACGCAGAGCGGCATGCGCACCTCGAGCGGGACGCCGGCAATGCGAAAGCATTCGTAGAACACGGGCACGAGAATCGCGCCGCCGCCGATGCCGAACACACCGGCCAGGAATCCCGAGAGCGCGCCGGTTGCAATCAGCAGCAACGCGAGTTCGACGATCTCCTTGATATCAAGTCCCGCCATCGGCACGCCCAAAACCTGTCCTGAAGGACAGGGATAGACCCTTTCGTATTGCGCTACTATCGGCGAAGTTGGGCAGACTATCTTGCTGAAAACGGAAGGATGGCCATGGACCAGCTCGCGGCAATGGCGACCTTTATCCGCGCTGTCGACACCGGCAGCCTGTCCGCGACGGCGCGGTCATTGCCATGCTCGCTGACGGCGGTGAGCCGGCAGATTTCGGCGCTTGAGCAGCACTTCGGCACGCGCCTGCTGGTGCGTACGACGCGGCAGCTGGCGCTCACGGACGAGGGCCGCATGCTCTACGAACGCGCCAAATCGATCCTCGGCGAAGTCAAGGAGATCGAGGAGGCGCTGGCAGGAAGCCGCCGCGAGCCGTCGGGACGCCTGCGCGTGAGTGCGCCGACATTGATGGGGCGCCTGCTGATCGCACCGCTGCTGGGCGACTTCCTGCGCGCCTGTCCCTCGTCATCGGTCGATCTGCTGCTGGTCGATCGCAACGTCAATTTGATCGAGGAAGACATTCATCTGGCGCTTCGCGTCGGGCGCATTCCCGATTCCCAGCTCGTGACGCGGAAACTCGCGGAGGTGCAGATGATCCATTGCGCCTCGCCCGGCTATCTCGCACGCCGCGGCGAGCCGCAGAGCCCGTCCGATCTGCCGCAGCATGATTGCCTGGTGTTCTCCGATGCGCCCGGCGCAGCGACCTGGCGATTCGGCCGCGACGCGAAGGGCGGATCGAGAATCCGGATAGCGGGACGGCTCTGGGTCAACAGTCTCGACGCGCTCGCCACCGCCGCAGAGAACGGCGCCGGCATCGCCCGCGTGCCGTCATGGCAGGTCGAAAGGCAACTTGCCGATGGGCGCTTGCGTCGTCTGTTGCGTGAGCATGAACCTGCTCCGGCCCCGCTCCATGCGCTCTATCAGCCGTCGCGCCTGGGGTCGGCGAAGATTCGCGCATTCATCGATTTCCTGGTCGAGCGATGGCACGGGAGTAACCCCCTCGGCCGGTGATTCCTGCGGTGGGGTGGGATGCAGGCTGCGCATATCCACCCGTCATGCGAAAATCCGGTGCGCGTCGCGGAAATTGGACGTGGCTCGTCGGCCATTCGTGGCGGCTCGGGGCGTCATGAACTGACTGGTTCGAACCGTGGCTGGCCCGCGGCGGCCTAGAGCCGTTCCAATAGTAATTTCAATGCGCCTCGCCCGTCGCCGCAAAGGATGAATATGTATTCTATTCTTAGTCGGCACACCATCGCTCTGGTATACCAAGCCCCTGATTGGCCTTGTTTCATCAACGCTGTAGCGCTGAACCACGGTTCGATTTATGGCGATTTGGTGATTGCGCAGGCCAAATCGACTCCGTAAATAGAGCCGACCTTTCGCGATCCCCGCGCGCCCCCTGCTGGGCCGCTACACAACATCAAAGCCCATGACCGCACGGATCGAACGACCGCTTTCACCACACATGCAAGTCTACCGCTGGACGTTGACGATGGCGCTGTCCATCGTCCATCGCGCCACCGGTATCGCCCTTTACGTCGGAACCCTGATGCTGGCCTGGTGGCTGATCGCTGCGGCCTCCGGCCCGGCCGCCTATTCCCACGTCCAGGCCTTCACCGGCAGCGTCATCGGCCGGCTGATCATGTTCGGCTACACTTGGGCGCTGATGCACCATATGCTGAGCGGCATCCGGCACTTCGTGTGGGACCTCGGCTACGGCTTCAAGGCCAATGAGCGCGAAGCGTTGACCTGGGGCGCACTGATCGGCGGCATCGCGCTGACGGTGCTGATCTGGATCATCGCCTACGCGATCGGAGGTGGACGATGAGCACGGCCGATACGCCGAAGCGCAGCATGCGCACCCCGCTCGGCCGCGTCCGCAACCTCGGCGCGGCGCATTCTGGCACGTCCGATTTCTGGCGCCAGCGCCTGACTGCGGTGGCGATGGTGCTGCTGATGATCCCCGTGGTCGTCGTCATCATGATGCTGCTCGGCCGCAACCAGGCCTATGCCAAGCAGATCCTCGGCTCGCTGCCGATCGCCATCATCATGGTGCTCTTCATCATCGCCAGCGCCTGGCACATGAAGATCGGCATGCAGGTCGTGATCGAGGACTACGTCCACAACGAGAAGCTGAAGCTCGCTTCGATCATGCTCAACAATTTCTTCTCGATCGCGGTTGCGCTCGCCTCGATCTACGCGATTCTCCAACTGTCAGCCGGAGTGTAACCCATGGCCAACGAGACGAATGGCAAGGGCAACGGCGCTCCCGCCACCAACGGAAAAGCCTATCCGATCGAAGACCACACCTATGACGTCGTCGTTGTCGGCGCCGGCGGCGCGGGACTGCGCGCCGTGGTCGGCTGCGGCGAGGCGGGCCTGCGCACGGCCTGCATCACCAAGGTGTTTCCGACCCGTTCGCACACGGTGGCGGCGCAAGGCGGCATCTCCGCCTCGCTCGGCAACATGCACAAGGACGACTGGCGCTGGCACATGTACGACACCGTGAAGGGGTCGGACTGGCTGGGCGACCAGGACGCGATCGAATACATGGTGCGCAACGCGCCCGACGCGGTCTACGAGCTCGAGCATTGGGGCGTGCCGTTCTCGCGCACCGAGGATGGCAAGATCTACCAGCGCCCGTTCGGCGGCATGACCACCGAGTTCGGCAAGAGCCAGGCGCAGCGCACCTGCGCCGCCGCCGACCGCACCGGCCACGCCATGCTGCACACGATGTACGGCCAGTCGCTGCGCCACGCGGCCGAGTTCTTCATCGAGTTCTTCGCCATCGACCTGATCATGGACGACCAGGGCACCTGCCGCGGCGTCATCGCGCTCAAGCTCGATGACGGCACGCTGCATCGCTTCCGCGCCCAGACCGTGATTCTCGCGACCGGCGGCTATGGCCGCGCCTACGCCTCCTGCACCTCGGCGCACACCTGCACCGGCGACGGCGGCGGCATGGTGCTGCGCGCCGGCCTGCCGATGCAGGACATGGAGTTCGTGCAGTTCCACCCGACCGGCATCTACGGCTCGGGCTGTCTCGTCACCGAAGGCGCGCGCGGCGAAGGCGGCTATCTCGTCAATTCCGAGGGCGAGCGCTTCATGGAGCGCTACGCGCCGTCGGCCAAGGACCTCGCCTCGCGCGACGTCGTCTCGCGCGCGATGACCATCGAGATCCGCGAAGGGCGCGGCGTCGGCAAGAAGAAGGACCACATCTTCCTTCATCTTGACCATCTCGATCCCGCGGTGCTGGCCGAGCGGCTGCCGGGCATCTCCGAATCCGCAAAGATCTTCGCCAATGTCGACGTGACGCGCGAGCCGATCCCGATCGTGCCGACCGTGCACTACAACATGGGCGGCATCCCCACGAACTATCACGGCGAAGTGCTGACCAAGAAGGACGGCGACGACAACGCCGTCATCCCCGGCCTGATGGCGATCGGCGAAGCGGCCTGCGTCTCCGTGCACGGCGCCAACCGCCTCGGCTCCAACTCGCTGATCGACCTCGTCGTGTTCGGCCGCGCCGCCGCGCTGCGCCTCGCCGAGAAGCTCACGCCGAACGCCAAGCAGCCCGAGCTGCCGGCGAACTCCGCCGAGCTCGCGCTCGGCCGCCTCGACCATTACCGCTACGCCTCCGGCGGCACGCCGACCGCAAAGCTGCGCGAAGGCATGCAGCACGTGATGCAGAACAACTGCGCCGTGTTCCGCACCGGCGAAGTCCTGAGCGAAGGCCAGAACCTGATCGAGAAGGTCCACAGCGGCATCACCGACATCGCCGTGTCCGACCGCTCGCTGGTGTGGAATTCGGACCTCGTCGAGACGCTGGAGTTCGACAATCTGATCGCGCAGGCGGTGGTGACGATGAACTCGGCCGCCAACCGCACCGAGAGCCGCGGCGCGCACGCCCGCGAGGATTTTTCCGAGCGGGACGACAAGAACTGGATGAAGCACACGCTGGCCTGGCTGGACGATGCCGGCAAGGTCAAGATCGAGTACCGCCCGGTTCACGACTACACCATGACCAACGACGTGCAGTACATCCCGCCCAAGGCGCGCGTGTACTGATCATTGCTTGTCATTGCCGGGCTTGACCCGGCAATCCATCCCTCAAAGATGGATGCGCGGGTCAAGCCCGCGCATGACGGAAGAAACCAGAGGCAGCACTTATGGTTGAATTCGCACTTCCGAAGAACTCCAAGATCACCGGCGGCAAGACCTGGCCGAAGCCCGCGGGCGCGACCGAGGTTCGCGAGTTCAAGGTCTATCGCTGGAATCCGGACGACGGCAAGAATCCGAGCGTCGACACCTATTACGTCGACACCCATGATTGCGGTCCGATGGTGCTGGACGGCCTGATCTGGATCAAGAACAACATCGACCCGTCGCTGACCTTCCGCCGCTCCTGCCGCGAAGGCGTCTGCGGCTCCTGCGCCATGAACATCGACGGCCAGAACACCCTCGCCTGCACCCGCTCGATGCACGACGTGAAGGACGGCGCGGTGAAGATCAATCCGCTGCCGCACCAACCGGTCGTGAAGGACCTGGTCCCCGACCTCACCAATTTCTACGCGCAGTATGCCTCCGTCGAGCCGTGGCTGAAGACGACCTCGCCGACGCCGCAGAAGGAATGGCGCCAGAGCCACGAGGACCGCGAGAAGCTCGACGGCCTCTACGAGTGCATCCTCTGCGCCTGCTGCTC
Organism: Bradyrhizobium sp. WSM2254; assembly: GCF_000472645.1. Classification (NCBI taxonomy): domain Bacteria; kingdom Pseudomonadati; phylum Pseudomonadota; class Alphaproteobacteria; order Hyphomicrobiales; family Nitrobacteraceae; genus Bradyrhizobium; species Bradyrhizobium sp. WSM2254. The sequence goes on along the minus strand of NZ_AXAB01000013.1, from coordinate 216,205 downwards.
GACCTCGTGCCCGAGCTATTGGTGGAATAGCGACCGCTATCTCGGCCCCGCCGCGCTGCTCCAGGCCAACCGCTGGGTGTCCGATTCGCGCGATGAAGCGACCGGCGAGCGGCTCGACAATCTCGAGGACCCGTTCCGGCTCTACCGCTGCCACACCATCATGAACTGCGCCAAGGCCTGCCCGAAGGGCCTCAACCCGGCGGAAGCCATCGCCGAGCTCAAGCTCAAGATGGTCGAGCGGCAGATCTAGACGCCATTCACGCCTCGTCCCCGGCCGAGATGGCCGGGGCTCTCCACGGCCGGCGTCAATTTGAGTAGATTTTTTCATCACCCCGCGCCGCGGGCGATTCCTGGGGAATACAACCACCGGTTCCCGTCATAAGCGGCTTCCTTCCCAGCGGGAAATTCAGTTAAGCTCAGGTCCGGGGACCGGAGCGACTGTGCAGGGTGCGCAACGCAATTCGTTGAAGCTGTTGCAGTGGATGATGGCGGCATCCCTGGCATTGCCGATTGCCCTGTTCGCGATCGCCGCCACGATCTCCTACACATCGACCAAAGATATCGCCGACCGGGAGATCGAGCGCACGCTCGACGTCGCGCATGAGCATGCGCTCAAGGTGTTCGAGACGATCGACCGGAGTCTCGCCGAACTCAACGAGGTCGTGCGCGGCCTTCCCGACGACCTTGTCCGGGCGCGCGAAGCGGCGCTGCACCGCCGCCTGAAGCGGCTGGCCGATTCGCTGCCGCAGCTCAAATCGGCCTGGATCTTCGATGCGGAGGGAAAGGCGCTGGTCAACAGCCTCGCCTCGCCGCCGCCGGAGCTGAGCTTTGCGGACCGCGACTACTTCTACGCCCATGTCGACCAGACCATCGGCACGTTCATCGGCATGCCCTTGACGCCGCGCCCGCCCTATCAGGGCGCCCGCTTCTTCGGCGTGAGCCGCCGCCGCGACTCCGACGACGGCAGCTTCATCGGGGTGATCCAGGCCTCCGTCCTGCCGGAATATTTCGAGAGTTTCTACGCCAGGATCGGCTCCGATCCCGGCAGTTTCTTCGCGATGGGTCGCACCGACGGCGTGGTGCTGACGCATTTTCCGCGGCTCGAGCGCGACCTCCGGCTCGATCCCGGCGGGCCGGTCGGCCGCGAGATCGCCGCCCACCCCGCGCACGGACTCATGACCATCGTCTGGCCGTCGGACGGGATCGAGCGCCGCATCGGCTACAGGCGTATCGCCGAATATCCGATCTATGTCAGCGCGGGGTTCGAGACCTCGGCGATCCGCGCACGCTGGTTCGCCACCATGGGCCAGCATCTGGTGTTCGGCATTCCCGCGACCGCATTGCTGTTTCTGCTGCTCGCCTTCGCCTTCCGGCGCACCCAGCATCTCCAGACCGAAGCTGCCAAGCGGCGCGAGGCCGAGGAGGCGCTCAAGCACAGCCAGCGCCTGGAGGCGCTGGGCCAGCTCACCGGCGGCGTCGCGCACGACTTCAACAATCTGCTGACCGTGATCCGCGCCTCCGTCGACCTCTTGAACCGGCCGCAACTGACCGAGGAACGGCGGCAGCGCTACATGACCGCGATCGCGGATGCGGTCGCGCGAGCCGCCAGGCTGACGTCGCAGCTGCTCGCCTTCGCGCGGCGCCAGACCCTGAAACCGGAGGTGTTCGACGTCGGCGAGCGGATGCGGTCGCTGCACGACATGCTCGCCACGCTGCTGGGCCCCGCGATCGAGATCGCGACGCAGCTGCCGGCGGAGCCGTGCCTCGTCAATGCCGATGCCAGCCAGTTCGAGACGGCGCTGATCAACATGGCGACCAATGCGCGCGATGCCATGCAGGGCAAGGGCCGGATCAGCTTCAAGGTCGAGGCGGCGACGACCGTTCCTGATGCGCTGGCGCATCTTCCGGGCAGTCGGGGCTTCGTCAGCGTCGTCGTCAGCGACACCGGAATCGGCATTCCGGCCGCGCGGCTCGGGCGCGTCTTCGAGCCGTTCTTCACCACCAAGCAGGTCGGCCACGGCACCGGTCTTGGCCTTTCCCAGGTGTTTGGCTTTGCCCGGCAATCCGGCGGCGAGGTGACGGTCGCGAGCGAAGTCGGCCAGGGCAGCACCTTCTCGCTCTACCTGCCGCGCGTGCCGGCGGACCTGCTGCCGCAGCAGCAGGCACCGAACACGGCACCGGCGGTGCCGGGCAGCGGCATGTCGGTGCTGGTGGTCGAGGACAATATCGAGCTCGCCAACTTTGCCGCCGATGGACTCACCGAGCTCGGCTACAGCATCACCCTGGTCGACAATGCCGCCGACGCGCTCGCCGAGCTGGTCGTGGACACGGATCGCTTCGACGTCGTGTTCTCCGACGTGGTCATGCCCGGGATGACCGGGCTCGAACTGGCGCGCGCGATCCGCGATCGCGACATCGGCGTGCCGGTCGTGCTGACCACCGGCTACAGCGAGGCGCTGACGCAGGACGGCAACCACGGTTTCGACCTCGTGCAAAAGCCCTATTCGATCGAGGAGCTGTCGCAGATCCTCCACCGCGCCGCGCGGGTGCGCGATGGCGCGGCCGAATAGCCCAGTCCCGGAACCGCAGGGAACCGACTGATTTCCCTTGCGTTGTCCGGCCATGCAGAAACCGGCCGGGAAGCGCGAACAGGGCAAGAAACCGCCCATCGTCGAAATCGAGGGCGAGACCGGCGAGGAGATGGCTCCGCCGCCGCCCGAGGTGGTCGAACCCGATCCCGAGCTGTCACCTGAAGAGGTCGAGCAGGCCCGCAAGGATTATCTGCTGACCCGCTTCTGGATCAGCGCGCGTGGCTTCTGGGGCCGCAAGGGTGATCGCCTCGCCTGGCCGTTCTCGATCGGCCTCGGCCTGCTGATCGTCCTCACCGTCGGCTTCCAGTACGGCATCAATGTCTGGAACCGCGCGATCTTCGACGCCATCGAGCAGCGCGATGCGACCAGCGTGTTTCACCTCACCGCGGTGTTCTTTCCACTTGCGATCGGCAGCATCGCGCTCGGCGTGGCGCAGGTGTTCGCCCGCATGGGCATCCAGCGGCGCTGGCGGGCATGGCTCACGGCGAGCGTGCTGACGCGGTGGCTCGCCAACGGCCGCTACTACCAGCTCAACCTCGTCGGCGGCGACCACCAGAATCCCGAATACCGGATCGCGGAGGATCTGCGCGTCGCGACCGATGCGCCGGTCGATTTCCTCGCCGGCGTCACCTCGGCACTGCTGTCGGCCGTGACCTTCATTGTCGTGCTCTGGACCATCGGCGGCGCGCTCACGATCGCGCTCGGTGGATCGACCATCACCATTCCCGGCTTCCTCGTGATCGCTGCGATGCTCTACGCCGCGATCGCATCGAGCTCGATCCTGGTGATCGGCCGGCGCTTCGTGCAGGTCTCCGAAGACAAGAACCAGGCCGAGGCCGATCTCCGCTACACCCTGACGCGCGTGCGCGAGAACGGCGAAAGCATCGCGCTGCTCGGCGGCGAGGAGGAGGAGCGCGGCGGCATCGACCGCAATTTCACCAACGTGCTGCGGCAATGGGCGCGGCTCGCCGGCCAGCACATGCGCACCACGCTGGTGTCACAGGGATCGAACCTCGTTGCACCGGTCGTGCCTCTGCTGCTCTGCGCGCCCAAATTCCTCGACGGCAGCATGACACTCGGACAGGTGATGCAGGCGGCGTCCGCCTTCACCATCGTGCAGAGCGCGTTCGGCTGGCTGGTCGACAATTATCCGCGGCTCGCCGACTGGAATGCCTGCGCCCACCGCATCGCCTCGCTGATGATGTCGCTCGACGGTCTCGAACGCGCCGAGCAGGGCGATGGCCTCGGCCGCATCAAGCGCGGCGAGACCAGCAACGAGGCGATGCTGGAGCTGAACGACCTCTCCGTCACGCTCGACGACGGTACGGCCGTGGTCGGCGAGACCGAGGTGGTGATCGAGGCCGGCGAACGCGTGCTGGTCGCCGGCGAATCCGGCACCGGCAAGAGCACGCTGGTGCGCGCCATTGCCGGGCTGTGGCCGTGGGGCGGCGGCAGCGTCAATCTCCACCCCGACCGGCGGCTGTTCATGCTGCCGCAGCGGCCTTACGTGCCCTCCGGATCCCTACGCCGCGCGGTCGCCTATCCCGGAGCCGAAGACGACTGGACCCTCGCAGAAATCGGGGAAGCCCTGCACAAGGTCGGCCTCGACCATCTCAAGGAGAAGATCGAGGAAGAGGGACCGTGGGACCAGACGCTGTCCGGCGGCGAGAAGCAGCGCCTCGCCTTCGCGCGGCTTTTGCTGCACAGCCCCGACATCGTCGTCCTTGACGAGGCGACCTCGGCGCTCGACGAGAAGAGCCAGGACAAGATGATGAAGATGGTCACCGACGCGCTGCCGAAGGCGACCATCGTCAGCGTCGCGCACCGCGTCGAGCTGGAAGCCTTCCACAGCCGCAAGATCGTGCTGGAGCGTCGCAAGGGCGGCGCGAAACTCGTCAGCGACATCGACCTGATTCCGCGCAAAGGCAGGCGCCGGCTGCTCGGCCGCTTCCTGCACCAGCGCAAGGCTCCGCCAGGAAAGGCGGCGTGAAGCACCCTCCGTCGTCCCGGACAAGCGCAGCGAAGCGGAGCGCCGATCCGGGACCCATACCCACAGGGAGATCTTTGGCGAAGACTCGGAGTGAGAGTTTGGCGTCACAACTCCTCCCTGTGGTTATGGGTCCCGGGCTCGCTTCGCGCCCCGGGACGACACCGGTGATCGAGCGTTGGAGTCCCCGGCAAAACCGGCTATGCATGCGCCGCTTGCAACGAGGACCACCTGCTTGACGCCCGACAACGCCCCTTCGTCCGCGCCATTCGGCACATATGCGCCGAATGCGGCGCAGGCCGCGATCATTCGCCTCGCGACGCAATCGGGGCTGAAGCGCGGCGCGTTCCGGCCCTGGCTGTCGCGGCTGGTCAATTTGCTGCGCGGCGGTCCGCTCGACGTGCAGTATCAGGGCGCCTCGTTCCGCTTCTACCACCAGGGCAGCGCGACCGAGCGCGGCGCGCTGTTCAACCCCGACTACAATCTCGACGAGCTCGACTTCCTGCGCCAGCACACCCCGCTGGGCGGCGTGTTCGTGGACGTCGGCGCCAATGTCGGCACGTTTGCCCTGGTGATGGCGCGGCAGGTCGGGCCCGCGGGCAAGGTGATCGCGATCGAGCCGCATCCGCTGACCTTCGGACGTCTCTCCTTCAACCATGCCGCATCGAAGGCGACGCAGGTCCGCCTGGTGCAGGCCGCAGCAGGCGACAGCGACGGCGAGCTGATGATCGAGAGCGGCGGCGGCAATCTCGGTGCCACCCACGTCGTCACCGGCGCGGCCAGCGCCGATGCGATCAAGGTCCCGTCGCTGCGGCTGACACGCATTCTCGACGAGGCCGGCGTCACGCAGGTCGATGCGCTCAAGATCGACGTCGAAGGCTTCGAGGACCGCGTGCTGATCGGCTTCTTCCGCGACGCGCCGCAGTCGCTGTGGCCACGCGCGGTGGTCATCGAGCATCTGTCACAAAAGGAATGGCAGCAGGATTGTATTGCCGACATGGTCGCGCGCGGCTTTGCGATCGCACGCAAGACACGAAGCAATACGTTCCTGTCACGCTGATAGGGGTGAACAACGGAGGTTGCGATGATCGACCATTTGGGTTTCTCCGTCTCTGACTATGAGCGCGCGAAGGCGTTCTATGCGAAGGCGCTGGCGCCGCTCGGCTACAGCCTGATCATGGAGGTCACGGCGGAGCAGACCGGTCACGATCCGGCCGCCGGGTTCGGCGCCGATGGCAAGCCGGATTTCTGGATTGGCGGCGAAGGCGCCATGAACAAGCCGGTGCATGTCGCGATCGCGGCCAAGGACCGCGCCACGGTCGACGCCTTCTACAAGGCGGCGATCGCGGCCGGTGGACGCGACAACGGACCGCCCGGCATCCGCCCGCACTATCATTCGAATTATTACGGGGCCTTCGTGCTGGACCCTGACGGCCACAACATCGAGGCCGTCTGTCACGCGCCGGAATAGGCGCGCATTCCGGGACGACGCGACAGGGAACATCGGCACGGCATCATCGTTGTCGTTCTCTGGACAACCGAACTCGATGATGCCGATGCCGATCGAACCGCCCGAGATTCCACCGGCAACACCGGGGACTCCCACGGAGCCGCCGCCTGGAATTCCGCCGGGCAATCCGCAGCCCGAAATCACGCCGCCGGTGCGCGAGCCCGGCGAATCACCGCGGCCCGACGAATTGCCGGGCCGCATGCCTGAAGAGATTCCATCGCGCGCGCCGAACGGACCGCCCGGCCCTGCGACGGACGTAGCTCCGCGATGGGATCACACATGAGGCGAACCATCACATGTGAGGCGATTGCAACCCACGCCTGAATGCGCAATGAACGTCGGCATAATGAGGTGATTTGCGTGCAGAAATAAATCAGGCCGCGCCCGCTTCGCCCGCCACATTCCGGCCTAACGCGTAGCTGTTCATCCCACCACTTCGTCAAAGAACCTTCCGGGGAAGTTCACCACTATGACCAATCTTCGTTTCGTGCTGCTTGCCACCACGGCCCTGACCGCGATGCAATTGGCAAACACCGCATCGCATGCGCAAGGCGCTTCGCCGCTCGTGATCGCGCAGGCCCAGCCTCAAGAGACGGGCCCTGACGGAAAACCGAAGCAGCCGCCGAAGGGGCCGCCTGCGGCCGCGCCGCCTGCAGCGCCCGCACGCCCGGCCGCACCGCCGCCTGCGGCTGCGCCGCCCCACCCGCCCGCTGCGCCTCCGCCGGCTGCCGCACCGCCGCGCCCTGCGGCACCGCCTCCACCACCGCCTCCCCCTGCGGCACGTCCCGCGCCGCCGCCGCCACCACCGCCGCCTGCTGCTCCGAAGCAGCCGTCGCCGCCCCCGGCCGCGGCCCCGCAGCAGCACGCCCCGACACCGCCGCCTCCCGCACCGCCTGCGGCACGTCCGGCGCCCGCGCCGCCTCCCGCCGCGGCTCCGCAGCACACGCCGCCGACCCCGCCTCCTCCCGCGGCACGTCCGACTCCGACGCCTCCGCCTCCGCCGCCTCCTGCGGGCCCCGCGGCGCGGCCCACGCCTGCGCCCACACCTGCGCCCACGGCGACGCCCGCGGCTCCTCCGCCCGCAGCGCCGACGGCCCGACCCGGCGCGCCTGCGCCGGCAGCCACTCCGACGCCGACACCCGCACCGACAGCAACACCTGCGCCGACCGCGACGCCGGCTCCGGGCAGCACGCCCGGCGCTCCGCCGGTTGGACGCCCCGGTGCACCGCCGCCCGGCGTACGTCCCGGTTCGCCTCCGGCGGCAGGATCGCCGCCAGCTCCAGGCGCTACGCCCGCTCCAACGGCCACGCCGGCTCCCGGCGGTGCTCCAACCCCGCCGCCCGGACGTCCGGGATCGGCGACGCCGGCCCCCGGCGCGACCCCAGCCCCGACGGCTACACCGACCCCAGGCCAACAGGGCGGAACGCCTCCTGCTGGCGCGCCCGCGGCCGGAACTCCGGCTGCCCCGCCCCAGGCCGGCGGCCTCCCGGCCCGGCCCGCGGCCGGTGCCGCAACGCCGAGCACAGTGCCGGGTTCGGCGGCCGCAACGCCGCCACCCAACAGGGCGCAATTCGCAGCACCGACGGTTACGCCTGCCTTCCAGGCCGCGCCGACAGTCGTCGCACCGCTGCCACCTCCGCCGCGGCCGCCGCAGCGTGACCTGACACCGCTCGCGATCGGTGCAGGCGTCGTGGCTGGCGCAGTGATCGGCGCGACCATCGCCGACTACCGCAACCAGCGACACGAGAGCATCGAGGGTGGCCGCACCATCTACACCGAACCGGATCGCATCATCATCCGCGATCCGGGCGGGCAGGCCTACGTCCGCGGCAACGATCTCTATCGCTTCCGCTACGGCGCCCGAGATATCCGCACCGACACCATCGGCGGCGATACCCGCACCGTCGTGATCCGTCCCGATGGCAGCGAGATCATCACGGTGGTCGGTCCGGACGGTCGGTTGCTGCGGCGAATCCGCAGGGACCCCGCCGGACGCGAGATCATCATCATCGACAACAGCTACCGCGATCCGCGGTCGGTTGGCGGTTTCTATGTCGATGCGCCGCCGCCGGTCGTGAATATTCCCTACGATCGCTACATCGTCGACGCCCAGGAAGCGTCGCCGGACGTGATCTACCAGACGATGGTGGCACCGCCGGTGCAACGGATCGATCGTCGCTACACGCTCGACGAGATCCGCTACAGCCCCAATGTTCGCATGCAAATGCCGAGCATCGACGTCAACACGATCAACTTCGAAACGGGATCGTGGACGATCCCACCGGATCAGGCGGAGAAGCTGCAGGCGATCGCCGACGGTCTCAACCGTGCGATCCAGGCCAATCCGCGCGTGGTGTTCCTGATCGAAGGTCACACCGACGCGGTCGGCAACGAGGTCGACAATCTGTCATTGTCGGACCGTCGTGCGCAGTCCGCGGCCGAATTGCTGACCCAGCAGTTCAACGTGCCGTCGGAGAACCTGACGTCGCAGGGCTATGGCGAGCAGTATCTGAAGGAGCAGACGCAAGGGCCGAGCCTGATCAACCGGCGCGTCACCATCCGCAACATCACGCCGCTGCTCAACGGCGGGCAGGCCTCGCTGCCGCCGCCCCCGCCCGGCACCGCGCCGCCGCGGTAAGGCGACCCACAAAATGCAAAATGGCCGGGAGCAATCCCGGCCATTTTTGTTTGAACCGCGCGGGGTGGCTAGTGCCCGGCGGCGAGCCCAAGCGCTTCGACCATGACGCGAAAGACTTCGGTATTGTCCATCGAGCCGTGCACGCGCTCGCTGCCCGGCCCGGTCGCCGTCAGGATGACATCCTCGCCCGAATGCACGCTGGCACCGATCATCGCCGACAGATTGCCGGGACGCAGCACTGCTCCCGGGACATCCTTGTATTTGTCGTTGGCCTTGAAGGTCCCGTCGTCACCGGCCTTGACGGTCGGCTCGTTGGGATTGTCGAGCTTGGGGCGGAAGGTCTCATAGTGGTCCGGCAGGCTGGCCGAGAAGATGGCGAGCCGGCGGCTCACATCGACGCGTGACGGATAGCCCTCGGCATCCGGAGCCGGATAGTTCGGGAATCCGGCCTGCTCGTAGACGCCGACGCGCTCGCGCAGCGGCACGTTGGGCGTCGTGCCCATGTCGTCGTTGACCGTTCCGACAAGGCTGTTGGGGTGATTGTGGTCCGCCAGCACCAGGATGAGGGTGTCGTCGCCGCGCGCACGCGCCCATTCGCGCGTCTGGCGCACTGCATTATCGAGCATGATCGTATCGTAGACCGCCCGCTCCATGTCGAGCAGATGCGCGTATTTGTCGATCAGCCCGGATTCGACCATCAGGAAGAAGCCGGTGTCGTTTCTCGAGAGGATGTTCAGCGCGGCCTGCACCTGCTCGGTCAGGTCGGGCTGCTCCGGAAACTTCTTCACGCCGCCGCCCTTGAGGAATTTGCGGTCGAGCACGCCGTCCATGTTTCCGGTGGCGAACAGCCCGAGCAGCCTGCCCGTCTCCGGCTTTGCGGCAGAAACGCCGAGCTCGCTTGCGGTCGTCGCGACCTGATAGCCTGCGTCGCGAAACTTCGCGATGTAGTCGGCCTCGTCCTTGCGTTTGGAGCCTGTCGCGGACTTCGGCAGGAAATTCGCGCTGCCGCCGCCCAGCAGCACATCCGGCTTCGCGGCGAAGAGCTGTTCGACGATCTCGTCATAGGCGGCGCGCCGGCGCGTGTGCGCTACCATCGCAGCCGGCGTCGCGTCTTCGATCTCGGTGTTGGTGACGATGCCGATCGCCATGCCGTTACGTCTCCGGGCAAGGCTGGTGATGGTTTCGACCCTGGGATCGTCGAACGGGCTTGTGGTGCGGTCCGCATAGACGCCTAGCGCGTTGACGGCGCTCTTGTGGCCGGTCGCATAGGCACTGGCCGAGTTCGCGGAATCGGTGATGATGGAGTCCGAGCCAGCGGTCGCCACCAGCGCCATATGGGGCATGTCGTCAATCGCGAGCTTGCCGCGGCTCTTGCCCTCCGCAATGCCCTTGGACAGGATTCGCGCTGCGACCCGATGCGCCGGCGACATGCCGTCGCCGATGAACAGGATGACGTTCTTCGCCTTGCGCGGACCGGTCTCGTAAACCGTCCACGCGATGCTGCGCTGATGCGTGCCGTCGCTCACGTCCACCGTGACACTGCCCGGCTTGGTCAGCGCGACGTCGCGCAGGATCAGCGCCGACTGGTCCTTGCCGTCCTCGCGCTCGACGAAGGTCCCGGCGCGGCCGAACATTTCGGCATAGTCCGCACCGTTCACCGTCACCTTCAGCCTGGCCGGATCGACCGGCCCGGGAAATTCAACCTTGAAGTCGAATTGGGCGCCGGCCAGAATCTCGGCGCGATCTATCGGATAGATCGTCTGCGCCGACAATGACGACGTCCAACAGAGGACGATGAGAGAGGCTAGTGCCGATCCCTTGACCATGCTCGATGCTCCGCGATTCCGTTCCGGACAGGAGCAGGAAGCCTAGCGATCGCGCATGACACCGTCATTAAACCGTGCGTCGCCCGGTCGGGCGACCAAAGGCCTCAGCCCTTGTCGTTCTCGAGCCGGAAGATCTGCGAGCCTTCGCTGCCCGAGAGCAGGCCAGTGTCGCTGTAGAGCTTCAGCTTGGTGCGCGTATCGGCGATGTCGAGGTTGCGCATGGTGAGCTGGCCGATGCGGTCGGCCGGCGAGAAGGCAGCGTCCTCGACCTTCTCCATGCTGAGCCGCTCCGGCGCATAGGTGAGGTTCGGGCTCTCGGTGTTGAGGATCGAATAGTCGTTGCCGCGGCGCAGCTCCAGCGTGACCTCGCCGGTGACGGCACGCGCGACCCAGCGCTGCGCGGTCTCGCGCAGCATCAGGGCCTGCGAATCGAACCAGCGGCCCTGGTAGAGCAGGCGACCGAGACGCATGCCGCTGATGCGGTACTGCTCGATAGTGTCCTCGTTGTGGATGCCGGTGACGAGGCGCTCATAGGCGATGTGCAAGAGCGCCATGCCGGGCGCTTCATAGATGCCGCGGCTCTTGGCCTCGATGATGCGGTTCTCGATCTGGTCGCTCATGCCGAGGCCGTGGCGGCCGCCGATGGCATTGGCTTCGAGGAACAGCGCAACGGGATCGCTGAAGGTCTGGCCGTTCAGCGCCGTCGGCTGGCCTTCCTCGAAGCGCACCACGACCTTCTCGGCCTTGACGTTGCAGTCGTCGCGCCAGAACGGCACGCCCATGATCGGGTTGACGATCTTGATGCCGCTGTCGAGGCTCTCGAGATCCTTGGCTTCATGCGTGGCGCCGAGCAGATTGCTGTCGGTCGAATACGCCTTCTCGGCGCTCATCTTGTAAGCGAAACCCTGGGCGGTCATGAACGCCGACATCTCGGCGCGGCCGCCGAGCTCGTCGATGAACTGCTGGTCGAGCCAGGGCTTGTAGATGCGCAGGCTCGGATTGGTGAGCAGGCCGTAGCGATAGAAGCGCTCGATGTCGTTGCCCTTGAAGGTCGAGCCGTCGCCCCAGATGTTGACGCCGTCCTCCTTCATCGCCGCGACCAGCATCGTGCCGGTGACGGCACGGCCGAGCGGCGTGGTGTTGAAATAGGTGATGCCACCGGTCGAGATGTGGAAGGCGCCGGACTGGATCGCGGCGATGCCTTCGTGGACGAGCTGCATGCGGCAATCGACCAGTACGGCCTTCTCGGCACCGAATTCCTGCGCCTTGCGCGGGATCTCGTTGTAATCGGCTTCATCGGGCTGGCCGAGATTGGCGGTATAGGCGTAGCAGCGCGCGCCCTTCTGCTTCATCCAGAGCAGTGCCGCGCTGGTGTCGAGACCGCCCGAAAACGCGATGCCGACTTTCTCACCCTTGGGCAGGCTTTTCAGGATCGTGGTCATGGGGCTTCCAATCGGGTCTCAAGGGGCTGATGGCGGTTGCGGGTTGACCGGGCGAATATCAAATTTCGCAGGGCTCGGCACGCATTTAATGGCTCAAACTGACGGCTCGGGACCCGTCTTGCGGCCAAACAGGCGCTGGCGGAGCCGGTAGCCGGGCGAGGCCAGCCGCGTCAGGGCGGCATCGACGGCCGCGTCCGAGAACCGCGTCCGCGGCCAGCGGTAGATCAGCGCGTAGGCGAACCAGATCACGACGAAGGTGACCAGGCCGGCGATCGAGACGTCGGTGAAGAAGTGCCCGCCGAAGGCCATGCGCAGCCCTGACGTCACAAGACCAAACACCACGGCGCCGGCATAGGCGAGCGGCCGCCATGCCGGCGGGGCCAGCGCGGCAGGGGCCAGCGTCCAGAACGCGGTCGCGCCCTCGCCCGAGAAGAACGAGCAGTTGCGCGCGCAGCCGCCGCGCGGATCCCACCACGGCACGAACTGCTGATCGCCGGCAAACTGCGTCACCACCACCGGGCGCGGCCGGCCCCAATAGGTCTTGAAGGTGAGGTTGGTGAGGATTCCGGCCGACAGCGTGATCGTCACCAGCAGGAAGATCACCGCGCGCCCCGACACCATCAGCGGCCGGTCCGGGCGGAACAGCTTGACCACGAGCGCCACCAGCGAGGGCAGCACGAACGCCCAGGCGATCCACATCGCCGCATCACGCGCGACGCCGGCCCAGCCGCTCGATTTGAGCGGAAAGGTCCTGGTTGCGGGATCGAAGAACAGCGCGGCGAGCTTGAGATCGAGTTCGGGATAGAGGCCGAAAACGACGCCGATCACGAGCCACAGCGCCAGGGCGATGAAGAGTCCGGTCCGGTTCATGCCGCGCGGTTTAGCGGAGTGGGGAGGGGATGAAAACCCCGGAATCGGTCGCGGCTGGTGGCGTAGGCGACAATGAATTTTGTCGGAACGAGATGGCTCTACACCGTCGTCCCAGCGAAGGCCGGGACCCATAACCCCAGGGAGTGGTTTGGCGAAGACTCGTCGTCCGGTACTGCTATCGAGCCTCCACGGATAGACCTCGCGGTATGGTCCCGGCCCCCCGTGCGCAATTGCGCACTAGGCCGGGACGACACTGAATATGTGGCGCGTTGCGTCGCGTCTCAGTGAGGTGCGCCAGTCACCGCGCATCCGGCCGCGAATGCGACGGCAACGGCGGAGGCGGCTTGTGCGGGGGCGGCGGATTGCGCCAGGCGCCGGCGTTGCGGCCGGCGATCAGCCAGTAGACCACGCCGGCGACGATGCCGGCGCCGGTCATGATCTCGAGGTGACGCCGCACGACGCCTTCGAACTGGAACGTGTCGGAGTGAAAGGGAACGAGGCCGAGGTAGCAGGCGAGCCCCACGAGGCCGCCGCCGACGGCGTAGGCCAGCGCGCTGCGGATGTAGAGCGCTTCGGTGATCGCGACGATCACCGCCGCCGGCACCAGCGCAAAGCCGGAGACGAAGATGAAACCGAATCCGAGCAGGACGTCGATCGTGCCTTGATCGACGGGACCGGCGCCAAGATCGGCGAATTCCGGAAACAGCAGCGCGACGACCACGATCATGCCGCCGACGAAGCAGGCGGCGAGAAAGCCGATGAAGATGACGACGAGGCGGCCGATGAGTGCCATGAATAAAACCTATCCTTGCGACCTCAGCTCGCCGGCTCCGCTCGTCCCACCTTGCGCCATAGGCCGGCCGTGCGCCCTGCAATCAACCAATAGGCAGCGCCCGCAACGATCCCGGCGGCGACAATCGCGATGGGATAGGGTCTAATGAGTCTTGGCGTGTTGTGCCCCGGCGGGATGAGTGTCTCCTCAAACGGAGCGACCACCAAATAGCAGACAAGGGCTGTCGCCGTACCGGCAACGAGATAGACCCATAAAGCGCGCCGATCCGTCAGTTCCGTGATCGTCACCGCGACGATTGCAGGCAACACTGTCGCGCCACATAGCACCTTGAAACCGAGGCCAAGCAGCACGCTCATATCTTTCAGAAGGTGCAGGTGTGCGAGCCTTCCAAGCGCCAGAAACGCTTCATATTCCAGGACCACGATGGCGTAGAAGATCTCCGCGATCGTGCAAGCGGCCAGAAACGCGAACGCGATGATCGGCAGGCGGCGGATCAGCGCCATCCTTAGTCCGTCATCGCCATGGCGCGCAGTGTCTGGCGTTCGCGGGCCGAGAGCTTTTCGGTCTCCGACTTGAGCTGGCCGCAGGCGGCGAGGATGTCACGGCCGCGCGGGGTGCGCACCGGCGAGGAATAGCCGGCGTTGAAGATGTATTCGGAGAACTTCTCGATCTGGTCCCAGTCCGAGCATTCATAGGCGGTGCCGGGCCAGGGATTGAACGGAATCAGGTTGATCTTGGCGTGAATGCCCTTGAGCAGCTTCACCAGCAGCTTTGCATCGTCGAGCGAATCGTTGACGCCCTTGAGCATCACGTATTCGAAGGTGATGCGGCGCGCGTTCGAGGCGCCGGGATAGTCGCGGCAGGCCTGCAGCAGCTCCTTGATCGGGTATTTGCGGTTGAGCGGCACGAGCTCGTTGCGCAATTCGTCGCGCACCGCATGCAGCGAGATCGCGAGCATGACGCCGATCTCCTCGCCGGCGCGCACGATGTTCGGCACCACGCCCGAAGTCGACAGCGTGATGCGACGGCGGGAGATGCCGATGCCTTCGTTGTCGCCGACGATGAGCAGCGCATCGCGCACGGCGTCGAAATTGTAGAGCGGCTCGCCCATGCCCATCATCACGATGTTGGTGACGCGGCGCGTGCCGTCCTCGCGATCGGCCCAGTCATTGAGGCGATCACGCGCAACCATGATCTGACCGACGATCTCGCCGGCGGTGAGGTTGCGCACCAGGCGCTGCGTGCCGGTGTGGCAGAACGAGCAATTCAGCGTGCAGCCGACCTGCGAGGAGACGCAGAGCGTGCCGCGATCGGTCTCGGGGATGTAGACGCACTCGACTTCATGCGCCTTCTCGACATTGTCGCCGCTCGGCAGCCGCAGCAGCCATTTGCGGGTGCCGTCGTTGGAGATCTGCTCGGCCACGACTTCGGGCCGGTCGACGGTGAAATGCTGTGCGAGCTCGGCACGAATGCCCTTCGAGATCGACGTCATCTCGTCGAAATTCTGGGCGCCGCGGAAATACATCCAGTGCCACAGCTGCTGCACGCGCATCTTGCGCTGCGCAGGTGCGACGCCGATCTCGCCGAGCCGGTCGGCAAGCTCGTTGCGCGACAGGCCGATGAGCGAGGGCCTCGCCGGCGGCACATAGGTTTCGAGCGGAGTCTTCTCCACCAATGTTGCGTTGTGCGGCTCGGTCGTCGTTTGCATCAGATGGGCCTAATTACTTGGTCGTTCCGGGATGGTCCGAAGGACCAGACCCGGAACCTCGAGATTCCGGGTTCGATGCTGCGCATCGCCCCGGAATGACGGAAAAACTTGGAACCGGCCCTATATAGCAACCGCAGCCGCCGATTACGACCGTAGAGCTACTGTCGGCAGATAAAGCCTTAACGCCGGCAATCCTGAGAGATCTTGTCGAGCGCCTGGGCAAGGCCCTTCAGCGAAAACGTGTCAGTCGTCTCCGTTCCCTTGGCCGAGACGCCTTTGACCACGAGATCGGCGGATTTGCGCATGGCTTCGACCATCCGCTCCTCCTCGGCCGCGTTCTTGATCCAGAGGCCGTCGCCCTGCGTGTACATGGCGAAAGCGGCGCCCCCGACCTCGACCGAGGATTCCGATCCCGGCTTCAGCGCGTAGCCGATCATCACCGAGACTTCGTTGTTCACCTTCTCGGCCGGCCGGGTCGAGACGAAGGCATAGGCGGGATCACGCGGCCGGTTCGGCGGATTGGTCTTCGACGACGAAGGCTTGGCCAGCGCAAAGCAGACCTTCTTGCCGTTGGGCGTGGCCGAATAGGCGCCCCAGGTGCCGAACTGGCCGATCAGGGTCGGCTCCGCGCCGCCCGCAACCGCCGTAGCCGGGGCCACCGGCTTGCTCTCGGGTTTCGTTGCGGTCTTTGCGGTCGTATTGGGGGCCGGCGCAGCCGCTTTCGGTGCAGCCTCTTTCGGTGCAGCCTCTTTGGGTGCCGACTTGGGCGCCGGTTGCGCCGTCTGAGCCCGCGCGGAATCGGTGATTCCCCACGCCGTCACGCCGGCCATCAAAGCCAAAAATAGCACCCGCCACATGCTGGAGTGGTTCCCTCAATATTGTGACTGGAAGATGGCCCGGCCGCGCATTGTCCCCGCGGCAGGGATAACCGGGAAAGTCCAATTTGGGAAGGCAGTTAGCGGGTTAGCAACAGCTAGCCTCGGGATCGCGCGGCGCGCTGGTCGGCCCATTGCGCGTCGGTCCAGCCGAGCAGGTCCTCGGCGCCCGAACTGCGCAAATGCGCGCCACCGTCGATCACCACCATCTCGCCGTTGATGTAGCCGGCGCGGTCGGAGACCAGGAAGCTGGCGAGATCGGCGAGCTCGCTGTGGTCCCCGGTCCGGCCAAGCGGGTTCCGCGCGGTCCAGCCGTCGTCGCGGCCTTCGGGACGGAGCTGTCCGGATGCTCCGGCGGTCGGGAACGGACCCGGCGCGATTGCGACAGTGCGGATGCCCTTCGGGCCCCACTCCACTGCCAGGCTTTTGGTCATCGCCAGCACCGCCGACTTCGCCATCGCGGACGGCACGGTGAAGGCGCGGCCGGTGATGGTCGAGGTCGAGAGGATCGAGAGCACGACGCCGCCATGCTTGCCGTCGATCCAGCGTTTGCCGGCAGCGAGCGTGCAATACATCGCGCCATGCAGCGTCGGCGCCAGGATCGCATCCGCGGCGCGGAAGGAGAGATGTTCGCTCTGGGCAATGAAGGTCGCTGCGGCATTGTTGACGAGAATGTCGAGCGGCGCCTCGCGCCAGATCGCGTCCATCATGCTCTCGACGGCGGCACCGTCGCGGATATCGCAGGCGATGGTCGTGACCTTGCCGCTGGTCTGCGCGCGCATCTCGGCTGCGGTTGCCTCGAGCCGGTCGAGCTTGCGGCCGCAGATCACGAGCTCGGCGCCGAGCGCGAGGAAGCGGCGTCCCATCGCGGCACCGAGGCCCGAGCCGCCACCGGTGACGAGAATGCGCTTGCCCCTCAGCAGACCCGTTTCAAACATCGTTTGAATCCTTCTTTTTTCTTTTTCGTCATTGCGAACGCACCGAAGCAATCCAGACTATTTCCGCGGCACGGACTCTGGATTGCTTCGCTGCGCTCGCAATGACGCAAGGATAGGCCTGCGCGCTCCCTTAGACAAAGAATCCGGATTGTAGGGCTGCGCTAAATCCGGCAGAAACGAGCCAACTATAATTCCACCTCGAAACGCCTGGGTGCCGCCATGAAAGCCATTCTCTGCTCGCAATATTGCCAGCCCGACGATCTCGTGCTCGCCGAGGTTCCGGATCCGGTGGCAGGTCCCGGCGAGGCCGTGATCGCGATCAAGGCGGCGGCGCTGAACTTCTTCGACATCCTGATGATTCAGGGCAAGTACCAGATCAAGCCGCCGTTCCCGTTCTCGCCGGCCGCGGAAGTCGCCGGCGTGATCGAGAGCATCGGCCCCGGCGTGACCGACCTCAAGGTCGGCGATCGCGTGGTCGCCTCCTGCGGCCACAACGGCGCGCGCGAGAAGATCGCGCTGCCGGCGGCATCGATCGTGAAGATCCCGGACAATCTCGATTACGACCGCGCGGCCGGCATCATCATCATCTACGGCACCGCACTGCATGCGCTGGAAGATCGCGCCAGCCCCAAGCCCGGTGAGACGCTCGCGGTGCTCGGCGCGGCCGGCGGCACGGGCCTTGCCGCCTGCGAGCTCGGCAAGCTGATGGGCCTCAAGGTGATCGCCTGCGCCTCGTCGGACGAGAAGCTCGAATTCGCGAAAGCCCATGGCGCCGAGCTCACGCTGAACTACGGCAAGGAAGATTTGAAGGAAGGCCTGCGCAAGCTCACTGATGGCAAGGGCGTCGACATCATCTTCGATCCGGTTGGTGGCGCGTATGCCGAGCAGGCGCTGCGCTCGATCGCCTGGGAAGGCCGCTTCCTCGTGATCGGCTTTGCCGCCGGCGACATTCCGAAGATGCCGCTGAACCTCGCGCTGCTGAAGGGCTGCGACATCCGCGGCGTGTTCTGGGGCGCCTGGACCCGGCTCAATCCCACCAAGAACCGCGCCAATCTCGAAAAGCTCGTGAAGTGGACCGCGGAAGGCAAGATCTCATCGCATGTCGATCGCACCTTCCCGCTGGCACAGACCGCGGACGCGCTGAAGGTGCTCGCGGGACGCCAGGCCATGGGCAAGGTGATCCTGCATCCGTGAGATGATGCGGGCGGCGGCGCGACGCTGTCGCTACGCACACACCTGTCATCGCTCGCCTTGCGCGCACTTGCGCACTGGGGCGGGCGATGCAGCATTCCAGAGGCGGACGTGATTGAACCGAGGGGCCGCAGCGTCCCGGATGCCGCGGTCAAGCCGGGGCAGCGGAGTGCGCGGCAGGCAGCGTGAACAACCCTGACTTCGCGCAAAATTGCGCGTCACCGCCTGGTAGCGCCTTCTCAACCATCACCGCCAAAATTGCGGTGCACTCCCCCGCGTCGCCCGAATCAAACCTAAATTTTTCCCGATTCGCCCCAACCGTTGTCGCTTTTTGGGCTGATTCAAATTGCGATTTACCGGTTCCAGATTGCAGGGCGCTCCTGGACAAAAACAAGAAAACTAAAACCGGCATTGCCCCGCGTTGTGTCAGTATTTGGGGGAAGCATCACCATGGAGACGACGGCATTCCGTCCGTCCTGGGGGTCGAGGGCGCTCGACTCCGAACAAGCGGCATCACATCCGTCCACCGCATCCTACATTCGTGCGCGCGCTGAACGGATCGATCCTTCATCGCACGATCCCATGCCACTGTTCTTGTCCGATCCGCTCAGCGCGCCGGATCCACGGGAATTCGCGCCATTGGCCGTGCGCACCAGGGCCAGAAGCGTCCGGCGCATTCTCGCTGCCGTCCTCGCCGCGTCGGTCATCGCGGTCCCGATCGCGCTGTTTTGGTCCGACATCAACCGGCTGCTCACCATCAACGGCACGTCGTGGATCGGCGCGGCCGCGAACGAGGCCGCGGCTCCCGCCAATCCGCCTGCCGCACGGCAGGGTCCGGTCAAGGATGCCGCGCGTGTGACCAACACGATGCTGGCGAGCGCTGACGCACAGGATGCTCCTGCACCGGCGACGCCGAGCCGCGAGGCGATCGCAACCGCCTATCAGAGCGCGCTCCAGGCTCAGGCACCCGCGCCTGTACCGACACAAGTCGCGGCACAGCCCGCGCCACCGCCGCCAGCCAGGAGCCTCGACGCCGACACGCTGGCCGGCTTGATGGCGCGCGCCAAGAGCCTGTTGACCGTCGGCGACATCGCCGCGGCGCGGCTGCTGCTCGAGCGCGCGGCGAATGCTCAGGATGCGACGGCGGCGTTCCTGCTGGCGCAGACCTACGATCCAGCCGTCCTGGGCACCAAGGACACGCGGAGCATCACCGCCGACGCCGTCGCCGCACGCGACTGGTACCAACGGGCCGCCAGCCTCGGATCGGCGGAAGCGCGAAAGCGCCTCACCCAACTCTCGAACTAGAACTCTTCAGAGGATATCATGCGTAACGCTTTGGGAATGGCGCTTGCCGCCATCATGACGATCTGCGCGTTCGCGGCACGCGCCGATCAGACCGAATACGATCCAGCCAAGGTCTCGGACAGCCTGAAGGCGATCTTCCAATTCGGCTCGACCTCGACCAAGCAGTCGCTGAACGCCAACACCGTCACGCTGATAACAGGCACGATCGGCGGCACCTATGTGCAGTTCGGCGCCGACCTCGCCTCGGTGCTCGACGACGGCAACAAGATCCGCGTGCTGCCGATCGTCGGCCGCGGCTCGGTGCAGAGCGTCGCCGACATCCTGTTCCTGCAAGGCGTCGATCTCGGCATCGTGCGTGCCGACACGCTCGACTATCTCGAGCGCAAGGGTTTTGCGAAGGATATCAAGAAGCAGTTCACCTATGTGACCAAGCTCTACAATGAGGAGATGCAGGTGATCGCGCCGAAATCGGTCGCGACGCTGAAGGACCTCGAAGGCAAGACGGTGAGCGTCGACCTGCCGAACGGCGGCACCTTCGTCACCGCGCTCACCGTGTTCGAGCGGCTCGGGATCAAGGCGAACTTCGTCTATGTCGAGCAGCGCATCGCGATGGAGAAGCTGAAGGCCGGCGAGATCGACGCCGTCATCGTGGTCGGCGGCAAGCCGTACAAATCGGTCTCGACCTTCGGCAATGACGGCCGCTTCCATCTTGCGAAGGTCGACTATGCAAAGCCGCTCCAGAGCGACTATCTGCCGGCAACGCTGACCGCAAAGGACTATCCGAACCTGATCAAGGAGGGCGAGAGCGTGGACACGATCGCGGTGCCTGCGGTGCTGGCGGCCTATAACTGGGCGCCCAACACCGAGCGCTATCGCAAGCTCGCGCTGTTCGTGGACGCGTTCTTCACGAAATTCCCCGCACTCCAGAACCCACCCTTCCATCCCAAGTGGAAGGAGGTCTCGCTCGCAGCGCCCCTGTCCGGCTGGAACCGATTGCCGGTGGCGCAGCAATGGCTCGACAAGCACGGCGTCGAGCCGGTGACACGCCAGCGCTTCGAGGCGTTCCTGAAGCAGAGTCCGACGGCCGCGAACGTATCCGATGCGGACAAGGAAAAGCTGTTCAGACAATTCCAGGCATGGGACGCGGAGAAGGCGCGAGCGCAGGCGGAGAAGAAGTAGTTCTCTCGGCGTCGTCCTGGCGAAAGCCAGGACCCATTACCACCGAGAGGAGTTTGGCGAAGACTCTGAGCGAGCACCGGCCGTAACCATTACCAAACGGGGTAATGGGTCCTGGCTTTCGCCAGGACGACACGGAGGATGTAGCGACGAGGCGTTGCGAGGCAACTACTCTCTCGCTTCCGCCTCGTCCACGCCCCGCTTCAGCGCGGCGCGGGCGGCTTCGCGGTGCTCCGTCGTGATGTGGCTGGCGACCATGCGGATGGCGGTGGCGAGCACGGCGGCATCATCGGTGAAGCCGAGGATCGGCATCACGTCGGGGACGAAATCGAACGGCAGAATGAAATAGGCGATCGCCCCCAGCAACGACGCCTGGACATGGCGCGGAGTCTGCCGGTCGAACGCGCAATAGTAGGCTGCGAGCAGGTCTTCGGCGAACGGCAGATGCGCGGCGACGCGCTTCAGCTTGCGCCAGAAGCGGCGGCGAACGCTTTCACGATCTTCCGCGAGCCGATCGGCCGGCTCAAAGCCGACGCTGTGTTCGGCAGCCATGCTCCAAAACTCCCCGTTCCGCCGGGAGCGGCGGATCGCCGCATCCCCTGCTGATCACAAGATGGGGATGCAGCCGGTCGCTGCAAGACGTCAGCCCGGTGTAAGCTTGGCGATGGCGTTCATCGCCCTGGCGAGCTCGATGTCGAGCGCCGTGACGCCGCCGGCGTCATGGGTCGACAGCACCACCTCCACGGTCTTGTAGACGTTGCGCCATTCGGGGTGATGATCCATCTTCTCGGCGACCAGCGCCGCGCGGGTCATGAAGCCGAAGGCTTCGTTGAAATCCTTGAAGACAAAGGTTTTCCCGATGGCGTCGCGGCCCGAAACTTCGGTCCAATCAGGTATTCCGCCCAGCGCCTGCTTGCGCGCCTCCATCGTCAGCCGTTCTGCCATGATCGTCTCCGTGCTTCAGGGGAACTTTACCCTAACACCGTGCTTACGCCCGGGTTCATGCGGGATTTGCCCCATCCGCTAACCATGACGGAGAAGTAACCCCGCCGGACAAGAAATTTGCTACAATTGCGGGCGTAAATCGCCGGCCAAGATGAAACTGAGCCTCAAGCGCCTGTTTGGGAGATCGATGACCGGGGGATTGGACCTGGCCGAAGCGCCCACCCCGCCTTCGCCGCGATCAACGGCGCGGAAGACGGCACTTGTGTCTCTGGCGCTGGTGCTTGCGATCATCGGCGCGCTCGTCGGCGGCTATTATTTCGCGATGCGCCCTGTGACGCTGAAGATCGCGGTCGGTCCGGCCAATAGCGACGACCTCAAGGTCGTGCAGGCGCTGACGCAGGCTTTCGCGCAGCACAAGAACTATGTGCGGCTACGCCCGATCCAGACCGACGGCGCCACCGCCAGCGCCGATGCGCTCGCGGAAAACAAGGTCGATCTCGCCATCGTGCGCGGCGACGTCGACGTGCCGAAGAATGCGCAAGCCGTCGCGACCCTGCAAGAACGTCGTGGTGCTGTGGACCGTCCCCGGCAAGGGCAAGAAGAAGGGCGCGAAGATCACCAAGATCGCGCAGCTCGCCGGCCATCGCGTCGGCGTGGTCGGCCGCACCCAGGCCAACGTCAATCTGCTCAAGGTGATCCTCCAGCAATACGGCGTCGATCCCGCCAAGGTCGAGATGGTGCAGTACCCGGCCAACGAAGCCGCCGAGGCGATCAAGGCCCAGAAGGCGGACGCCTATCTCGCGGCCGGACCGGTCAACAGCAAGATCACGTCGGACGTAATCGCGGCTTCCGCCAAGGACAGCGGCACGCCGACTTTCCTTGCGATCGATTCCGCGGATGCGATTGCGCAAAACCATCCCGTCTACGAAGCATCTGAGATTCCCGCAGGTACCTATGGCGGCTCGCCCGATCGTCCCGACGACGAGGTCAAGACCATCAGCTTCTCGCACCACATCGTGGCGCGCAAAAGCGTGTCCGACACCACCATCGCGGCGTTCACGCGCCAGCTCTTCGCCGTGCGCCAGCAACTGGTGGCGGAATTCCCGATGGCGGCGAAGATCGAGACGCCCGACACCGACAAGGATGCGGTGATTCCCGTGCATCCGGGCGCAGCCGCCTTCGTCGACGGCGAGGAAAAGACCTTCCTCGACAAATACAGCGATTACATCTGGTGGACCCTGATGGCGCTCTCGGCCATGGGTTCGCTCGGCGCCTGGTTCGCGGGCTACCTGAAGAAGGACGAACGCGACAACAACAGCCATTTGCGCGACCGCCTGTTCGACATGATCGCGGCGGCGCGCAAGAGCGAGACGACGGAAGAACTCGACCAGATGCAAACCGAGGCTGACGAAATCTTGCGCGACACGCTGCGCTGCTTCGATCACGGCGCGATCGAAGAGGGCGGGCTCACCGCCATCAACATCGTGCTCGACCAGTTCCACGCCGCCGTCGCCGACCGCAAGGCCGTGCTGTTCGCCATGCCGCAAAGCCTGCAGCGCGCAGGCGCGCAATTCAGGGCCGCCGGCAACGCGTAAACGCTTGCGCGCGTAATCGCTGCGTCACATTGTCTCAATATAGCTTTCGTTGTCATTCAGGAACGCGCGTAGCGCGAATCCGGAATCTCGAGATTCCGGGTCCGGTCCGTCGGACCGGCCCGGAATGACGACGCGAGATGCGCACGAGACAACCAGCGAAGCCGCCATGAACATCAAATTCTCCCGCCGCCGTTTTCTCACCACCGGGGCCGGTGCGCTCGGTGCGATCGCGATGCCGCACCTGTCGCGCGCGGCCGACCGGCCGGCGGTTACGCATGGCGTGCAGTCCGGCGACGTCACGGTCGACGGTGGCGTGGTCTGGGCGCGCGCCGATCGTCCGTCGCAGATGCTGGTCGAGGTGGCGACGACGGAAACGTTCAAGGACGCCCGCGCGCTGCCGCCGATCGCGGCACTGCCGGAGAGCGACTTCACAGCGAAGATGCTGATCGAGAACCTGCCGGGCGGACAGGACATCTTTTACCGCGTCCGCTTCCGCGACCTCTCGCACAGCGCGATCGAGGGCGAAGCCGTCATCGGCCGCTTCCGCACCGCGCCGGCCGACCGTCGCGACGTCAGCTTCGTCTGGGGCGGCGACGTCGCAGGGCAAGGCTGGGGCATCAATCCTGATGACGGCGGCATGCTCACCTTCTCCGCGATGCGCAAGCATCGCCCGGATTTTTTCCTGCACTCCGGCGACACCATCTACGCCGACGGCCCTATTCAATCCGAAGTCAAACTCGCCGACGGCAAGACCTGGAAGAACGTCACCATCCCCGAAAAGGCCAAGGTCGCGGAGACGCTGGACGAGTACCGCGCCGCGCACAAATACAATCTCACCGACGACAATGTCCGCGCCTTCAATGCCGAAGTGCCGATCTTCGTGCAGTGGGACGACCACGAGGTGACCAACAACTGGTCGCTGTCGAAGGAGTTGCCGGCGTCCTACAAGGTGCGCGACATTTCGCTGCTCGCAGCCCGCGCCGGCCGCGCCTTTCACGAGATGTATCCGATGCGCGAGAGCATCGCTGAGCCGGGCCGCGTCTATCGCCAGATCTCCTACGGCCCGCATCTCGACGTGTTCGTGCTCGACGAGCGCAGCTATCGCGGCCCGAACGGCGCCAATCTCGAAACCGCCTACGGCCCCGCCAGCTACTTCCTCGGCCCGGACCAGATCGCCTGGCTCAAGCGCGGCCTGCTCAACTCGCGCGCGACCTGGAAGGTGATCGCCTCCGACATGCCGCTCAGCCTCGTCGTCTCGGACACACCGAAGGGCGGATCGGAGGCGATTGCGCAGGGCGACGGCCCGGTGCGTGGCCGCGAGTTCGAGATCGCCGACATCCTGCGCTTCATCAAGATGGCGCCGATCAGCAACACGGTATGGCTGACCGCGGATGTGCACTACGCCGCCGCGCATTACTACGACCCGAACAAGGCGCAATTCCAGGATTTCGAGCCGTTCTGGGAATTCGTCTCGGGCCCGCTGCACGCAGGCACCTTCGGTCCGAACGAGCTCGACAACACGTTTGGGCCTGAGGTGCGCTTCGTCAAGGCGCCGGGCAAGGACAGCCAGAACCTGCCGCCGTCGGCCGGCATGCAGTTCTTCGGTCACGTCAAGATCGACGGCGCCTCCGGCCAGATGACGGTGACCTTGCGCGACCGCGCCGACGTTGCGCTGTGGTCGACCACGCTCGATCCGAAGCTCGCCTGAAGCCGCCTCAGCCAGAGCGGAGCGTCATGAACCGCGCGACCGCAGCGCGGCCTCGAGCGCATCGCTCGAGCACGGCTTTTGCAAACGCGGCCGGTTGACGAAATCGGGAGCGATCCGCGTCTCGTCGCCATAGCCGGTGACGAACACGAAGGGAATTTCCAGGGCCGCCAGCCGCTCGGCGACGGCAAAGCTTTTCTCGCGGCTGAGCTCGACGTCGAGCAGTGCGAAGTCGGGCGCGCGCGCCGCGATCGCGGCCAGCGCCTGCGCCACCGATCCCACGGTGCGCACGCTCGTCACGCCAAAGCCGAGCAGGCGATCCTCGAAATCGATCGCAATGATCGGATCGTCCTCGACGATCAGGACATCGGTGGGGACGGCGGACGAGCCGTCCGGGGAAGCAGGTATCATGATCCTGGCTATTGAGGGCTGCATGTTCTTACCGATCAAGGACAGCCTCATCCCGACGCCTGCGCCCAGCGCACCGGAGGGTTCCCGGAACGAAACTCACCACAGAACAGTTCTTACGTCTGTCCACTTGTGCACACAGCCGGCGATCGAGACTGGCTAGTGTTGAAAGGAGAGCAGGGGATTGACGATGGACGCGCGTATCGGGAAGGCGGCGGAGGTCGGCAGCCGGCCGGCCAACAATCTGCTGCGACGCTTGAGTCCGGCCGACTATGCGCTGCTCGCGCCACACGTCATCGTTGACGACGCCGCGGCCAACGAGCTGCTCTACAGTCCCGGCGACGATGTCCAGGTCGTGCACTTTCCCTGCGGGCCGTCGCTCGCGACCTTTCTCGTTCCCAACGAAGACGGCCGCGACGTCGAGACCATCCTGGTCGGCCGCGAAGGCGCGGTCGGCGGCATCGTCAGCGAGGGATTTCTGCCGGCCTACACCCGCATCTGCGTGAAATTCGGCGGGCCGTTTGCACGCATTCATGTCGGCAAGCTGGAGGCGGCCAAGCTGCGCTCGGCCTCGCTGCGCAACATCTTCGCCCGCTATGCCGACTGCATGCTGGCGCAGATCTTCCAGTCGACCGCCTGCAACGCCATCCACTCGATCGAGCAGCGCACGGCGAAATGGATCCTGGCGGCGATGGAGCGCACCGGCGACGAGAGCAGCGTGCCGCTGACGCATGAGCAGCTCGCGACGCTGCTCGGGGTCGGACGCAGCTATGCGAGCCGCGTGCTCCAATCGTTCAGGGCCGAAGGCATCCTCGACACGCGGCGCGGCTCGATCCTGGTCCGCGACCGCGACCGCCTGCGCCAGCGCGCGTGCCTCTGCAACGAGGCGGTGAAAACCCATTTCGAGGAAGTGCTGCGCGGCGTCTACCCGACGGAGGAGGCGAGCAGCACCGGCTAACCTCTCCGGCGTGCTGCCCCCTGAACTCCCGCTCCATGGCAGGGCTATCGCATATGGAGAAAACCGTGGCCGGCAGCTTGCCTGCGGCCCATCCTTCGAGACGCCCGCCTACGGCGGGCCCTCAGGATGAGGTCACGGTTTGCGGCGAGACATCAGACCCTCATGGTGAGGAGCCCGCCAAAACGGGCGTCTCGAACCATGCAGGCCGAGCTCATCCGGCAGCCTCTCTCTGTGTCATATGCAATAGCCCTCCCCCACCATGAAAGGATGCCGGCGTACGACACCGCACGTCCGCCGTGCTATACCCGCTCCGCATGAGCGGGGCATTCCTTCACACTGTCTTCGATGTTGCGGCGTGGCTGGCGGCAGGTGCGGCGGTCTACTGGCTGTCGCGACAAGGCTTGCGGTTTCCGGCGCAATCCTTCGAGCTGCCCTACATCGCCGCGCTGGTGTTCGGCGCCGGCCTTGGCGCCTATCTGTTCGGATCCGCCAATCTGTGGCTGTCGGGCGAGAGCGGCGTTGCGCGCTCGGTCGAGGGCGCGCTAGCCGGCGGCATCGTGGCGGTCGAGCTCTACAAATGGACCGCCGGCATCGCCTTGCGCACAGGCGCCCGGTTTGCGCTGCCGCTGGCCCTTGGCATCGCGATCGGACGGCTCGGCTGCTATTTTGCGGGCCTCGACGATTTCACCTACGGCACGCCGACGGCATTGCCCTGGGGCCATGATTTCGGCGACGGCGTTCTCCGCCATCCCGTGCAGCTCTACGAGAGCGCCGCGATGGGCGTGTTCGCGCTGCTCTACGTGCTGGCGGTCTTGAACCGGAGCGCGTTCGCGATCACCAATGGTTTCTACCTGGTTCTGCTCTACTATGGAGCGCAGCGCTTCCTGTGGGAATTCCTCAAACCCTATGGCACGCTGATCGGCCCCCTCACGCTGTTTCACCTGCTGTCGCTGTCCATCCTGCTCTACGCCGCAATCATGCTGGCGACGGCGCCCAAAGCGAGACCTGTGCATGAACGCGCCGTTGCGTAAGTCGCGCCCCTACATCTTCTGGGGCCAGACCCAATCCCTTTGCGAAATCTGCCTGAAGCTGGTGCCGACCAAGATCCAGATCCTCGACAACGAGGTCTGGTACGAAAAGCGTTGCAGGGAGCATGGTGTCCAGTCGACGCTGGTTTCCACCGACGCGGCCTATTGGCGCCTGTGCAAGGACTTCATCAAGCCGGGCGACCGCCCGATGCAATTCCAGCACCGCACCGAATTCGGCTGCCCCTATGATTGCGGCCTCTGTCCCGACCACGAGCAGCATTCCTGCCTCGCGTTGATCGAGATCACCGAGCACTGCAATCTCACCTGCCCGGTCTGCTTCGCCGAATCCGCGCCAACGCGAACCAAATTCACCCCGCTCGCGACGGTCGAGAAGATGCTCGACGCGCTGGTTGCCAGCGAGGGCGAACCCGACCTCGTGCAGATTTCCGGCGGCGAGCCGACATTGCACCCGGATTTTTTCGAGATCCTGGACGCCGTGCGCGCCCGCCCGATCCGCCATGTCATGATCAACACCAACGGCCTGCGCATCGCCCGCGAAAAGGATTTCGTGGCGCGGCTCGCCGAGAACAAGCGCGGGCTCGAGGTCTATCTCCAGTTCGATTCGCTGCAGCGCGATGCATTGGTCAATCTGCGCGGCGCGGACCTGCGCAAGATCCGCCAACAGGCGCTGGAGAACCTCGAGCATTTCGGCGTGTCGACCACGCTGGTGGCGACCATCAAGCGCGGCGTCAATGACGCCGAGATCGGCGACATCGTGCGTCACGCGCTGACCTGGAAATGCGTTCGCGGCGTCACGCTCCAGCCGGTGCAGGATGCCGGCCGCAACGAGAATTTCGACAAGACCACCGACCGCATCATGCTGTCGGAGATTCGCAAGCGTGTCGTCGAGACCGGCGTGTTCGGCGACAAGGACATGATCCCGCTCCCCTGCAACCCCGAGAGCATCTCGATCGGCTACGGCCTGCGCAATGGCGAGAAAGTGCTGCCGCTGACGTCGCTGATTCCGCAGGAGCAGCTGGTTGCGGTGATGCCCAACACCATCAGCCCGGAGAAATATCCGGTGCTGCGGGAAAAATTCGTCGACCTGTTCTCGCTGTCGTCGGGGCCGCTCAACACCTCCGAACGGGTCTGCGAATTGCTGTGCTGCCTGCCGAGCTTCGAGGTGCCGGAAGGACTTTCTTACGAGAACGTGTTCCGCGTCACCATCGTGCAGTTTCTCGATCGCTTCAATTTCTGCGTCGGCAACGTCAAGCGCTCCTGCATCCATTTCGTGACGGAGCAGGGCGCGATCATTCCGTTCGACACCTACAATCTGTTCTACCGCGACGGAAAGATCGACGGCATCCGCGCTGCACTGGCCGGGCAGACGTATCGGGACGTGAGGCAGGGCGAAGAGGTGCCGCGGTGAGCGATACCGGTGCGCCTCCTCCAAGTCCGAAGCCGCCGCTTCAAGCGGACGCGCCTCCGCTAGCGCCGCCACGGCGCGACGGTTGCCTGACCGCTTTCATGGTGGTCGCCGGCGTGGTGCTGCTTTTCCCCGGCCTATGCTTCCTGGCATTCGGCGGCCAAGGCGCCCCCTTTGTCCTGATTGGGTTTGTCCTGATCGGAATTGCGGTCTTCCTCTTCATCCGCGCGGCGACCCCACCCAAGCCCCGGCAGTAGCGTCGCATCATCATGAGCAACATCGAACCCCCGTCCCCTCCCCCGCTTTCGCTGCCGCCGCCGAACCAGCGCGGCGGCTGCCTGACCGCCCTGATGGCAGGCTTGGGCGTCCTCATGCTGCTGCCCGGCCTCTGCGCGCTCCTGTTCGGCGGAATGTCGGTGCTTGAGGACGGCAGAATCGGCTCCGACATGGCGCCACTGGTCTTCCTGGGACTGGTCGTCGGCATCGGAGGGGTCGCCCTGATCTGGGCGGCCATTAAGGGGCGGAAGGCCCCCACCCATCCCGGAACCGAGCCTTAACCCCCGGAGATTCCCGGACAAAATTCAGTCAACCAACCGGCAAAGAACACATTGTTTTTTGGCGTTTTTTGCATATATTGCGCCGCAACGCGCAGGGTGCCCGGTCGATATGGCCGGGCTTCCCTTTTTGGGCGGAAAGCGCCCGTTTCCAGTCTTCCAGCGTTGTTTCGAGAAGAGGTCCCGGTCTGACCGGCGAGATCGCGCTTAACCCATTGTTCGAACGCAAAGAAGCTCACTCATGAACCTCCGCAACGTCGCCATCATCGCCCACGTCGACCACGGCAAGACGACCCTGGTCGACAAACTCCTCCAGCAGTCCGGCACGTTCCGCGAGAACCAGAAGGTGACCGATCGCGCCATGGACTCCAACGACCTGGAGCGTGAGCGCGGCATCACCATTCTGGCCAAGGCGGCCTCGGTGCAGTGGAAGGACACCCGCGTCAACATCGTCGACACCCCCGGCCACGCCGATTTCGGCGGCGAGGTCGAGCGCATCCTCAACATGGTGGACGGCGCGCTGGTGCTGGTGGACGCCGCTGAAGGCCCGCTGCCGCAGACCAAGTTCGTGGTCTCCAAGGCACTGAAGGTCGGCCTCAAGCCGATCGTCGTCATCAACAAGGTCGACCGCCCCGACGCGCGCCCGACCGAAGTCATCAACGAGGTGTTCGACCTGTTCGCGGCGCTCGACGCCAGCGAGGAGCAACTCGACTTCCCGATCCTCTACGGATCGGCCAAGCAGGGCTGGATGGCCGAGAGCCCCGAGGGTCCGCAGGACAAGGGCATGGAGCCGCTGTTCGACCTGATCCTGCGCCACGTCGCGCCGCCGACGGTCGAGGAAGGTCCGTTCAGGATGATCGGCACCATCCTGGAGGCCAACCCCTATCTCGGCCGCATCATCACCGGCCGCATCTCCTCCGGAGTGCTCAAGCCGAACCAGCAGGTCAAGGTGCTGCATGCCGACGGCAAGCTGGTCGAGACCGGGCGCATCACCAAGATCCTGGCGTTTCGCGGCCTCGAGCGCACGCCGCTCGATGAAGCCGAAGCCGGCGACATCGTCGCCATCGCGGGCCTGACCAAGGGCACCGTCGCCGACACCTTCTGCGATCCGACCGTCGAGGTGCCGCTGCCGGCACAGCCGATCGATCCGCCGACCGTGTCGATGTCGTTCATCGTCAACAACTCTCCGCTCGCCGGCACCGAAGGCGACAAGGTGACGAGCCGCATGATCCGCGACCGTCTGCTGCGCGAAGCCGAGGGCAACGTCGCGCTGCGCGTCGTCGAAGCCGCCGACAAGGACGCGATGGAAGTCTCGGGCCGCGGCGAATTGCAGCTCGCGATCCTGATCGAGACCATGCGCCGTGAGGGCTTTGAGCTCTCGGTGTCGCGCCCGCGCGTCGTGTACCAGAAGGACGAAGCCACCGGCGCCGCCATGGAGCCGATCGAGGAGGTCGTGATCGACGTCGACGAGGAGCATTCCGGCGTCGTCGTGCAGAAGATGAGCGAGCGCAAATCCGAGCTGGTCGAGATGAAGCCGTCCGGCGGCAACCGCCTGCGCCTGGTGTTCTACGCGCCGACCCGCGGCCTGATCGGCTACCAGGGCGAGCTGCTCACCGACACCCGCGGCACCGCGATCATGAACCGCCTGTTCCACGGCTACGCCCCGTACAAGGGCGAGATCCAGGGCCGCCGCAACGGCGTCCTGATCTCCAACGACCAGGGCGAGGCCGTGGCCTACGCCATGTTCAAGCTGGAGGATCGCGGCCCGATGATGATCGAGCCGGGCTGGAAGGTCTACAAGGGCATGATCGTCGGCGAGCACACCCGTGACAACGATCTCGAGATCAACGTGCTCAAGGGCAAGCAGCTCACCAACATCCGCACGACGTCGAAGGACGAAGCCGTGCGCCTGACCCCGCCGATCCGCATGACGCTGGAAAAGGCGCTCGCCTATATCGAGGACGACGAGCTCGTCGAGGTCACCCCGAAGTCGATCCGCCTGCGCAAGAAGCACCTCGACCCGAACGAGCGCAAGCGCGCGGAGAAGTCCAAGGAAGCGGTGGCGTAAAGCCACCGCACGCCGTTGTGCAGTAGGGTGGGCAAAGCGTAGCGTGCCCACCACTTGAAGTCCCGGTCGGCAATGGTGGGCACGGCGCAAGAGCGCCTTTGCCCACCCTACGAAGCTACTGTCTCTGGAATACTGGATCACCCGCTTTCGCGGGTGATGACAGCTGTGCACGTGGTGACTTCAGCACCCCCAGCGAACGTGCTAGAGCCCGCCCATGGGCTCCCTTCCCTCCTCCGTTGATGTCGCAATCATCGGCGCCGGTGCCGCCGGGCTTGGCGCGGCGCACGCGCTGGCGGGCTCCGGCCTCTCCGCCATCGTGCTGGAGGCCCGCGACCGGCTCGGCGGCCGCGCCTGGACCGTGCAGGCCTCGCCCGAGGTGACGTTCGACGTCGGCTGCGGCTGGCTGCATTCGGCGGACCAAAACTCCTTCGTCGCAATCGCAAAGCAGCTCGATTTCGAGCTGAACAAGGACCTGCCGCCCTGGCGCGAGCGCGCCTTCGGCAACGCGTTTCCGCAAAGCCAGCGCGACGAGTTCATGCGCGCGATGGACGCGTTCTATGAGCGCCTCTGGCAGGCCGCGCAAAAGGGCAAGGACGAGCCCGCGAGCCTGAGCCTCGAGCCCGGCAATCGCTGGAACCCGATGATCGACGCGATCTCGACCTACATCAACGGCTGCGAACTCAAGGACATGTCGACGCTCGACTGGGATGCCTATGAGGACACCAACTTCAACTGGCGCATCCGCCGCGGCTACGGCACGCTGGTTGCGGCCTATGGCGCGCCCTGCCCGGTGGCGCTGAACTGCATGGTCACGCTGATCGATCATTCCGGCCAGCACATCCGCCTTGAGACGTCGCAGGGCACGCTGACCGCCGGCAAGGTGATCGTCACCGTACCGACCAATCTGATCGCCGATGAGGCGATCCGCTTCTCGCCGCAGCTCCCGGCCAAGCTCGATGCCGCAGCCGGCCTGCCGCTCGGCGTTGACGACAAGGTGACGCTGGCGCTCGGCGATGCCGAAGCCTTCCCGAAGGAAGGTAATTTGCGCGGCGCCACCATGCGCACCGCGATGGGCACCTACCACATCCGCCCGTTCGGCCAGCCCTGCATCGAAGGCTTTTTCGGCGGCAGTTTTGCAAGAGAGCTGGAGGACGCCGGCGAGGGCGCGATTGCCGCGCAAAGCATCAACGAGATCGCGAGCTTTCTCGGCAACGACATCCGCCGCAAGCTGAAGCCGCTGTACGAGTCGCGCTGGGCGCGTGATCGCTTTGCCCGAGGCTCCTATTCACATGCGCTGCCCGGCCATGCTGGCGACCGTGCGGTGCTGGCCGCGCCGGTCGATGGCCGGCTGTTCTTCGCCGGGGAGGCGACGTCGCCGAACTTCTTCACGACGGCGCATGGGGCAAGAGACAGCGGCGAGCGGGCGGCGAAGGAAGTGCTGGGGGCGATTGGGAAGCGCTGACTAAACGCCGTCGCTGCGGCGTCATACTCCAACGTCGTCCCGGCGAAGGCCGGGACCCATACCGCGTGATTTCTCGATGAAGCGCGGTGCTTGTACCGCGGATTGATCCCCTCACTTCTAGTCTTCGCCAAACTCCGCCCTGTGGTTATGGGTCCCGGCCTTCGCCGGGACGACACCGAATTCGTGGGGCCGCCGTCGCGTCACTCGATCACCCGCGCCCGCAACTCCGCGTCGGGCACGAAGCAGGCGTCATACTTCCCGAAGATGCGATAGCGGTTGCGGGCGATGAGGCTGTACACCGCATCGCGCAGTGGCTTGGGCACGGCGAATAGCATGCGCACCCAACCCCATCCCTGCAATTGCGACAGCACGGTCAGTGCGGCGTCGGATTTCATGAGCGCCTCGCCGCCGTGGATCACGGCGTTGGTGTCGGGATCATCAGGATCGATGCCGAACGTTCGTGCGAGCCGCGTTCCATAGTCCGACTGGATCGGCGTGAAACGAAACCGCCTCGACGTATCGCGCTTTGCCACGAACCGCACCCAGCGCGAGCAGAAGATGCAGACGCCGTCGAACAGGATCACGTCATCGTCGGGCCATTTGCTCATCAGATTCTCTTTTTGACGCGTTTTCTTCACGCGAACCGGGATCCACTTCGCTCGAAAACGCTATCGATTATCCAACATCAGAAGCGCGACGAGCATCAGCACGATCGCCGGTCCCGTCTTCACAAGCGCACCAAGTGGCTCGATCCAGAGATCGGGCGTCAGGGTCGCTGCGCCGAACATGTAGCCGAGCGAGGCGGCGATGCCTGCAACCAAGCCGATCGCCGCGGTGCGGCGGAAGGCGATCAGCACGCCGATGCTCATGTCCATCAGGCTGGTGCCGATGGTGATGGGATCGACCAGCGCCGGCGGAAAATTGTGCGCGCTCAGAATGCCGGCGGCGGCGCGGTAGGAGACGAACAGCGCGATGAAGCCGGAGACGACCCAGAACGCGACCAAGCTCGCGAAAATGAGCGCCTTGACCAGGAACAGCCGCGCGAACCATTTGTCCTGGATGGTGGCGGGGTGGCGCCCGATCGTCTCGGTCAGCGTCTTCGGCACGATGCCCGTGGCGGCAATCCACGCCGAAGGATCACCTCGCACGCCGCGGCGCAGCTCGGCGATGGCGGTGGAGCGCATCGGCGGCATCCAGCCGAGATGGCTGGCGAGATCGCCAATTTTCGCGCCGAGATCGAGCATCAAAGACGGCATCGCGACGCGCGGCCAACCAGCCGTGCCGAGCGCGAGCCGAAAATGCTTGATGATTCCGGCCATTGTGACCGGCTCTGATAGCATCAGGTCCCAGCTTACGGCCTTCACGGCTGCATCGTCGCTGTCGCGCGCGGCGAGCCAGGCGATGGTGGCAGCGATGTCCCCGACCGCGACGGGCTGGAACGGCATCGCCATCTCCGCACGCGGCAAGTCGAGTGGAAAGGCCGCGAGCGCGCGCAGCATGGCGCTGCCGCCATAGGCTGACGGTGCGACCACGAAGCCGGGCCGCAGGATGGCGTGGTCAATGCCGGAGGCCGCGATCAACCGTTCGGCTTCGCGCTTGGTCGTGGCGAAAGCGGTGCGGTCGGCTTCGGCCATTCCCGGAATCGAGATGTGCACGAGGCGGATCGCGCGGTCGCTGCCGCCGATCGCCTGAAGCAGACGCGCGACGAAATCGCGATGCACCGCGCCTGTGTCGCTGCCCGGCCCATCCTGCAGCACGCCCAGACAATTCACGACGACATCCACGGCCTGCTCGCGCAGCAGGCGCGTCAGCGCGGCTGCATCGAGCGAAAGGATCGGCAGCTCAATGTCCAGCGCGCTCATCCTCTGCGCTTGCGACAGGCTGCGCGCCACGCCGACCACGCGAAAGCCCCGCTCGCGCAGATCGTCGGTGACGAAGCGGCCGATCAGGCCGGAGGCACCGAGCACCAGGATGGTTCGCTGGTTCATCATTTCCTCAAAACGGCTTGGCGACCATCAGCCAGAGGATCAGCATCGTCGCGCCGAAGCCGGGGAAGCCGAACGCGAACCAGCGGCGGAACAGGATGAAGTAACGCTCCGGCAGGGCGGCGCGTTGCTCGGAAGCCTTGCGCGCGAGATCGCGCATCTCGATCTGCATGAAGACGACGGGGATCCAGAACAGGCCTGCGATGGCATAGAGCGCGAGCGAAACGAGCAGCCAACGCTCCGTGAACGACGTGGCCGAGAGCATCATCAGCAGGCCGCCGCTGACCGGCTGCAAGATCACCGCTGACAGCGTGAAGATTGCGTCCGCAATCACCACCACCGAAGCGGTGCGCGCAATGAAGTCCACATCGTTCGTGCGATGCGCCATCAGCATGAAGAAGGCGATGCCGGTGCCGGTGCCGAGGATGACGATGGCGCCGAGCACGTGCAGGTATTTGACCAGGAAATACAGCGTCATGGTTTCTTCGCCAACGCCGGCTTCAGCGCGCGCTCGAGCTCGCTGCTGGCGGCTTTGACGCCGGCTTCGGTTTCGATCATCCAGTGCCCCTCGCTGCCCACCGCGGACAGTGCGCGGAAATCGACCTTGCCGCCACCGCCGCGAAATGCATCTGCCAGCGACTTCGAAAATGCCGGCGGGAAATAGCTGTCATTGCCCGCAACGAGCCATGTGACGGGAATGCGCGCCGCCTTGCCGAATTCAGCGGCAGCCGCGAGAAGCGTGTGTGGCGCACAGATCCGGTTCGGTTCGTCATTGGCATGGCCGCCGCGCCCCGGCGCAAACACTGTGATCGCCGAGATCGTCTTCGGATCGGCATTGGCGAGGCCCAGCGCGCCCCAGCCACCGGCGGAATGGCCGACCACGATCGCGGCATCCTGGCGGATGAAATCCTGCTTTCGCAAATGGTCCAGTGCCAGCGAAATTTCTCCGGCCGTCGCACGACCCGAGCGCGCGTAATCCGCTTCGTCGCAGCCGCCCTGGTCCTCGACATAGCGACCACCGGTTGCTCCATGGCCGAGCCGTTCCGGCACCAGCACGGCAAAGCCGCGCGCGACAAGGAAGGCCGTGAGCGCGCGGTATTCCGGCTGCGGCATTTGTGCGCGACGCAACACATTCTGCGTCGAGGCATGCGCGATGACCGCAAGCCGGAATGGCCCGGGTCCGAACGGGCGAAACAGCAGCGCATGCGCGGCAATGTCGCTATCCGGCGACGGCACACGCCATTCCTGCCGGCGAAACGGCTCGCCTTCCTCGCCCGATGCACCGAACGTGACCTGAGCGCACAGAGGCGGCGCGGTCAGCAAGGCCAGCAGAGGCAGGAGCGCAAGGATGTTGAAGAGCCGCATGAATTGCCGGAGGCGAACACGGACAGCGAGGGCCACACTAACGGGAACGAATCATCCTGGGCGGACTTTCTGCGTTGCCATCGCCGTTCATTGGTTGCCGCAACAGAGTTTTGCACCGACACATGGCAGTTCGTTGCCGTTCAAGGCAGCGCCTTGTCCTCTTTCGGTACAACAACCGTTAAATACTGATGCAGAAAGTCCACAGGTTAACCGATAATTAACGTTAGGTCTTGCCGCCGACGCGGCGACTTGATTTGATCGTGTCCATGAGCACAACCCTGATCGAGGTCCGGCCGGCCAAAGCCGCAGATGCAACTGCGGTGGCGTCAACCCATGACGAAGCCTGGCGCTCAGCCTATCAGGGCATCATTCCCGGCGCCGAGCTGGAGAAGCTGATCAACCGCCGCGGTCCGCAGTGGTGGGACAGCGCGATCCGCAAGGGCAGCCGCGTCAGCGTATTGGTGTTCGGCGACAAGATCGCAGGCTATGCCAATTACGGCCGTAACCGTGCCCGCAGCCTGCACTTCGACGGCGAGATCTACGAGCTCTATCTGCGCCCCGAATTCCAGGGCCTCGGTTTCGGCCGTCGCCTGTTCGCCGCCGCCCGCCGCGACCTGATGCAGAGCGGGCTGAAGAGCATGGTTGTGTGGGCGCTCTCGGACAACGATCCGGCGACCGAGTTCTACCGGGCCCTGGGCGGCCGCATGGTGGCGCGTTCCTCGGAGCGATTCGGGCCGAAGTCGCTCGACAAGGTTGCCTTCGCTTGGACCAATTGAGCTGCTGAAAGTCTAGCCGGCAGCGTTTCCCATCCGTCGATACCGTTTGCCGCTTGAGCCGGTGATCGCTGGATTCATTATTTCACAAAAACACGATGGATTGGGGGGCCAAGCCCGCGTATGACAGCGCCAAAATCGCTGCCGGGCGCGATTTAACGTCGGCAACAACGGAGCCTTGAATGCGTATCGATGCGGTCTCGATCGGGAAAAACGTCCCACAGGACGTCAATGTCATCATCGAAGTCCCCGTGGGCGGTGAACCGATCAAATACGAGATGGACAAGGAGGCCGGCACGCTGGTGGTCGACCGCTTCCTCTACACGCCGATGCGTTACCCCGGAAACTACGGCTTCATTCCGCACACGCTGTCGGACGACGGCGATCCCTGCGACGTCCTGATCGTCAACACCCGCGCCATCATCCCCGGCGCCGTCATGAGCGTGCGCCCGGTCGGCGTGCTGTTCATGGAAGACGAAGCCGGCGGCGACGAGAAGATTCTCGCCGTGCCGTCGTCGAAGCTGACGCAGCGCTACGACAAGGTGAAGTCGTACTCGGACCTGCCGGATATCACGCTGCAGCAGATCCAGCACTTCTTCGAGCACTACAAGGATCTCGAACCAGGCAAGTGGGTGAAGATCTTGCGCTGGGGCGGCCCGGAGGAAGCGCACAAGCTGATCCTCGAAGGCATGGACCGCGAGAAGAAGAAGAAGGGCTGAGATCTGCTCCCTCGCCCCGCTCTTGTCCGCCGAAGCCTTTGGCGAAGGCGGATGCGGGGCCGCGACGAGCTTCGCTCGCGCTGAGAGGGTCGGGGTGAGGGGGAGTCTCCGCAAGGACAGTGAGAGTTGGACTCGCGGAGAGTCCCCCTCACCCGGAATTCAAGCTACGCTTGAATTCCGACCTCTCCCCGCAAGCGGGGAGAGGTGAAGAAAACCTACACCGCCGGCTTCGCCAGCCCCGCGATCGCGCAAGCGGCGCGCAGCGTATTCACCAGCAAGCATGCGACCGTCATCTGGCCGACGCCGCCCGGCACCGGCGTGATGGCGCCGGCCACCGCGAGCGCTTCCTGATAGGCGACGTCACCGACGAGGCGCGTCTTGCCGTCGTCCTTCGGGATCCGGTTGATGCCGACGTCGATCACGGTTGCGCCCGGCTTCAGCCAATCGCCGCGCACCATCTCGGCTCTGCCGACCGCGGCGTAGACGAGATCGGCGCGCCTCACGAGGCCGGGCAAATCGCGCGAGCGCGAGTGCGCGATCGTCACCGTGGCGTTCTCGTTCAGCAACAACTGCACCAGCGGGCGGCCGACCAGGTTGGAACGGCCGATGACGATGGCGTTCATACCCTCGAGCGAAGCGTGCACGCTCTTGGTCAGGATGATGCAGCCGAGCGGCGTGCAGGGCGACAGCGCCTCCAAGCCGCCGGCAAGCCGGCCGGCATTGTTCGGATGCAGGCCATCGACGTCCTTGGCGGGATCGATGGCGTTGATGACGGCCTCGGTGTTCAGACCCTTCGGCAGTGGCAGCTGCACCAGAATGCCGTGCACGGCCGGATCGCGATTGAGTTTTGCGACCAGCGCCAGCAGATCGCCTTGCGACACATCGGCCGGCAGCTTGTGCTCGAACGAGGCCATGCCGGCGGCCTGGGTCTGGGTCTGCTTGGAGCGGACATAGACCTCGCTCGCCGGGTCGTTGCCGACCAGGACCACCGCAAGGCCCGGCACCAGATTGTGCTCGCGCTTGACGCGGGCGACCTCGTCGGCCACGCGCGCCCGGAGTTCCGCGGCTATGACTTTTCCATCGATGATCTTGGCCGTCATGTCAGTTCCCTTGGTCTGTCGATTTGGCCGAAGCCAGCCGGCGCAGGGCTTCGCCAAGCCGCGCCGGATCGCCGTCGACCGCGATCTGCTTCAGCCGCGAGGTCGCTCCGGACAGGAGTTTTACGCTGGCCTTGGAGACGCCCAGCGATTTCGCCAGCAGGACCAAGACGGCCTTGTTGGCCTCGCCGCCATCGGCGATCGCGCGCACTCGCACCTTGAGCACGCTGCGGCCATCGGCCAGCCGCTCGATCCCGTCGATGTCGTCGCGGCCGCCGCGCGGCGTCACCCGCAGCGCGATGCTGATGCCCGCGGCCGAGTAACGCCAGGGTTCCTTGCAAGCGTCGTTGGCAATCAAGGCGCTCCAGCCTGCCTAGATCACGTTCGGGTAGATGTAATACAGGATCACCCGCTCGATGAACATGATGAGCAGGATCAGGATGATCGGCGAAATATCGAGCCCGCCGAGGCTGGGCAGGAAATTGCGAATCGGCGCCAACAGCGGCTCGGTGATCCGGTAGAGGAACTCCGCCACCGCCGAAACGAACTGGTTGCGGGTGTTCACCACGTTGAAAGCGATCAGCCAGGACAGGATCGCGGAGGCGATCAGCAGCCAGACGTAGAGGTCGAGCACGATGATGACGATGTCGAGAACGGCACGCATGGCTTTTGATGACTCTGGCTTTTGAAAACTCTGGCTGCGGTCGGGATTGACGCCTTTTGCTAGATATCGGTTCCCCCCGGCCCAAACAAGGGAGGTTCGGGCGCCGGAATGGCTAAAACCGCGTTACGCCCGTCCTTGACTTGACCTTGGCAGGGACTTAAATGGCGCCCGGTTGTCGGCCGCATTTACCAGAGCGGCCAGCAAACGGGGCCATAGCTCAGCTGGGAGAGCGCGTCGTTCGCAATGACGAGGTCGGCGGTTCGATCCCGCCTGGCTCCACCAGCCTTCGCAGGCTGCGCCTGCTTCGGCTCGGCAAGCCGCTTCGTAGCGAAGGCTGCCGCGCCATAGCCCGAAGGGCGACGGCGGGCTCCCTCCGAATCCTCCCCCTACCTCCCCGTAAACCGCGGCGGCCGCTTCTCCATGAAGCTCGCGACGCCTTCCCGGAAATCGCTGCCGCCCAGCGCCACCATCATCTCCCGGTTGGCGTCGATCGTGGCCTCGGCCAGCGTCTGGAACGGCACCTCGTAGAGCTGGCGCTTGATCACGGCCATCGCGCTCGGCGAGACGAAATCGGCGAGGTCGCGCGCATAGGCGTAGGTCTCCTCGCGGAGCTTCTCCGGCGAGCACAGACGGTTGACCAGCCCGATCCGCAGCGCCTCGTCGCTCGAAACACGGCGCGCCGAGAGCAACAGATCCATCGCGTTGGCATGGCCGACGATGCGCGGCAGCATCCAGCTGATGCCGTGCTCGGCAATCAGGCCGCGTCGCGCGAAGGCGGTGGTGAACACGGTATTGTCGGCGGCAAAGCGCAGGTCGCAATAGAGCGCGTGCACGAGGCCGATGCCCGCGGTCGCGCCGTTGAGCATGGCGATGACGGGCTTTCCGATCGACGGATAGAAGCCGTAGCGTGTCTGCCAGTCGGGCCGGCGATTCATGTCGAAGGGCGGCAGGTTCGATGCGCGCCTGACGTTGTCAGGGTCGAGCCCTTTCAACGCATCCATGTCGGCGCCGGCGCAGAAGGCGCGGCCCGCGCCGGTGAGCACGATGACGCGGACATTGTCGTCGGCGCTCGATGCTTCCA
The DNA here is from genome assembly GCF_000472645.1 of Bradyrhizobium sp. WSM2254. Taxonomy (NCBI): domain Bacteria; kingdom Pseudomonadati; phylum Pseudomonadota; class Alphaproteobacteria; order Hyphomicrobiales; family Nitrobacteraceae; genus Bradyrhizobium; species Bradyrhizobium sp. WSM2254. The sequence goes on along the minus strand of NZ_AXAB01000013.1, from coordinate 175,522 downwards.
TCGCATGGCGCACGTCGCGCTCCATCGTCGGCGTCCACGCGTTCATGCGGTCCGGGCGATTGAGCGTGATGGTCGCGACCTTGTCGCTCACCTCATAGAGAATGTGTTCATAGACCATGACGCTCTCCCTTCTCTGCCGGCGCAATTTCGCGCGCGTTCGTTGGGAGCGAGCCTAGCATATCCAGGGATGAAGCAAGGGCCTGCGCGCTGTCTGCGCGATCACTCGGCGGCTTGCGCCAGCAGCGGCCGGCGCGCCAGCCAGCCATTGATGAAGTGATCGAGCCAGGCGCGTTCTGCGACATCGTACACGGCACGGTCCGCGAAATGATGATGCCGCTCGCGCGCACCGGGCGCGCTGAACCCGTCATAGCCGCGCGTGGTCCAGCGATGCATCATGGCGTAGGTCACGTCGGGATGAAACTGCACGCCGAAGGCATTGCCGGCGCGGAACGCCTGCACCGGAAAATCATCGCCTTCCGCAAGCAGCTCAGTGCCATCAGGCAGTTCGAATCCCTCGCGGTGCCAGTGATAGACCTGCGCCGGCCAGGCCGGGCAGAGTGCGTGGCCCGCGGCCGTCGGTCGGATCGGGTAGTAGCCGATCTGGGTCAGCGCCTCCGCATGCGGTGCGACGCGGGCCCCGAGCTGCATCGCCAGCATCTGCGCCCCGAGACAGATGCCGAGGAACGGTCGCTGTTCGCGAAGCGGAATTTCGATCCAGTCGATCTCGCGGCGAATGTAGTCGTCGGGATCGTTGGCGCTCATGGGGCCGCCGAAAACCACGGCGCCGGCATGCTGATCGAGCGTCTGTGGAAGGGGATCGCCAAAGCGGGGACGGCGGATGTCGAGGCGATGGCCGAGCGCGCGCAGCGCATTGCCGACACGGCCGGGCGTCGAGGATTCCTGGTGCAGGACAATCAGAACCGGCAACCGGGCTTCAGGACGAGCAGCAGATGCGCCAAGGGCCCTTCTCTTCGGGAAGGGGACCAATTCCGCGCCACCAAACCTGTCCGTCCGGAACGACATTGCCTTTCCAAATGCTATCGGTTCAGACCGCCAGCATAGCTAAGCGATGGTTAACATCGTGTGAGTTCGCGCACGCACGACACCGATTAAGGAAGCAAGCTCCGGGCCACGACGGGTGCTTCGAGCGTTCTCTAGTGCCTCTGCCGCTGGAAGCGACTGGTGGCGGACAAAATGAAGCCGCGCGGGAAGAAACGCAGCGCGAATGGCACAATCTTGATGCCGAGACCGGGCAGCACTGCCCGTTTATTTGCCATCAGCCCGCGATAGGCCTCCCGCGCAACATCGGAGGCAGGAACATTGAGAAGGGCCGTATTATGTCCGGATCCAACGCCGGCGCGCGCCTGGAATTCAGTAGGCACCGGACCCGGGCAAAGTACGGTGACGCGGACGCCGCGCGGCGCGAGCTCCGCCCGCAGGGCCTCGGTGAGAGAAATCACATAGGCCTTGGACGCGTAATAGACCGCCATGCCGGGGCCGGGCAGGAAGCCGGCGATCGAGCCGACATTGAGAAGACCGCCCTTGTTCCTGACGAGCTGATCGGCAAATCGCAGCGACAGATCCGTCAGAGCCCGGACGTTGACATCGACGATGCCAACCTGCTCGTCGCGATCGCACTCGATTGCATCGCCGAACACGCCGAAGCCGGCATTGTTGACGAGATGGTCGAGCTCGACACCCTCGGCGGCGAGCGCTGCCGCGATCTTTTCTCCGGCGTCTGCTTCCTGAAGATCGCAGGCGATGACGATCGGCTTCTTGCCGCCCTTGGCGGCGAGCTCGTTCGCGAGCGCCTCGAGCCGGTCCGCGCGCCGCGCCGTCAGCGCGAGACGGTGTCCATTCGCGGCGAACACCCGCGCCAGCTCCGTGCCGATGCCCGCCGAGGCACCGGTGATCAACGTTACCCGCTCAGTCACGATCGAAGTCTCTTGAATTGAAGTTTTTTAGTCCTGCAATGCCGGAACGAGAGCATAGGCCGTACGCGACAGGCAAGCGGGCTGACAGCATGGCCGCTTGAGTGGGCACCAGGGAGGGCAGAAAACCCACAGATTTACGGGCAAATCCGGGACAAGGCGGCCGGGGGCTACATTAAAGTTTCGTCATGTGATCTGCACAACCGGCCATCCGCCGTGTTGGACGCGATCAGCCGCCGACGGCGCCGTCCTTCACCTGGCTACCGGCGCGGTCCGCCACGGCGTGCTTCAGGTCGATCCGGTCGCGCTGGGCAATCCCGAGCAGGTCGGAGGCGCGCCAGACCACGTTGTCCTCGAACTCGGAGACCTGGCCGTCGGCATAGACCAGCTCCCACATCATCTGGACGATGCGCTTGCGGCCCGCTTCATCGAGCGAGCGCATGATGACGCTGGTAAAGTGATAGAGGTCGACCGCCTCGCCCTCGACCTGGGTTGCATCGGCGATCAAACGATCGGCGGTGCCGCGATCAAGCCCGAAATGGCTTTCGATCAGGCTGTGCAGCTTGCGCTGCTCGGCCGCCGTCGGTTGGCCGTCCAGCGAGACCACGTGAACCAGCAACGCGGTCGCCGCCAGCCGATAATCGCTGTCGCCGAATGCGCGGTCCTGGGCTTGAGAAGCCACAATGTCGGCGATGAATTGGCGCAAGCCGTCCAGCATGAAGTCCTACCGAAAACAATGACGCCGCGGGGGCGCGGCGCCTACCAGCATTATATGTGCGGGAAACTCAACCGGCGCAACGTGTGTCAGTTCCGCGCGCGGCATTACGTTTCGGCAATCTGAGGGGTGTGATTTTGGCGTAGAGCAAGCCAAGTCCTCAGATGTCGTCCCGGCGAAGGCCGGGACCCATAACCACAGGCTGTGGATTGGCGAAGACTTTTGGCAACGACCGGCCTGCCCGTTTCAGAAATCACGCGGTATGGGTCCCGGCCTTCGCCGGGACGACACCAACTACGGTATCTCGTACACCACCATCTTGTCGGCGATGCCGCGCAATGCAGCCTGCTTCTGGATCGGCTTGATCGCGCGCTGCTCCAGCACTTCCGCCACGGCCGGCGCATCCAGCACCGGTCCGGTGATGTGGATCTCCTGTGCGGTCGACAGGCTCTGCACGCGCGCGGCGATGTTGACGGTCTGGCCGAAATAATCCTGACGCTCGTTGAGCATCACCGCGAGGCACGGCCCCTCATGGATGCCGATCTTGACGATGAGATCGCCGGTGCCGCGCTGCTTGTTGAGCTCGTCCATCGCCGCGCGCATCCGCAGGCCCGCGACGATCGCGTGCTCGGGACGGATGAAGGTCGCCATCACGGCATCGCCGATGGTCTTCACCACCGCGCCCTTCTCGGAGGAGATGATCTCGAGCAGCGCATGGAAATGCGCGCGCACGAGATCGAAAGCGGCGAGATCGCCGACCCGCTCGTAGAGCGCCGTCGATCCCTTCAGGTCCGTGAACAGAAATGTCAGGGACGTGATCTGGAGCCGCTGGTCGACACTGAGATTGTCCGCCTTGAACACATCGCGGAACGTCTGGTTCGACAGCATCCGCTTGGCGGTGAGGAACGGCTTGCGCTTGCCGATGAGGTGATGAAGCGCCTCGGCCGCGATGAACACCGACGGCAGCACGCGTATGCCGGCCTGGTTCTCCAGCGACAGCCGCAGCGGGCCCGGCCGCAGTGTCGTGGTGCCCGTTGGTGCCTGCACCCTGTTGTACATGATGGCGAACTGCTGGCGATCCTTGGTCGGCTCGCCCTGCACGTCGATGAAATGAGCGGCGTGCGTCACCGGCTCGAAGATGATGATGAAGTCGTTCGGCAGCTGCAGCGACATGGTCGCCTTCTCGCCAGCCGGCAGCTCCATCGTATCCAGCGTCACCTCGTTGGCCAGCGTCGCAAACGACTCCTTGTTGAAGTCGACGCCGGAGCTCCAGAACACCTGCTTGAAATATTCCCACACCGGAAGCGTATCCGGGTCGTGCGCCGCGATGCGCCGGACGCGCGGATTCACGGTGAAGGAAACCTCGACCTGATCGTCCACGGAGGCCTTGTAGCCGCAGGCACAGAGTGCGCAGTGATAATCGTCCGGCTTGAGCGCCTTCAGCGTCGCGTGAGCACCGAGCACACCACCGCAGCCCGGACACAGCACGTTCCAGCCGAGATCGAACAGCCCGAGCCGCGCCGCATGCAGGAAGGCGGAGATCGCGCGCTCTTCGTCGACACCATGCTGCCTGGCGAAATCGAGGACATTGACGCGGTTGAGCTCGTGATCCTCTCCGTCCTCGATGAGGCGCGCAATTTCATCGACCGCCTTCGGATCGGCGGTCTGCTTCAGAACGGAAAACTGGGCCTGGATGTCGCTCATGGCCTAACTCTATCTAGGGTCGATCACGCCATTGGCCAGGCGATTGCCTGTCACCGACGCGTGATGCGGAACATGGGTGAACGATCCGGCTGGGTCGTGACGACGCCATGCGGGATCACGGGAGCCGTATCGACCAGCTCGACGCGGAACGCACCGATCAGCCGGGCCAGCGCCAGCACGGATTCGGCTTGCGCAAACGGCGCGCCGACGCACACGCGCGGACCCGCGCCGAACGGCAAATAAGCGAAACGGTCGGGTACTTCAGTCGACATGAAGCGCTTTGGAACGAACGCGTCCGGCTGATCCCACAGCTTTTCGTGCCGGTGCAGCAGCCAGGGCGCGATCATGATGATGTCGCCCCTGCCGATCTCGATTCCGGCCACACTGTCCTTGTCGCGCGCGGCACGCGCGATGAGGAAGGCGGGCGGATAGAGCCGCATGGTTTCTTCGATCACCGCGCGGGTGAATTTCTGGCGATCGATGTCGGCCATGCTGTCGAGATGTTCGCCGCGGGTCTCGGAGGCCACCTCCTCCTGCGTATCGGGATCGAGCGCGAGCAGATAGAGCGCCCAGAACAGCGCGGTCGCCGTGGTTTCGTGACCGGCGAGAATCATGGTCGCGACTTCGTCGATGAGCTGCGCGTCGGAAAAGCCCTTGCCCGTCTCGGGATCGCGCGCCTCGTCCATGAGGTCGAACAGGTCGCGCGGCGGCGCGCCGTCCTTTTTCCCGGCGGCGCGCCGCTCGGCGATCAGCATCGCGACGAATTCGGTCCAGCGCTTGCGGAATCGGGCGCGGGCAAAATCCATCGGGCTCGGCCAGGACACCGGCAGCAGCATGTCGAGGAAATAGGGCCGTCCCAGCCGTTCGCCATATTCCATGACGAAGTTGCGCAAGGTGGGGCCATGCCGGTCCATGCCGAAGGAGAACATCGTGCGCCCGGCGATCTCGAGCGTCATGCGCTGCATGGTCTCGCGCAGATCAACGGTCTCGCCGTTGCGCGCATCCAGCTTCGCGATGGTCTCGTCGAGCACCGCAGTCATGTGCGGAACGAGATTTGCGGTGGCGCGCGGCGTGAAGGCTGGCGCCAGCGTGCGGCGCTGGAACGTCCAGGCATGACCTTCCGCAATCAGAAGGCCTTCACCGAGCACGGGACGCAGCATGCGGATGCCGGCCGGCGTGCGCGTGTAGTTCTCGTAATTGCTGAGAAGGACATGCCGGATCGCGTCCGGACGGTTCAGGATGAAGCTCTTGTGGAGGAAGAAGCGGCCCTCGAGAACGTCCTCCTCATAGGCGCGCTGCCCCCAGGTTGCGATCATGTTCTGCCGGATCACCGCGACCCGGCCGAAGAACGACATGTCGTCCGGCGCACGCGGCGGCGTCGGAGGGACGATGGGCCGACGCACGCTGGCGATATTCATGGCTCTCTCCCGCAGATGTGACGCAGGCAAATAGCTAGTAAGTCAGCTCGGCGACCGCAATCCTGTTCTCGGAGGCAGGCCAGAGGCGTGCCACAATCCGTTCTTCGCCGAACTGGGCCACGATGTTACGCCCGATCTCGCTGGCCGGAAGCCGCAATGTTGCTGCCGAATCCGTGGGCACGCCCGGCTTGACGTCGGCCGGCTCCTTGCCGTCGAGCAGAACGACATCCCGCGGCAGGCCGAAATAGCCGCGCGGACGTGACATGATCACGACGGCGCCGGCGTCCTTGTCCGCCGGCCCGAGCGGACGCGCGGCGCGCAGGTGGACGACGTCGGACGAGCGCGGAAAGGGCGAGCGATAGATATGCGTGGTCGGCGCATCCGGCGACGCGAGGGCGAACTCGAGCGACCAGGAGGATTCGACCTGCGCCGGCCCCCAGCGGCCGTCGGCGCCGGTCTTCGAGCTGTGCACCGCATTGCCCTTGCGCTCACCGGTATCAGGGTCGACGCGGAAGATATCGACGGTTGCGCCCGCCACCGGACGATTGGTCGGCACGCCGCCGGGCGTTCCCGTGACGAGGCCACTCAGCCTGACGCTCGGTTCCGGCACAATCGCGAGGCGCGTCGGCTCGCGGCCGGCGATGAACTTGTAGATCTCGCGGAAGGCGCGCGGGTGAAACGCCACCTCGCGATGATCGAGCACGCCGAGCACGAGGTTGGTGGCCCCCTGCAGCTCCGGCCCCTCGGTGGTGACACCGGTCGGCGTGCCGGGCTTGCCGATGAAGCGGCCGTCGGCTTGCGCGTATTTGTCCATGCCATCGCTGCGCAAGGTGAGGAAAGCCGTGCCCGGCGTCACCTCGCTCTCACCCTCGTTCAAGCCGCGCAGGAATGGACCGCGGCCGTTGAACTCGTTTCCGAGCTGGTCGTCGGTCGCGAACACGCCGTGATTGGGCGTGCCGCACAGGACGGCGTGGCTGACGTCGGCCGCACCGCCGTTCCTGATGACGTTGCGGATCGCATTGCCGCCGCGCGAGCTGCCGACCAGCGCCACGCGCGGTGCGCCGGTGCGGCGCTTCAGTTCAGTGATGGCGGCAGTGAGCTCGCGGCGCTGGTCCTCGGTCGAGGAGCGGTTGGCCTGTTCGACCTTGTCGTCGCTCCGCGCCAGGGGATCGGTGAAGTTGATCGCCAGCATGCGATCGCGCGCAACGCCATTGGATTCCATCCGCCACATCGTGGTCATCCAGAGCGCGTCGTAGTCGCCATTGCCGTGGACGAACAGGATCGGCGGCACCTCGGCGCCCTGCGCCGCGGGCGTGGTTTGAGCGAAAGCGTCCATCCGGATGCTCGCAAGCGCAAAAGGCAACGTGCCGGCACCCAGCAAGATCGTCCGTCGCGACAGCTTCATCTGTTCCTCCCCGGCAAAACCGCCTCTTTGCACCGCTTATAGCGTCCTAAACACTGGACAGCGAAGGACTTTCGCGGGCATCACTGAATTTGCCGGAATCACCAGGACCACTTCTGCCAGCCCTTTTGGAAGGGGATATGACCGAGCAGCCGAACCGTCAGAGAATCGCGGCCGACGGCATCGCCGCGCCGCTGCGGTACACCGTTTTCCGCCGCATCTGGCTCGCCAGCCTGCTCTCCAATCTCGGCCTGCTGATCCAGGGCGTGGGCGCCGCCTGGGCGATGACGCAGATGGCGGCCTCGGCCGACAAGGTGGCGCTGGTGCAGACCGCGCTGATGCTGCCGATCATGCTGATTTCGATGCCGGCCGGCGCCATCGCCGACATGTATGACCGCCGCATCGTCACGCTGGTCTCGCTCATGATCGCGCTGACCGGCGCGACCGCGCTCACGATCCTGGCCGGGCTCAAGCTGATCACGCCGGAAACGCTGCTCGCCTTCTGCTTCGTCGTGGGCAGCGGCAACGCGCTGTTCGGCCCGGCCTGGCAATCCTCTGTCAGCGAGCAGGTGCCGCCCGAAGCATTGCCGTCGGCCGTCGCGCTGAACGGCATCAGCTACAACATCGCGCGCAGCTTCGGTCCCGCGGTCGGCGGTGTCATCGTCGCCGCGCTCGGCGCGGTGGCGGCGTTTGCCTGCAACGCGATCCTCTATCTGCCGCTGCTGGTCGTGCTGCTGCTGTGGCGGCGCAGCACCGAGCCCTCGCGCCTGCCCCGGGAGAAGCTCAACCGCGCCATGGTCTCGGGCTTCCGCTACATCACCAATTCGCCGCCGATCAAGATCGTGCTGCTGCGCACGCTGGTGATGGGCCTGATTGGCGGCGCCATCATGGCACTGATGCCGCTGATCGCGCGCGACCTGCTGCATGGCGGCGCGCAGACCTACGGCATCATGCTCGGCGCCTTCGGCATGGGCGCGGTCGTCGGCGCGCTCAACATCCACGAATTGCGTAAGCGCATGAGCGGCGAGTCCGCAATCCGCGCCTGCACCATCTCGATGGCCTTCGCGATGGCCGCCCTTGCCGTGAGCACAGAACCGGTGCTGACGGCGGCCGCGCTGGTGCTGGCCGGCGCGGTCTGGATGGCCGCCGTCGCGCTGTTCAATATCGGCGTGCAGCTCTCGGCACCGCGCTGGGTCGCAGGCCGGTCGCTGGCGGCGTTCCAGGCCTCGATCTCCGGCGGCATCGCGATCGGCGCCTGGGGCTGGGGCCATCTCACCGACTATGCCGGCGTCGAGGTCGCGCTTCTGGTCGCGGCAGGCCTGATGCTGGTCTCGCCGTTGCTGGGAATCTGGCTCACGATGCCGCGCGTCGGCGCCCGCAACGAGGACGCCGAGGTGCTCGCCGATCCCGAGGTCAGGCTGTCGCTCACCGGCCGCAGCGGACCACTGGTGGTCGAGATCGAATACCGGGTGTCTCAGGAGAACGCGCGCGCCTTCCACAATGTGATGCAGGACGTGCAGCTCTCGAGGCAGCGCAACGGCGCCTATGGCTGGTCGATCGCGCGCGACATCGCCGATCCCGAATTGTGGACCGAGCGCTATCACTGCCCGACCTGGTTCGACTATCTACGCCAGCGCAACCGCTCGACCCTATCCGAACGCGCGCTGCATCAGCAGGCGATCGATTTCCACGTCGGCCCCGAGCCGGTGCGCGTCCGCCGCATGCTGGAGCGTCCGTTCGGCTCGGTGCGCTGGAAGGAAGAGACGCCGGACCAGGGTGCAAGCGAGGTGCTGCCCGTGGTCGCGGCGGGGAGCAGCACGTAGGTTTTGTAAGTCCGTAGCCCGGATGGAGCGTAGCGTAATCCGGGACGGTCTTTCCGTATGCGCGAATCCCGGATTTCGCTTTGCTCCATCCGGGCTACGACGACGTCACTACTGCCCGTGATCCGTCAGCACCTTGTCGCAGCCTTTACTCAGCCGCGTGCGATTCTGCTTGAGGCAGGCGAGCACAGCCTGGTCGCCATTGTTCATCACGGCGCGGCAGAAGCGCGTGACGTCGCGCGCGCAGGCGTCGTGTCCGGGCTGCTGTTGCGCTGATGCGCCAGATGCGCACAGGAGAAAAGGAACGATCAAAAGAAATCTGGTCATCGCGTAATGCCTCTTACCCGGAAGAAAGTGCGGGCGAAGCTAGTGCGACGATCCCGGAGCCGCAACGGCTTTATTGGCAGGACCGTATTCGTCGTCGCGTGGCCCCGGCTTGACGCCGGGGCACTGCGCGAAGGGAGCTAACCGACGCAATGATCGTTGTGTTGCTCTTACTGCTTGTCCTGGGCGTCAGCGACCTTGCGTGAGGCGCCCTTGGCGAGGTCCTTGTCCATCACCGCGCGGCAGCCGGCGCTCAAGTCCGAGCGATGCTTCATCATGCATGCGGTGATCTTCGGGATGTTGGGGATTTCCGACGAGCACAGGCGGAAGGCATCGCCGGTGCACATCTGCTGCGCTTCGGACGAGAAGGCGAAGCTCGACGTCGTCGAAACGATCGAGACGATGGCGGCGAAGCCCAGAGCGAGGCTGGTGTCGCGGATCTTGCTACTCAAGGACTTGCTACTCAAGGACTTGGCGGTAAACGACGTGATCATTTGAAGCTCCCAATGGCACCGCAGGAAGCGGGCCTGTTGTTGATGGGAACTACGATGCTCCAGCAAAACAGTTTCCACTGTGATGATGGTCACGGGGCGGGCCCCAACTGTGACTTCGGTCACATTGGCGCACCTCACTGAAAATCCGGCGCAAACGCCGTCGTGTTGGTGTCACGTTAACTGTTCCTTCGCATTAATGGCTCGTCGCGCGGGAAATTCCGCAGGTTTGGTTGCGTAATTGGAAAGAGTAGCGATGCGTAATGCGTTGGGCCTGATGCTGGCCAGTGTAGTTGCGGCGGTCGTGATTGCCGCCGGAGGTTGGTTTTATTATTCCTCGCGCACCGATCAGGGCGCCCCCAAGACAGTTGCCGCCCGTGCCGCCGACCCGTTGCCGGCACAGGCGAAAATCGCCACCAAGGACGACGTCGCGACCACCGCGGCGATCGCGGCGAAGCCGACGGCCGTTGCCCAGGCATCGGCGCCTGCGCCCGCCCCGGTCGCGCCAGTTCAGCCGAAGCAGGCCTGCGCCAATCCGAACGCGCTGGGCGTCGCCCGCGTGGTCGAGATCGACACGACTGGCGGTCCCGGCTTCGGCTTCGAGCACTTCAAGCAGTTCGATTTCCTCACCGACAAGGAGGTCGTGCTGACCTTCGACGACGGTCCGTGGCCGGTCAACACGCCCGCGGTGCTGAAGGCGCTCGCGGATGAATGCACCAAGGGCCTGTTCTTCTCGGTCGGCAAGCACGCGACCTACCACCCGGAGATCCTGCGCCAGGTTCTGGCCCAGGGCCACACGGTCGGCACGCACACCTGGTCGCATGTCAACCTGAACAGCAAAAAGATGACGGAGCAACAGGTCAAGGACGAGGTCGAGAAGGGCTTTAGCGCAGTGAGGTTCGCGCTCGGCACCAACCCGGCGCCGTTCTTCCGCTTCCCGCAGCTTCAGCACAATCCGGCGATGGTGACCTATTTCGGCACCCGCAACGTCGCGATGTTCTCGACCGACATCGATTCCTTCGACTTCAGGAAGGGCGCCACGCCGGAGAAGATCGTCGAGACCGTGATGGGCAGGCTCGACAAGCTCGGCAAGGGCATCATCCTGATGCACGACTTCCAGAAGCACACCGGCGAAGCCATGCCGGCGCTGCTCGCGCGGCTCAAGGCCGGCGGCTACAAAATCGTGCAGATGAAGGCCAAGACGACCTTCCAGACGCTGCCGGAATATGACGAAGCGCTGCTGAAGGACCTGAAGGTGCCGACCTCGAGCGCGCGTCCGATCGGAAGCGTGGTGCAGACGGTTTCGCAGTAAGCTCGGATCAAATCGCTGTCTCAATACGCGTCATGGCCGGGCTCTTGCCCGGCCATTGGCGTTTCGGGGAAGGCAAGTCGCCGCTTACCAGTAGATGCCGTGGCGATGCAGCTCGCTGATGATACGGCGTTCGGTCCAGCTATGCTTGTGCTTCGGCATGTTGGCTTTCGCGGTGGTCTTCGGCGCAGGCTGAGTTGTGGTCGCGGCCGGTGCCGAAGTCGTCGTGGTTGCGGCGGGAGCCGGTGCCGCGGCAGGCGCAGGAGCCGGGATCGCCGGCGGACGGTCGACATATTTCGGAGCTTCAGTGACGGGTGCGACTTCGCTCACTTGTGTGGCCGTGGTTGTCGCTGTCGTCGTCAGCGGCGCCGAGGCCTGTTCGCTCGCCGTGGCCAGCGAGAGGCTGCGTGGGCCGTCCGCCTGGGCAGATGCGGAAGCCAGGACCATGGCGGCAACCAGAATGATCTTGCGCATGTGAAATCTCCCCGTGTTGGCGTGACGGGGACGCTACGCGAGAGACGCGCGACACGATGTGATCGCAATCACGCAAGCGACCGGACAATCTTGAACCCGCGCACGCTCACGCCAGCTGGATGCGTCGGTTAGGACGCTTGTCTGCGACGATCGGATGAATTCGGGGCGCTGGTGCCGCAAGAGGGATTCGAACCCCCGACCCCGTCATTACGAATGACGTGCTCTACCGACTGAGCTATTGCGGCGAACCCTGCCGGGGCCCGGGCGATGCCGGCCCCGATACGCGCGCTCCTGATATCGGGCATGGCCCGAATTGGCAAGAACAAGCGGGGCGCGAAATGCGGCTTAGGCGCCCCAACGGGACCAGAATCCGCGCCAGCCGCCGGCCTGGGCCTTGGGCGTGCCGATTTGTTCCGTAAATTCATCGCTTGGGCCCTCGTCATCGATGCCGGGATCGTCCGGGGCACGGACGATCGGGATGACAGCGGGAATCGGAGCAGGTGCGGGCTTGCCGAGGTCGGCGCGGGTCCGGAACACGGGCGTTTCCGCCACCGGCGCTGATTCGGCCGGCGCGGGGGCCGGTTCAACCGGCTCGGTGGGCGTGACGACGGGCTCTGCCTTTGGTTCTTCCTTTGGCTCTTCCTTGGCCGCCGGAGGTGAATTGTCCTGCTCGGCCGGGGTCGATGCAGCCGGAGCCGGTTCCATCGGGGTGTCATTCGCAGGCGCCGTGACCCGTTTCGGCGGCGGGGCCGCCAGCATGGCTTCCTCGAAGGCTGAGGACTCGATCAAGTCGCCCTTGTCGGAAGGAAGGTTCGCGACCGGCGTCTGCCACTGGAAGGCGTCGAGGCGGCCGGTGACCGGGGAGACCGGGCGCCAGCGATCACTGACATAGCCGTCGGCGGTCCAGGCCGGATCGTGGCGGGCACGCACCGCGCGCAAGGTCCAGGCGCGGGCGCGGCCGCCGTCGCCGTGCTCGGTGCGCTCGATCTCGGCCATCAGCAGGGCGACGCGCTGGGTCGGATCGTTGACATAGGGCGCCAGCACCGCACGCGCGCGGGCGAACTCGGAGGCATCGATCGCGGCACGTGCGAGCGCGAGCTGGCCTTCAATATGGCCGGCTCTATCGGCAGGCGTCTTGGCCGCAAGCGTCTCGACCCGCTGCAAGCGCTGCCGTGCGGAATCGCCGAGCCTCACATGTGCATAGGCCTCGGCCAGATCGGGATGCGGATTGGCGAGCCAGGCGACCTCGACCAGCTTCATGGCGCGGCGCACCTGATGCGCCTCGCTCTCGAACTTTGCGGCGAGCACCGCGGCCGGCACCAGGGTCGGTGCGAGCTTGATCGCCTCCATCACGCTCTCGCGTGCGACGTCGCGGTCCATCGTCTCCAATTCCAGCGCGCGTGCGGTGAGCAGCACGCCGCGCTGGCGGCGATACGCCGGCTTGTCGATCAGGCCCGCGGACAGGTTCGAATCGAGGATCGCGAGCGCGCCGCTCCAGTCGCCGCGCGCGCAGCGGAAGCCGAGCACGGCATGCGAGGCCCAGGTCGAGGACGGCGACAGCTTGATCGCTTCCTCCGCGATCATGACGGCGCCGACCGCATCGTCGGCGCGCTGCGCCTCGATGAACAGGCCGCGCAGGCCGAGCAGTCGCGTATCCTCGCGCTCGGCCATGGCGCGGAAGGCGCGCTGCGCCTGGTCGCGATTGCCTTCGAGCTGCGCCGACTGGGCGTGCAGCAGCAGCGCGAGCGGATCGTTCGGCGCATGCCGTCGCGCCGTCTCGGCGTGACGGCGGGCGAGCGCGGTATCGCCATGACCGATCGCGAGCAGGCCGTGGGTGATGGCGTGGCGGCCGCGGGCGTGGCGCTTTTCATGGCGGCGGCGGCGCAAACGCCCCGGCGTCCGCCAGATCGTCGTCAGGATGCTCCAGACGAGCACGACGGCCGCGGCAAAGAGGCCCAGCAGGAACACGAACCTCGGCAACGTCGTTGAGGCGCGGAAACCACCCGCGGTCAGGACGAGATCGCCGGGCTGATCGGCAACCCAGGCCGCGCCGGCCGCTGCCAGAGCGATCAAGACGAGGAAAAGGACGATGCGAAGCATGGCGATCCCTATACGCGCTGATTATTGCGCGAAGCTTTATTGAGCAGGCTTGACGAGATCCGCCATGGCATCGTCGGCGAACTTGCGGGACGCGGCGAGCGCGGCATCGCGGGCATTGGCCTTGTCGAGCCAGGCCTGCGCCGGCGCGCGATCGGCATCGGGCAGCGTCTTCAACTCGCGCCGCGCCTCGACGAAATCATTGCGGAGCGCAGCAGCCGTCACCCGCGCCACGATGGCGCCGCGGTCGTTGCCGACCCCGTCGGTCCGCTCGATGCGGACGAGCTTTGACGCTCCCGCCTGGAGACGCTCGACGATGCCGGTGCCGCTGGACTGGGCATCCGCCGGCGGCGACAGCTTTGGCACGATGTTGAGGAGTTCGCGGCTCAGCGCAACCGGTGTCGGGATGCCCGACGATGCAAAGGTGTCGAGTGGCTTCAGCATGTCGGGCTTGGCCGCCAGCGACCGCGCCGCGGCGAGCTGCGCCTCATAGGGATCGCCATGGCGCACGGCGACGTCGAGCAGGGCCGCCGCCACCACATGGCGCAGCGGCTTGTCGTCCATCGTCTTGGCGTCGGCAATCTTCTCGCCCTGCTGCGCGAGCTCGGCCCGCTCCGTTTTGCTGGCGCGCTCGAGCTGCGCGATGCGGTCGTTGAGAGCGGCAAGATCAGGCGAAGCGGCGCCCGGCGCAGATTTCGCATCGTTCAGAGCGCTCGCGGTCTTGTCGGACTGGGCGCGCAGATTGGCGATGTCGCTGCGCAGGCTGCCTGCGGATTTTTCCAGCGCATCGATCCGCGCCACCATGGCCGGATCGGCAGCGGGCTTGCCAGCCTTGGCTTCGACCGCGGCAACGCGACCGTTCAGGGCGTCGACCGTCGCGCTTGTCACCTGTGGTGCGGCTGGCGGGGCCTGCACGGCGGGCCAGCCCAGCATCCAGCCGACCCCGATCACGACGGCCGCCGCCACCGCACCGGAGAGCGGTGCAATGACCCAGGGCGAAACCGGGGGCGACGCGGGAGCGGCCGCAGCCGCGGCCTGCGCCTCGGCGCGCTCCGGCTCGGCCTCGGCCTGCTCGGATTTTGCCGGCTCGGGCTCGGTGTGCTCGCTCGCCGGCGGAGCCTCGGGCTCGCCTGCCACCGCCTGCGGCTGGGTCGAGACTTCGGTCGCCTCGAGGTCGATGGTGGTCGGGGTGCGCTTGGCACGACCGGACTCGGGGGCCAATCCTGCGTCTTCAGGCTTGTCGTCGGCCATCGTGACGGTTCCTCACACTTCCATACCTTGCGCGGCAAAGGTCCTTGGCAAAAATCCTTGGACGGACCCGATCGCGTCGGATTCGGCCCGACCTCTTACGCCAAACGGGTGCGCAAAGCACGCTCCAAGGTGTCAAATAAGGCATTTTCGTCCGGCTTCGCGGCCACCAGAACCTGCGACGCACCGGCATCGCGCAGCACGCTGGCGACCGTCTCGGACAGGCAGCATTGCGGTATAGCCAGCGCCGAGATTTCGACGCCTTCGTCCCGCGCTGCATCCAGGAACGCCCGCGCGCTGCGCCGGGAATAATGCAGCACAGCCTCGATCCCATGCGCGGCGAAGCCCTCGCAGACATCGCGCGGGAGAATCTTGACCGGCGCCATGCGATAGGTGGTCTGCGTAACCACGTTGAAGCCTTCGGTGCCGAGTTCGCCGCCGAGATCGCGCGACAGATCCGCGCCGGCGAGATAAAGCAGCGTGCTTTTCTTCTTCAACACCTTGTCGCGCGCACTTTGTATGACCTTGTCGCGCAGGGCTGCGGAATCGCCGCCGGCGACGATCACCTCGGCAAAGCCGGCGTCGCGCGCGGCAGTCGCGGTGTGCTCGCCGACCGCGAACAGCGGCAGCTTCAACAGGCCGAGATCCTGCAGTTGCGGCGCGACGGCACGGATCGCATTGGCCGATGTGACAATGATGGCGCTATAGTTCGCCTCGCTCTCGTCGTGGAAAGCGACCGGCTCGAACTTGAGCACGGGCGCGAGCAGCACCACATGACCCCGCGCGCGTAAATTGTCCGCCGTCGCCTCATTTTCGGGATGCGGCCGTGTGACAAGAATGGACATCGCTTGTGTTCCCGAACCGCGTGACGGTGACGCATTCGCAAGGACGGCTGCGCGTGATGATTGCGCAAGCCGACCCCGGAATGCTACCGGACGTACCAGAACTCTGCTTTCCGGATGAGCGCAAGGGCGCAAATTGGATAACAATTCGCCAATGCTGGTATTGGGCATCGAAACCACCTGCGACGAGACCGCCGCGGCCGTGATCGAACGCGCGCCTGACGGCAGCGGCAAGATCCTGTCCAACATCGTGCGGTCGCAGGTCGAGGAGCATGCCCGTTTCGGCGGCGTGGTGCCGGAGATTGCCGCCCGCGCGCATGTCGACCTGCTCGACAGCATCATCGACCGCGCCATGCACGAGGCCGGCATCGACTTCGCCCAGCTCAATGGCGTCGCGGCGGCCGCGGGACCGGGCCTGATCGGCGGCGTCATCGTCGGGCTCACCACCGCGAAGGCGATCGCGTTGGTGCACGACACGCCGCTGGTCGCGGTGAATCATCTGGAGGCGCACGCGCTGACGCCGCGCCTCACCGACGGAATTGAATTTCCGTACTGCCTGTTCCTCGCCTCCGGCGGCCATACCCAGATCGTCGCGGTCACCGGCGTCGGCCAATATGTGCGGCTCGGTACCACCGTCGACGACGCCATCGGCGAAGCCTTCGACAAGGTCGCGAAGATGCTGGGCCTGCCCTATCCCGGCGGCCCGCAGGTCGAGCGCGCGGCGGCAAGCGGCGAGGCCGCGCGCTTTGCCTTTCCGCGGCCGATGCAGGGCAGGCCGGATGCCAACTTCTCCCTGTCGGGATTGAAGACCGCGGTGCGCAACGAAGCAAGCCGGATCGCCGAGATCACGCCGCAGGACATCAGCGATCTCTGTGCAAGCTTCCAGGCCGCCGTGCTGGATTCGACGGCCGACCGGCTGAGTGTCGGCTTGAGACTTTTCCGCGAACAGTTCGGCGCACCGCGTGCGCTCGTGGCCGCCGGTGGCGTCGCCGCCAATCAGGCGATCCGCGGCGCGCTGCACGACGTCGCGCGGCAGGCCGGGACGCAACTGATCATGCCGCCGCCCGCGCTCTGCACCGACAACGGCGCGATGATCGCCTGGGCCGGCGCCGAGCGCCTCGCGCTGGGGATGACCGACACGATGGAAGCCCAGCCCCGCGCACGCTGGCTGCTCGACGCGAATGCGACAGCGCCCGCGGGCTACGGCAAGACGCGAGCGGGATTCTAATGCACATGCGTTGCCACGAGCTCTCTTTCACCTCGCCCCGCTTGCGGGGAGAGGTCGGATTGCATCGAAGATGCAATCCGGGTGAGGGGGACTCTCCGCGAGTCTCTCTCTCACCGTCCGTGCGGAGACTCCCCCTCACCCCGACCCTCTCCCCGCAAGCGGGGCGAGGGAGTAGAGGGATCGAGCGATGACCGCGTTCCAGTCCGTTGCGGTGATCGGAGCGGGCGCCTGGGGTACGGCGCTGGCGATGGTGGCAGCACGGGCCGGGCGAAGCGTCACGCTCTGGGCCCGCAACGCCGAGCATGCGGCGCGGATTGCATCGACCCGCGACAATCCACGGCTGCCCGGCGTGCGGCTCGCGCAGGAAATTGTCGTGACGAACGAGCTGGCGCTCGCCGCGCGCGCAGACATGCTTCTGATCGCAACGCCGGCGCAGCATCTGCGCGGCGCCGTCAACATGCTGGCCTCGCATCTGACGACGCAGACGCCTGTCGTCGCCTGCGCCAAGGGCATCGAGCACGGCACCCACAAATTCATGACCGACGTGATCGCCGAAGCCGCGCTGCACGCGCAGCCGGCGATCCTGTCGGGCCCGAGCTTTGCCGACGACGTCGCACGCGGCCTGCCGACGGCGGTGACGCTGGCGGCCAAGGAGGAAGAGCTGGCCAGCAGCCTGGTGCAGGCGCTGGGCTCGCCGACGTTCCGGCCCTATCACTCCACCGACGTCCGCGGCGTCGAGATCGGCGGCGCCGCCAAGAACGTGCTGGCGATCGCCGCCGGAATCGTAGTCGGCCGCAACCTCGGGGCCTCCGCGCTCGCCGCGCTGACCACGCGCGGCTTCAGCGAGCTGGCACGGCTCGGCCGCGCCTGCGGCGCGCGCACGGAAACGCTCTCGGGCCTCTCCGGCCTCGGCGATCTGCTGCTGAGCTGTTCGACCGCGCAATCGCGCAATTTCGCGCTCGGCATCGCGCTCGGCCGCGGCGAGGCGGCGCCGGCGGGCAAGCTTGCGGAAGGCGCATTCACCGCGCCGGTGCTGGTCGAGTTCGCGGCCGCACGGAACGTCGACATGCCGGTCTCGCAAGCGGTCGCCGCGATTCTCGACAACAGATTGACGATCGACGCCGCGATCGAAGGGCTGCTGACGCGGCCGTTCAAGGCAGAGGAATGACATTTTCCGTCATGCCCGCGCTTGTCGCGGGCATCCACGTCTTGATATTGAACACGGAAGCAGAGACGTGGATGGCCGGGCATAGGCGAGCGGAAGCGACGCCGTCCTTCGGACGGCTATGCCCGGCCACAACGAACGGATAGGGCGCGCGATGAACTACTGGCTGGTGAAATCCGAACCGTCGGTGTGGTCCTGGGATCAGCAGGTGGCGAAGGGTGCCAAGGGCGAAGCCTGGACGGGGGTGCGCAATTACACCGCGCGCCAGAACCTCGTCGCCATGAAGAAGGGCGACAAGGCGTTCTTCTATCATTCCAACGAGGGCAAGGAGATCGTCGGCATCGCGGAGGTCATCAAGGAGGCCTATCCCGATCCGACCGACAAGACCGCAAAATTCGTCTGCGTCGACATCAAGGCGGACAAGCCGCTGAAGACGCCGGTGACGATGGTCGCGATCAAGGCCGAGAAGAAGCTCGCCGACATGGCGCTGGTGAAATATTCGCGCCTGTCGGTGCAGCCGGTGACGGCGGAGGAGTGGAAGCTCGTCTGCAAGATGGGCGGGATGTAGTCGAAGCTGCCGTAGCCCGGATGAGTGCAGCGACATCCGGGATGGCCCGGTCCCGCATGTCGCTACGCTCATGCGGGCTACGCTATCCGACTCACGTCTCCGGCAGCGCGAAGACCTCGCATGGCGCGGCAATGCCGCGCAGCGGATGCGATCCCCGCGCAACGAGCGCCATGTCCGTCTCCGCGGCGAGCGCGCCCGACACCAGCACGGTCTCGCGAAGCGGCTTGCACAATCCCTCGAGCCGGCTGGCGAGATTGACGGCGGGACCGATCGCCGTGAAATCGAGCCGGTTGGCGGCGCCGATATTGCCCCACAGCATCTCGCCAAGATGGAGCGCGGCGCCGAACGACAGCGGCGGCAGGCCCTGGTTGCGGCGCTCATTGTTGAGATAGGCCATCCCGGCCCTGGCCGCGCTAGCGGCGCGCAAGGCCGCATCGCACGCCCGGCGCGGTGATGCCTCGACCACCGGAAAGATCGCGAGCACGCCGTCGCCGATGAATTTCAGCACCTCGCCGCCAAAGGCGTGGACGGCACCGGCGATGCGGTCGAACCAGGCGTCGAGCGCCGCGATGACCTGGGCCGGCGGTGTGGTTTCCGACAGGATCGTGAAGTCGCGCAGGTCCGCATAGAGCAGCGCGGCCTGAATGGTTTCGCCGAGGTCGCGCCGCAGCGGTGCCGCCAGCACCCGCGCGGCGCTGCGCTTGCCAAGATAGGCATCCAGCGTCGCCCGCAACGTGTCGCGCGCAGCGAGCACGGCAAGGGGCGTCGCGGCAAAACGCGCAGCCTGGCGCAGTTGCTCGATTTCAGCCGCGGTGAACGGACGCGGTCCGATCCAGCCGAGCAATGGCCCATCGGACCGCCCGACGACATCTTCGTGCACGGCACCGTCCGCAATGCCGCGGAGCCAGCGGCGACCGGCATCGTTGGGCGGGTCGGGCGCCAATCCGCCCGGTGCAAAGCCGAGCGCTTCGATCACCGTGCCGTTCTCGGCTCGCCACAGCCAGGTCCGCTTCGCGATCAGCGGGTGTGGCACCTCCAGCGTCAGGCTGCCTGCCGCAAGCGGCACGCCGTCGGCGACCAGGTGCGCGCCGAGTTCCGCAAGCAGCCGGTCGGCCCCGGGACTATCCGAGGCGGCATCGACGAGCCAGGCGAGGGTCGGAGCGAGGTGCATGGCCCGATCATGGCGAAGGCAGGCCGTCTTTGTCACGAGGCAATCCTTGACGTACCGCTCGGCCGCCGCCATGTGCCAATGTCAGCCCAGGGATGATCGCCGATGCCCGAACCGTTCATAGTGCGACGCGAGACCCAGATCGCAGCCCCGCGTGCCACCGTCTTCGCCTATTTGACCGATCCCGAGAAGATTTTGAGCTGGATGGGCTCCGACGCGACCACGGAGCTGCATCCCGGCGGGCTCTATCTGCTCAAGGGCGTCGGCCCACGCGGCGGCGCCGCCCGCGGCGCCTTCCGCGAGGTCGTGCCGGTGCATCGTCTGGCCTACACGTTTGGCTGGGAGGGCGGCCAGGAAGTGCCGCCCGGCTCGAGCCTGATCGAGATCGACCTGATCGAGCGCGACGGCGGCACGCTGCTGCGCATGACCCATAGCGGGCTGCCGACCGAGGAACAGGCAGCCGCACACGCGAAGGGTTGGGCGCACTATCTGGAGCGACTCACGATTTCGGCTGCGGGCAGGGATCCCGGTCCCGACAAGGGTGTTTCAGACAAAATGTAGGCGTAGGGTGGGCAAAGCGAAGCGTGCCCACGCTGCCTGTCATCGATTTCGTGAAGACTGGTGGGCACGGCGCAAGCGCGCCTTTGCCCACCCTACGACCACGGCATCGTGACCGTTACACCGCCGCGGTCGCGACCACCTGCGCCAGAAGCTGCTCGCGCCTTGCCTGCGAGCGCTGGCCCTTCATGGTCGCGGCGAAGCGCTCGAGGATGCCATCCTCGAAGGCGGTGACGATGGTGTCGTGGACATAGCTCTTGCGGCAGATCGCCGCCGTGTTGGAGAGCTTGTCGGCCGCGGCACGGATCGCGTCCAGCACCTGCTTCTTGCGGCCGCGCTGGCTGGTCGCGGGCGTGATCCGCGACAGCGATTCCACCACGACGGCTGAGGCCATCAGCGTGCGAAAATCCTTCAGCGAAATCTTGATGCCGGCGATCTCGCGCAAGAACGCGTTCACCTGCGTGGTGTTGACCGCGCGCACGATGCCGTAGGCATCGCGATACTGGAACATGCGCTTGCCGGGAACGCCGCGCAGGATGCCGATGGCGCGCACCAGCTTGGCCGCGTCGCATTCCTTGCGCACTGCCTTGCCGCCCTTCGCCTTGAAGGTCAGCACGAAGCAATCGTCTTCCAGCGTCACGTTCGACTTCAGCAGCGTGGTCGCACCGCGGGTGCCGTTGAGGCGGGCATAGGATTCGTTGCCGGGACGGATCGCGGTGCGCGCGATCAATTCGATCACCGCGGAGAGCGCGAACTCGCGCGTCGGCTCGTCGCCCGACAGGAACGCCGAGACCTTGCGCCGGATCTTTGGCAGCGCGCCGACGAGCTTTTCCAGGCGATGCGCCTTGCGGTGCTCGCGGACCTTCTCCCAGTCGGCGTGATAGCGATATTGCAGCCGGCCCGCGGCATCGCGTCCCACGGCCTGGAGATGCGTGCTTGGATCGGCCGAGTAGCGCACCTCGCGATAGGCCGGTGGCACCGCCATGGCGTGCAGCCGGCGGATGGTGCGGGCGTCGCGGATATGGGCGCCGTTGGGGCGGACGAAGGAATAGCCCTTGCCGCGCTTGATGCGGCGGATGGTCAGCTCGTTCTGGTCGCCGAGCCGCAGGCCCAGCTCCCTGGCCAGCGCCTCGACCGTCGCCGCGGGCGCCGCGTCGAAGACCTTTTTCGGGCTGAGACGCGCCGATGCGGCCGGTTTCGGCCATTGTCCGAGGGCTTTGGCCAGCGCAATAGCGGCAGGATCGGCTGAAGCGGGCCGCATCGTCCCGAGATTCCGCTGATCCATCATAGTGTTACGCCTTAGCCCTGCCTGTTACCGGTCAATGCCGCTGTTCTGATGTTTGTTCCTGGGGGTCTCTTTGGACCCGGGTTGGCCATTTAGGGTGTTCCGAACCGTATTGCGAGTCCCGAATCGTGAGAGACGGTTCCTAAATACCTCCGCACGCTGCATGGGGGCTCTGCGCCGGTCCGTTCCGGAGATTTCGGTAAAGAGCCGAAAGGCGCCGTCCGGCCTGTTTCAGATTTGCGACAGCCGACCTGCGCACCTTGATCCTCCGCATGGCCGGCCGCTCGCCGAAGGTCCAGCTTGTGCACCTTGTCGGGTCCGGTTAGCCCGACGCATAATCGGTTTAACGATCAAGTCGGCTCGCCGGTCGCTTGTGTTCGGCTTGCCGCATCTGGAGGGAAACAATGTCCGAGAAGATTTACGACGTCCCGGCGGAGTGGGCGAAGCGCGCCTGGGTCGACCAGGCCAAGTACAAGGAAATGTACGCCCGCTCGATCTCGGACCCGAACGGTTTCTGGGCCGAACAGGCCAAGCGCCTCGACTGGATGAAGGCGCCGACGAAAATCGAGAACGTCTCGTTCGCACCGGGCAACGTCTCGATCAAATGGTTCGAGGACGGCGTCCTCAACGTCGCCCATAACTGCATCGACCGTCATCTGCACAAGCGCGCCAACCAGACCGCGATCATCTGGGAAGGCGACGATCCCTCGCAGTCCCGCCACATCACCTACAAGGAGCTGCACGACGAGGTCTGCCGGATGGCCAACATCCTGCGCACCCGCAACGTCAAGAAGGGCGATCGCGTCACCATCTACCTGCCGATGATTCCGGAAGCGGCCTATGCGATGCTGGCCTGCGCGCGGATCGGCGCGATCCACTCCGTGGTGTTCGCGGGCTTCTCGCCCGACAGCCTCGCCCAGCGTATCAACGACTGCCAATCCAAGGTCATCATCACGGCCGACGAAGGCCTGCGCGGCGGCAAGAAGGTGCCGCTGAAGGCCAATGTCGACGCCGCGCTCACTAAAGCCGATGGCGTCGACTGGGTCGTCGTCGTCAAGCGCACCGGTGGCAGTGTCGAGATGAATCCGTCGCGCGACCTCTGGTACCACGACGCGGCCAAGATGGTGACGACCGAGTGCCCGGCCGAGCACATGCACGCCGAGGATCCGCTGTTCATCCTCTATACCTCAGGCTCGACCGGCCAGCCCAAGGGCGTACTGCACACCTCGGCTGGCTATCTCGTCTATGCCGCGATGACGCATCAATACGTCTTCGACTATCACGACGGCGACATCTACTGGTGCACCGCCGACGTCGGCTGGGTCACCGGCCACAGCTACATTCTCTACGGTCCGCTGGCCAATGGTGCGACCACGCTGATGTTCGAGGGCGTGCCGAATTATCCGGATAATTCGCGCTTCTGGAACGTCATCGACAAGCACAAGGTCAACATCTTCTACACCGCGCCGACGGCCATCCGCGCCCTCATGCAGAGCGGTGACGAGCCGGTGAAGAAGACCTCGCGCGCTTCGCTCCGCCTGCTCGGCTCGGTCGGCGAGCCCATCAATCCGGAGGCGTGGGAGTGGTATCACCGCGTCGTCGGCGACGACCGCTGCCCGATCGTCGATACCTGGTGGCAGACCGAGACCGGCGGCATCCTGATCACGCCGCTGCCGGGCGCAACCAAGCTGAAGCCGGGCTCGGCGACGCAGCCCTTCTTCGGCGTGGTGCCTGAAATCGTCGATGCCGACGGCAAGGTTCTGGAAGGCGAGACCACCGGCAATCTCTGTCTCACCCGGTCATGGCCGGGCATGATGCGCACGGTCTATGGCGACCACGCGCGCTTCGAGCAGACCTATTTCTCGACCTACAAGGGCAAATACTTCACCGGCGACGGCTGCCGGCGCGACGCCGACGGCTATTACTGGATCACCGGCCGCGTCGACGACGTCATCAACGTCTCCGGCCACCGCATGGGCACCGCGGAGGTCGAGAGCGCGCTCGTTGCGCATGAGAAGGTGTCCGAAGCTGCCGTGGTCGGCTTCCCGCACGACATCAAGGGCCAGGGCATCTACGCCTATGTCACCCTGATGGCTGGCGTCCAGCCGACCGACGATCTGCGCAAGGAGCTCGTGACCTGGGTGCGCAAGGAGATCGGCCCGATCGCCTCGCCCGACCAGATCCAGTTCGCGCCGGGCCTGCCCAAGACCCGCTCCGGCAAGATCATGCGCCGCATCCTGCGCAAGATCGCCGAGGACGAGCCGGGCAGCCTGGGCGACACGTCGACCCTGGCCGATCCCGCCGTGGTCGACGACCTCGTCAAGAACCGGCAGAACAAGAAGTCGGCGTAGCAGCTCTCGTGCCCCGGACGCAGCGCAGCGCTTCCCTGGCGATGCGGAGCATCGTCCAGTAGCGATGCGCTGCCGAGCCGGGGCCGCTGCCGCTTGCTGGGTCCCGGCTCTGCGTCGCGTCACTTTGTGCCGCGCCGCGTCCGGGACACGACGCCACTTCCGGGTTGTATCCACGCCCCCGAAACAACAGCCGTTCACACCCTCACGCTCTTGTCAGGGCGCGTGCCGGCATGGCCGTATCTTTCCCGCCAAGTGTTGTTTTCAGGTCATTTACTTTATTTCGAACATTTCCTTTGTTCCCGTGCTGGCTGGCCCTCGGCGGCCGCGCGTGGAAACCATCCGGTTAACGGGCGCGGTTAATACTGTGTGGGCGAGCGGGCAATTGCCGGGTTTGCGTAGATTTGGACAACCCGTTCGGGGCAACGGAAGGCGAGCATCGATGTCGATGAGGATTGCGGTGGCGTTGGCGGCCACCATCGGGGCGGGGATATTGATGTCAACGGCGGCAGAGGCGCGGCCGGAAATGGTGGGGGCGCACCTGGCCGACTATTCGCCGGGCACCATCGTGGTCAAGACCAACGAGCGGCGGCTCTATCTCATTCTCGATAACGGCCACGCCGTGCGCTATCCGGTCGGCGTCGGCAAGTCCGGCAAGCAGTGGGCCGGCACGACCCGTATCGACGGCAAATATCGCAATCCGGCCTGGTCGCCGCCCGCCGAGGTGAAGCGCGACAAGCCGCAGCTTCCCGACGTCATTCCCGGCGGCTCGCCGCGCAACCCGATGGGCGTTGCGGCGATGACGCTCGCCGGCGGCGAATATGCGATCCACGGCACCAACGTGCCGGGCTCCGTCGGAGGCTTCGTCTCCTACGGCTGCATCCGCATGCTCAACGACGACATCACCGATCTCTACAGCCGCGTCTCCGTCGGCACGACGGTGGTCGTGACGCGCTGATCGAAGGATCAGGACAAGACAGCGAAAGCCGCGTCATTCGACGCGGCTTTTTTTGTTACCAGAAGCGCCAGCTGCGCGCGCACCAGCCGTCGCGATGGCCGCCATTGTAACTGCGCGCATAGCCACCCGCGAGCAGCACGGCCGAGACGTTGGCAGTGTGTTTGGTCGCGACGTCGGCGAGAACACGCCCATACTTGTCGGGGCCGAGATTGGTGATCGTGACGCCGCCCTGGCCGAGCAGATTGCGCAGCACGTCCGTGGCGGCTTCGGCCTTGTCCAGTTCCTCCCGGCAGGACGCCTTCATCTCGGGCGCGTCGATGCCGCGCAGGCGAACGCGCGCGACGAGAACGCGTCCGTCACGCTGGTGCACGCGAGCGAGAAAGGTATCACCGTCGATGGTGCGAATGACGTCGACCGGCTGACGGATGTCCGGATTGGCCTGCTGCAAAATGATCTCGGCATCTCGCGATTGACCGTCGGTCGCATGCGGGAAGGGCCAGTTCATCCCGTGCCGGAACGTAAGCACGACGGCTACCACGATTCCGACCACGAACATCCACGGCAACAGCCCCGAAAAGTGACGGCCGAACGGCGAGCCACTGAATGAGGGCCGGTATGGATGGCTGGGATCGAAACGCGGCATCCGTGCACGCTAGGGCTGAGTCGGGCGATCCGGCAAGACAGCCTAAAAAGACAGCCTCAAAAGTCCGAGGCGATACCCTTGCGCTCCCAATCGCCGTAGCGGGTGGGCTCAGGGCCCTTCGGTCCCTGCAATTCCTTCGGCGCCGCCTCGGCGTGGGCAGCAGCAGCCTGCCGGCGCGCTTCCGCCTCGGCCAGCGCACGCTGGGCGGCCGGCGTGAGCTGCTTGCGATAGGAAACGGAGGGCTGGTCACTCATCGTCGAGGTTCCTAGCGCAGGATCACGGGGCGTGCGACGCCCAATAACGCATTGCTGAAATGGCCATGACGGCCTGTAAACGCGAGAGGCCATTCTTACATTTGGCATATTCGCGTGCCAGAGATAGCTTTCTCAAGGCATGCGCCCATATCGGCGGAACTGCCGCTTGCTCAGAACCTTACTTCCGCATGCCATCTCAACGTTTCGCCCCACCATCCGAAGTGCCTGGTCTTGCGGCGCGGCGGATTGCCGCCGACATCGTCGACGGAGTCCTGCACAAGCACCGCACGCTTGACGACCAGCTCGACGGCGGCGGCGCCCATCCCGGACTGAAGACGCTGGCCGACCGCGACCGCGCGCTGATGCGCCGCCTGGTCGCGACCGTGCTGCGCCGGCTCGGCACGCTCGGCCATGTGCTGTCCCGCCTGCTCGACAAGGGCATTCCCTCCGACGCACCGCGCGCGCAGAGCGCGCTGCTGATCGGCGCCGCCCAGATCCTCTGGATGGACGTGCCCGATCATGCCGCCGTCGATCTCTCCGTCCGCCTCGTGCAATCCGACCGGCGCGCTGCGCGCTATGCCGGCCTCGTCAACGCCGTGCTGCGCCGCTGTGCGCGCGAGGGCCAGGCGCTGGTCGAGGAAGTTGCCACGCAATCGCTGGACCTGCCGCCATGGCTGCTGGCGCGCTGGAGCGCACATTATAGCGAGGCGACCGCAAGGAACATGGCACTGGCACTCGGCCATGAGCCGTCGCTCGATCTGACCGTGAAGTCGGACACCGACCAATGGGCGAGCCGCCTGCATGGCGAGACGCTGCCGACGGGGACGGTGCGGATGCTGCTGCATGGCTCGGTGACCATGCTGCCCGGCTTCGCCGAAGGACAATGGTGGGTGCAGGATGCCGCCGCCGCGTTGCCGGCCCGGCTGTTCGGCGACATCAAGGGCAAGTCCATTGCCGATCTTTGCGCCGCCCCCGGCGGCAAGACCGCGCAACTGGCGCACGCGGGCGCGCATGTCACGGCGGTCGACCGCTCGCCTGCCCGGGTGGCACGGCTGCGCGAGAATCTGGCGCGGCTGTCGCTCCAGGCCGAGACCGTCGTCGCTGACGCCGCGGAATGGGCCGGCCCTGCGGAAGGTTTTGACGGTATCCTGATCGACGCGCCCTGCACCTCAACCGGCACGATCCGCCGTCATCCCGACGTGGCCTGGCTGCGACAGGAGTCCGACATCGCCGCCCTGACCGCGCTCCAGCAGCGGCTGCTGCGAAAATCGGTCGCGCTGCTCAAGCCGGGTGGGACGCTGGTCTACTGCACCTGTTCGCTGGAACCCGAGGAGGGCGAGCACGCCATCGCCGCGCTGCTGGCCGCCGAGCCTGCGCTTCGCCGCCTCCCGATCGAGGCATCGGAGGTCTCGGGGCTGTCCGAGATCATCACCGCCGAGGGTGACCTGCGCACCCTGCCCAGCCATCTGCCGAACGCCGATCCCAAGCTCGGCGGGCTCGACGGATTCTTCGCCGCCCGGCTCGTTAAATCCTGATTTTGCACTGGTTTTTACAAACTCGACGTTGATTCCCGCCGTTCAAGGTGGTGTCAGACGGCCGATTTTGGGATTAATAAGGATTCGTCGGAATCCTCCTCTCCCCCTTCAAGGCAAGGCGTGTCGGTCGCTCAACGCAGACGTATCTCGACGCTGGTGATGAACCGCTTCGCGCGGAACATGCTCGCGCGCGCGAGCGGCGGTTCTGTTGCGCTGTCGCGGGTCTGGCCCGGCCGCACCGACCGCCTGATCATCGCGCCGCACGATTTGCGCACGGCGGACGCCACCCGCGCCGCCGAGATCTATGCCGGCCGTTTCGTCTTCGCCGGCAAGATCGTCAATTGCCAAGGCCGTTCGATCTTCGATCTCGAGCCGCCGTCGGAGGATTGGGAGGTTGCGCTGCTCGGCTTCGGCTGGCTGCGTCATCTGCGCGCCGCCGACACCGCGCTGACGCGCGCCAATGCGCGCGCGCTGGTCGAGGACTGGATCGCCAACCCCGCCAACAAGCGCCGCCCCGTCGCGCGACGCGCCGACGTGCTGGCGCGGCGCGTGATCTCGCTGTTGTCGCAGGCGCCCCTGGTGCTCAACGACACCGACAACAAATTCTACCGCCGCTATCTGCGCGCGCTGGCCCGCGAGATCCGCTTCCTGCGCTACACCATGGTGAACATCCCGGACGGGGTGCCGAAGCTCCAGGTGCTGATCGCGCTGTGCTACACGACGCTCTGCCTCGCCAACCAGGCGCGGCACATCCGCAGCGCCTCGAAAAAACTTTCGGACGAGTTGCAGCGGCAGATCCTGCCCGACGGCGGACACATCTCCCGCAATCCGGGCGCGCTGATCGAACTCCTGATCGACCTCTTGCCGCTGCGGCAGACCTTCGCCGCGCGCAACATCGCGCCGCCGCCGGCGCTGCTCAACGCGATCGACCGCATGATGCCGATGCTGCGCTTCTTCCGGCACGGCGACGGCAATTTCGCGCTGTTCAACGGCATGAGCGCGACGCCCTCGGACCTGCTCGCGACGCTGCTTGCCTATGACGACACCCACGGCGCGCCGATGTCGAACATGCCGCATACCGGCTTCCAGCGCCTCGATGCCGGCCAGACCACGCTGATCATCGACACCGGCCCGCCGCCGCCGGCCGGCGTCAGCCACGACGCCCATGCCGGCTGCCTGTCGTTCGAATTGTCCTCCGGCATCAGCCGCATCGTCACCAATTGCGGCATGCCGACCACGGGGCGCGACAATTGGCGGCCGTTCGCGCGCGGCACGGCGGCGCATTCGACGCTGACCTATCACGACACCTCCTCATGCCAGTTCGTGGAGATGTCGGCGATGAAGCGGCTGTTGCATGGTGCGCCTGTCACCAGCGGCCCCGTCGAGGTCGAGAGCTATCGCGAAATCGTGCAGAACGGCACGCTGCTCACGACGTCGCATGACGGCTATCTCGCCAAGTTCGGCGCGATCCATCGCCGCGTCCTGATGATCGCCAATGACGGGGCGCGCATCGACGGCGAGGACACGCTGTCGCCGCCGCAAGGCGGACGTTTCAAGGGCGCCGATGCCGATTTCGCGGTCCGCTTCCATCTGCATCCGGCGGTGAAGGCAAGCCGGCTGTCGGATGCCCGCGGCGTCATGCTGGTGCTGCCGAACCGCGACGTCTGGACCTTCGAGGCGCTCGACGACAAGGTCGATCTCGAGGACAGCGTATTCCTGGCCGGCAATGACGGCCCCCGCCGCACCGCGCAGATCGTGATCCGGCAGGATGCCCGCCAGGCGCCCTCGATCCGCTGGAGTTTTGTCCGCTCCACCGCTTCGCCCGCGGTCACCAATGCCCGCCGCAACGCCCGGCGCGAGCCGGAACTTCCGCTGTAGAAGCGCACGATTCGGCCCCATCTCATCGTTGTGAAAACGGCCGAAAGCTGCTATCGAGCGCTCGCTCGCGCGACTGGCGACCTTGGATGGAGCACCATCGGGAAGCGCGGGACTTAAGACGCCGCGCGCCTGGGCATAGACACTCCTTAAGACAGAGGATCTTGCTCATGACTGACCATCCCCGCCGCGTTACCCGCGCCCTGCTTTCCGTCTCCGACAAGACCGGCCTGATCGAATTCGCCAAGGCGCTTGCCGCCCATGACGTCGAACTGGTTTCGACCGGCGGCACCGCCAAGGCGATCGCCGCGGCCGGCCTCAAGGTGAAAGACGTCTCCGAGCTGACCGGCTTTCCTGAAATGATGGACGGCCGCGTCAAGACGCTGCATCCGAAGGTGCATGGCGGCCTGCTCGCGATCCGCGACAACAAGGAACATGCGGACGCGATGAAGGCGCACGGCATCGCGCCGATCGATCTCCTCGTCGTCAATCTGTATCCGTTCGAGGCAACCGTCGAGAAAGGCGCGGGCTTCGAGGATTGCATCGAGAACATCGACATCGGCGGCCCCGCGATGATCCGCGCCGCCGCCAAGAACCATGACGACGTCGCAGTGGTGGTCGAGGCCGAGGACTACAAGGCGGTGCTCGACGAGCTCGCCGCCAACAACGGTGCGACCACGCTGAAACTGCGCCGGCGGCTTGCTGCAAAGGCCTATGCGCGCACCGCGGCCTACGACGCTGCGATCTCGAACTGGTTCAACCGGCAGCTCGAGATCGACGCTCCCGATTTCCGCGCCTTCGGCGGCAGGCTGATCCAGTCGCTGCGCTATGGCGAGAACCCGCACCAGACCGCGGCGTTCTATGCGACCCCCGACAAGCGCCCGGGCGTCTCGACCGCGCGGCAGCTCCAGGGCAAGGAGCTCTCCTACAACAACATCAACGACACCGATGCGGCCTATGAGTGCATCGGCGAGTTCGACACCAAGCGCACCGCGGCCTGCGTCATCGTCAAGCACGCCAACCCCTGCGGCGTCGCTGAAGGCTCCGACCTCGTCAGCGCCTATCGCAAGGCGCTCGCCTGCGATTCCACCTCGGCGTTCGGCGGCATCATCGCGATGAACCGCGCGCTCGACGCCGACACCGCGCGCGAGATCACGAAGATCTTCACCGAGGTGATCATCGCGCCCGACGCCAGCGAGGAAGCCATCGCCATCATCGGCGCGCGCAAGAATTTGCGCCTGCTGCTCGCAGGCAGCCTGCCCGATCCGCGCGCGCCGGGCCTGACCGCGAAGACGGTCGCCGGCGGCCTCCTGGTGCAGAGCCGCGACAACGCCGTGGTCGACGACATGACGTTCAAGGTCGTGACCAAGCGTGCGCCTGATGAAGCCGAGATGCGCGACCTCAAGTTTGCGTTCCGCGTCGCCAAGCACGTCAAGTCCAACACCATCATCTACGCCAAGGATCTCGCCACCGTCGGCATCGGCGCGGGCCAGATGAGCCGGGTCGATTCAGCCCGCATCGCGGCGCGCAAGGCGCAGGATGCGGCGGCTGAGCTGAAGCTCGCCGAGCCGCTCACCAAGGGCTCGGTGGTGGCATCGGACGCGTTCTTCCCGTTCGCCGACGGCATGCTCGCCTGCATCGAAGCCGGCGCCACCGCCGTGGTGCAGCCCGGCGGCTCCATGCGCGACGACGAGGTGATCAAGGCCGCCGACGACAACGGCATCGCCATGGTGTTCACGGGCACGCGGCACTTCAGGCACTGAGCACCAAACTCTCCACGGGTCGTCCCGGCCTAGTGCGCAATTGCGCACGGGGGCCGGGACCCATAACCCCAGGGAGTAGTTTGGTCCGCGGTACTAGCCGCGTCGCGCCAACGATAGATCACGCGGTATGGGTCCCGGCCTTCGCCGGGACGACGTTACTTTTCCCGCACCCGCATCAACAGCCCCAGTCCCGCGACGAAGAACACCACCAGCACGGCCATGCCGGCCTTCTGGCTCGCCGTCGCCGCGGTGATGATGCCGATCAACAGCGGGCCGATGAAGGACGTCACTTTCCCGGTCAGCGCGAACAGGCCGAAATACTGCGCGATGCGATCCTTTGGTGCGAGGCGGATCAGGAGCGTGCGCGAGGCGGCCTGAAGTGGTCCGCCGGCAGCGCCGATTAGGCAGCCCAGCACGAGATAGGCGCGCTCCGCGGCGCTCGAGAACAGGGGCGCGCCCGGCTGGGGGGCTGCGACCTTGACGAACAGCACGCTGTCCTTGTCGACCAGAAGGATCGCCGCCACCGACAGCAGCAGGATCAGCAAGCTGCCGGCAATGACGCGCTTCGGCCCGAGTCGATCGTCGAGCTTGCCGCCAAGCCATGCGCCAAGGGCGCCGGCAATCGCGAGCATGATGCCGAAAGTGCCGATCTGGATCGTGTGCCAGCCGAAGGTGCCCGCGGCATAGATGCCGCCGAAGGCGAACAGCGACACCAGGCCGTCGGTGTAGATCATGTTGGCGAGCAGGAACGCTGCGAGCGATTTCTGCTGCGGCAAACTCCTGATCGATTGCTTCAGCTCCGACAGGCCTTCGCGCAGCGCCTCGCGCACCGGGCGCTTCGCCGGATAGTCCGGCGTGAACAGGAACATCGGCGTCACGAAGATGATGAACCACAACCCGGTCAGCGGTCCGGCGGCGCGATCTCCCTGATGACTGGCGGGATCAAGCCCGAACAGCGGCGTGAGACCGAGCAGCGTGCGTCCGGTCCCGGGATTCGCCGCGAGCAAGCCGAGCACGATGATCAGGCTGACGATGCCGCCGATGTAACCCGTGGCCCAGCCGGTGCCGGAGAGCCGGCCGATCCGCTCCGGCGGCACCAGGGTCGGCATCATAGCGTTGTTGAAGAGGGTGGCGAATTCCGCGCCGACGCTGGCGAGCGCGACCGCGGTGAGGAGGGGCGGAATGACCGAGGGATCGCCGGGCTTGCCGATCCACAGCGTGCAGGACGCCAGCACCAGCAGCGCGCCGAACCCCGCGATCCATGGCTTCCTGCGGCCCGAGGCATCTGCGATGGCCCCCAACACAGGCGACATCAGCGCGATGGCGAGGCCCGCAGCCGCCATCGCAAAGCCCCACAACGATTGGCCGGTGGCAGGATCTGGCGCAATGCTGGTGGCGAAATAAGGCGCGAACACGAAGGTCGTGATCAGCGTGAAATAAGGCTGCGCGGCCCAGTCGAAAAAGATCCAGCTGACGACGGCGGCGCGCGGCGGATAGGTCCGCTGGGCGCTGGCCATGCGCGCATCCGAGGCGATCGTCGTCATCACGCAGTCCTCATCACGAACAGTTTTGCCTGTCTTGGGGCAACCGTATAGCATTGCAGCGGTAGGTGTGAACCGTCCCGCGGACCCGGCGGAAATTTGATGATGTCGTCATTTTCGACACGGCGGACATTTTTGGCCTTCCTTGCCGCTCTGGCGCTTGGAGTGGCGTCTGCGACCGCGCAGGATGCGCGGCGCGCCTATGTCCCGCCCGCGCTCGACACTGTGCATGCCGTTGCAGCCGAGCACGGCATGGTGGTGGCGCAGGAAAAGATATCGGCGCAGGTCGGCGCCGATATCCTGCGACGCGGCGGCAATGCCGTCGATGCCGCGGTCGCGACCGGCTTTGCGATGGCCGTGACCTATCCACGCGCCGGCAATATCGGCGGCGGCGGCTTCATGGTGATCCATTCCGCTGAGCGCAACGAGGACATCGCGATCGACTATCGCGAGACCGCGCCGGCAGCGACCACGCCGCAGATCTTCCTCGGTCCCGACGGCAAGCCCGACACCGCGAAGTCGCGCGATTCCGCACTCGGCATCGGCGTGCCCGGCACTGTCGCGGGCCTCGCGCTGGCGCTGGAGAAATACGGCTCGGGCCGGTTCACGCTGGCGCAATTGCTCGAGCCCGCGATCGCGCTCGCCCGCGACGGATTCATCGTCAGCGACGATATCGCCGATAGCCTGCCGGGTTGGCACCGGCGCCTCGTGCGCTGGCCTTCTTCGGCCAGGATTTTTTCGCGGCCTGATGGCACCTCACTCGGTGAAGGGGATCGACTGATACAGAGTGATCTCGCCGAGACGCTCTCGACCATCGCCGCGCAGGGTCCGCGCGGCTTTTATGAGGGCCCGGTTGCGGAAAAGCTCGCCAAGGCCCTGTCCGACGCCGGGGGCATCATGACGGCTGCCGACCTGAAGGCCTATCAGGCAATCGTCCGCGCGCCGGTGCGCGGCACCTATCGCGGCTACGACATCGTGTCGATGCCGCTGCCTTCCTCCGGTGGCGTGGTGCTGGTGGAGACGCTCAACATCCTCGAAGGCTTTCAGCTCGCGGAGCTGAAGCAGGGCTCGCCGGGCTCGCTGCATCTCCTGATCGAGGCCATGAAGCGCGCCTATGCGGACCGCGCGCGCTATCTCGGCGATCCGGCCTTCGTCAACGCACCGATCGAGACCCTCACGGCAAAGGACTACGCCGCCAAGCTGCGCACCGGCATCTCCGCCGATCGCGCCACGCCGTCGAAGGAGCTCGTGTCTGCCGCCACCTCACCCCGCGAGGGCAGCAACACCACGCATTTCTCCGTCGTGGACGGCCGCGGCAACGCCGTCAGCAACACTTACACGCTGAACTTCAGCTATGGCGTCGGCCTCGTCGCTGATGGCACCGGCGTGCTGCTCAACAACGAGCTCGATGATTTCACCGCGGCGGTCGGCGCCTCCAACGCCTATGGCCTCGTCGGCTTCGAGGCTAATTTGCCAGGTCCCGGCAAGCGGCCGCTCTCCTCGATGTCGCCGACCATCGTGCTGAAGGACGGCAAGCCTGTGCTGGTGACGGGCTCGCCCGGCGGCAGCCGGATCATCTCCACCGTGCTCCAGGTGATCGTGAATGTGCTCGATTACAAAATGGATGTGGCCGCCGCCGTTGCCGCACCGCGGCTGCACCATCAATGGCTGCCGGACGAGGTGCGCATCGAGCGAGGTTTTCCGGAGGATGTCCTGTTCGCGCTGAAGGCGATGGACCATCTCATCGTCGAGCCGATGGGACAGACCTCCGCCAATTCGATCGCGGTGACACCGAACGGTCCCCTCGGCGCACCTGATCCGCGCACGCGCGGCGCGGAAGCAGCGGGCCAGTAACTCGTCCGCTGCATGGGCGCCGGCTTGCGCCCGCTGCCACGCGTGCTACCACCGCGCAGCTTCAGAAACTGCCGGGGAAACGCACATGACCACAGCCGATCCGAACCAGCGCATCGAACGCGCCGAGATCGAGGATACCAGCCTTCTCGCCTTCTATCGCGACATGAACGCGCCCGAGCGCCGGACGTTCTGGGCCTGCGCGGCGGGCTGGGCGCTCGACGGCATGGACTTCATGATCTATCCGCTGGTGATCGGCACCATCATCGCGCTGTGGAAGGTCGACGCGGCCTCGGCAGGTCTCGCCGGCACGGTGACGCTGCTGGCCTCTGCCATCGGCGGCTGGCTTGGCGGCTACCTCTCCGACCATATCGGACGGGTCAGGACGCTCCAGATCACCATCATCTGGTTCTCGTTCTTCTCGCTGGTCTGCGCCGTCGTGCAGAATTTCGACCAGCTCCTGATTGCACGCGCCGTGCTCGGCCTCGGCTTCGGCGGCGAGTGGGCGGCGGGCGCCGTGCTGATGGGCGAGGCGATCCGGCCGCAATATCGCGGGCGCGCCGTCGGCTCGGTGCAATCGGGCTGGGCGGTCGGCTGGGGTCTCGCCG
The DNA here is from genome assembly GCF_000472645.1 of Bradyrhizobium sp. WSM2254. Classification (NCBI taxonomy): domain Bacteria; kingdom Pseudomonadati; phylum Pseudomonadota; class Alphaproteobacteria; order Hyphomicrobiales; family Nitrobacteraceae; genus Bradyrhizobium; species Bradyrhizobium sp. WSM2254. The sequence continues at coordinate 140,399 of NZ_AXAB01000013.1, read as the reverse complement.
TGCTGTCGCAGGCGATCCTGTTCTCGGTCTTGCCGGCCGAGTCGGCATGGCGCTGGATGTTCGTGATCGGCGCGCTGCCGGCGCTGCTGGTGTTCTACATCCGCCGCTCCGTCACCGAGCCCGAGATCGCGGCTGAAGCCCGCGCCAAGCAGGCCGCGAGCGGCGATCGTCCGGCGCTCTGGGAAATCTTCTCCGGCCCGATCCTGAAGACCACGATCCTGGCCTCGCTGATGGCGACGGGCTGCCAGGGCGGCTATTACGCCGTCACCTTCTGGGTGCCGCAGTTCCTGACCAAGGAGCGGCACCTGTCGATCGTCGGTTCGACCGGCTATCTCTCGACGCTGATCATCGGCTCCTTCATCGGCTACCTCGTCGGCGCATGGCTCGCGGACCGGATCGGACGGCGCAATCTGTTCCTGATCTTCTCGCTCGGGGCCATGGCGGTGGTGCTGCTTTACACGCAGCTGCCGCTGACCAACGAGATCCTGTGGGTACTCGGCTTCCCGCTGGGCTTCTTTGCCTCGGGCTATTTCTCAGGGATCGGCGCGTTCCTGACCGAGCTCTATCCGACGCGGCTGCGCGGCTCCGGCCAGGGCTTTTGCTACAATTTCGGCCGCGGCATCGGCGCGCTGTTTCCGTTCCTCGTCGGCGCGCTGTCGGCAACGACGTCGCTCGCGAACGCAATCGCGATGTTTGCTGTGGTGGCCTACGCGCTGTTCTTCATCGCCGCCTTCGCGCTGCCGGAGACGCGCGGTCGCGTGCTGCACGCGGACTAGGGGAAGGCTGTCATTCCGGGGCACGCGAAGCGTGAACCCGGAATCTCGAGATTCCGGGTCTGGTGCTTCGCACCATCCCGGAATGACAGAAACTAACTACCGCCCGACCTGGTACGGCCCGCCTTTTTCCAGCGCTCTGGCGTAGGCCGGCCGCGCATGGATGCGCTCCAGGAACGCCATCGCCTTGGGATGGCCCTGCTCCAGCCCGCCGCGCGCTTGCGCGGCTTCGAGCGGGAAGCTCATCTGGATGTCGGCTGCGGTGAACTCGTTGCCGGCGAACCACTCGCTCTTGGCCAGCTCGCCTTCCCAGTAATCCATGTGCTGCTTGAGCTGCGGATTGACCAGCGCGGTGAGCGCCTGGTTCGAGACCTTGCGCACCAGCGGACGAAGCAGGGCCGGCGCACGCTTCGGCATCAGCGTGAACAGCAGCTTGAGCAGCAGCGGCTGCATCGCCGAGCCTTCCGCGTAGTGCAGCCAGTAGGTGAAGCGCAGGCGCTCGGGCGTGTTCGGCGGCGGAATCAGCCGGCCGTTGCCGTAGGTGGCGACGAGATATTCGATGATCGCGCCTGACTCGGCGATGGTGTTGCCGTTGTCGGTGATGACGGGCGACTTGCCGAGCGGATGGATGGCGCGCAGCTCCTTCGGCGCGCGCATGTCCGGCTGGCGCTGATAGCGCACGATCTCGTAAGGCACGCCCAACTCCTCGAGCAGCCACAGCACGCGCTGCGAGCGGGAGTTGTTGAGGTGATGGACGGTCAGCATCGGTGAGTCCCCAGGCTAGGCGTGGTCGGTTGGCCGCGTTCGTGCCAGCCCGGGAACGCAATGTCGAGCCATCCGGACGGATATTTTCACCCGGGTATATTGACGTAGGCAATTTACCCGGGTATTAAAGAGCCAACGTCATCAATTATGGCAATGATTCCAATGCAAAGGACTTTCACAGCTTTCCAGGGCCAGCGCCGCCTGGCGTCCGGGCCGGCAGGAGAGGTCGCGCTGGTCGTCAAGCGGATCGCGCCACCGCCGGACGAGCCCATCATCATCTTCGAGGACTCGACGGGCCGATCGATCGACTTCGATCTGCGCGGCGGGGACCGCGAGGTGCTGGCGCGGGTGACGAAGCTCGTCCCGCCTCCGGTGGAGGAAACCCCACCGCCGGCCGAACCGCGCGGGCGCGGCAGGCCGAAGCTCGGCGTGGTCGCGCGCGAGGTGACGCTGCTTCCGCGGCACTGGGAGTGGCTCAACGCGCAGCCGGGCGGCGCTTCGGTCGCGCTGCGCAAACTCGTCGACGAGGCACGGCGTGCCAGCGGCGACAAGGATCGCGAGCGGCAGGCGCGCGATGCGGCCTATCACTTCATGTCGACCATGGCGGGCAACCTGCCGCAGTTCGAGGAAGCCTCACGGGCATTGTTCGCCGATGACCGGCGGCGCTTCACCGGGCTGATCGCGGACTGGCCGACTGACATCCGCGACCACATCGTCAAGCTCGCCTACAGCGACCGCGCGTAAACCGCGCGGCGCTTTCTCTCAACCCTATCGACGGCCGAAGCCGCGCCTCGCGCGGCAACGGCTTCGCATGCCCTGATGAAAGGCCAATCCATGTCCGCCGCCAAGCCGCTCTGGACAACATTCCTCCGCTTCCTCGCGCCCCTGATGCTGAGCAACGCACTGCAATCGTTGTTCGGCACCGTCAGCAACGTCTATCTCGGCCAGATGATCAGCGTCGACGCGCTCGCGGCGGTCTCGGCGTTCTTCCCGGTGATGTTCTTCCTGTTCGCCTTCGTCATGGGCCTGAGCACCGGCGCCACCGTGCTGATCGGCCAGGCGTTCGGCGCCGGTGAACATGGCAGGATCAAAATCGTTGTCGGCACGACGCTCGCGGTCGGCCTGCTGCTCTCGATCTCGATTGCGCTGGTCGGCGGCCTGTTCAGCCGGCCATTGATGATGGCGCTCGCGACGCCCTCGGACATTCTCGATCAGGCCTCCGCTTATGCGCGCATCATGCTGCTGACGATGCCGCTCGGCTTCGTCTTCCTGCTGATGACGGCGATGATCCGCGGTGTCGGCGATGGGCTCACGCCTCTGCTGGCGCTGGCGTTGTCGACCGCGATCGGCCTGATCCTGACGCCGATGCTGATCCGCGGCGCGTTCGGATTGCCGGCGGCCGGCATCGCCAGCCCGGCATGGGCGGCCGCGATCGCCAACGCGCTGACGCTGATTGCGCTCGCCGTCTATCTGCGGCGAAGGCAACATGCGCTTGCTCCCGATGCCGCGCTGCTGCGTCATCTGCGGCTCAACGGATCCGTGCTCGGCAAGATTCTCGGCATCGGATTGCCGAGCGCGATCGGCATGGTGGTGATGGCGATCGCCGAGCTCGTGCTGCTCGGCCTCGTCAACGGCTTTGGCTCCGACGCCACCGCCGCCTATGGCGCCGTCAACCAGGTGATGGGCTATACGCAGTTCACGGCGATGTCGATCTCGATCGCGGTCTCGATCCTCGGCGCGCAGGCCGTCGGCGGCGGCGACAGAGGCCGGCTCGACGGCATCGTGCGTACCGGCCTCGCGTTCAACCTCGTCCTGACCGGCGGCCTCGTGGCGTTGATCTATCTCGCGCCACGCGCCGTGCTCGGCATCTTCATCACCGACGGCGCCGTGCTCGATCTCGCCAAGGAACTGCTCACCATTGCCTTGTGGAGCTCGGTGCCGTTCGGCCTGGCAACGGTGTTTTCCGGAGCCATGCGCGCCGGCGGCGTGGCGCTGACGCCGATGCTGCTTTCGATCTTCGCGATTCTCGCGATCGAGCTGCCGGCTGCGGTCATCCTGAGCCGCACGATCGGCCTGAAGGGCGTATGGGCCGCCTATCCGATCGTGTTCTGCGCCATGTTCATTTTGCAGATGGGCTATTACCTCCTGGTGTGGCGTAGGCGGGCGATCCGGCGTCTGATCTGACCGGATCATCAAGGTATTATGACCATCATTAAACGGTGGACCCGTGGCGCGCGCTGCGCCACAATGGATGAAAAGCCAGAGCAAAAGTCAGGTCAGGGAGAACGAATTTGACCCGCACCGCCCCGCAATTCCTGTTCGATTTCGGCAGCCCGAACGCCTATCTCAGCCATCTGGCGATCCCGGCGATCGAGCAGCGCATCGGCGTCAAATTCGAATATGTGCCGATCCTGCTCGGCGGCATCTTCAAGTCGACCAACAACAGGTCGCCGGCCGAGACGCTCGCCGGCGTCAAGAACAAGCGCGAATTCCAGGCGGTCGAGACCGAGCGCTTCATCAAGCGCTTCAAGGTCCAGCCTTACGTCTTCAACCCGCACTTCCCCGTCAACACGCTGAACCTGATGCGCACCGCCATCGCAGCGCAGCTCGAGGGCGTGTTCGAGACATATGTCGAGGCCGCCTTCCACCACATGTGGCGCGAGCCGAAGAAGATGGACGACCCTGAAATCGCGGCGAAGGCGCTGGCGTCCTCCGGCCTCGATGCGCAAAAGCTGTTCGCGCGCGCCCAGGAGCCCGAGGTGAAGGGCAAGCTGATCAAGAACACCGAAGAGGCGGTCGCGCGCGGCGCGTTCGGCTCGCCGACCTTCTTCGTCGGCAACGAGATGTTTTTTGGCAAGGAGCAGCTGCGCGAGGTCGAGGAGATGGTATCGGGAAAGTGATTCCCCGATCGTGCGCGGAACGAGCAATCTCCTCACCGTCGTCCTGGCGGAAGCCAGGACATGTGACGGGCTGTAGCTCCAACTTGTCCGACAACATGCAGTCGGGGTAATGGGTCCTGGCTCCCGTGCGAAATTGCGCACTAGGCCAGGACGACGGCAAAGAAGAAACAACAAGGACAATCCCATGCGTATCCTCGTGGTCGGCGCCGGCGCCATTGGCGGCTATTTTGGTGGCAGGCTGTTGCAGGCCGGCCGCGACGTCACCTTCCTGGTCCGGCCGCGCCGCGCCGCCGAGCTGGCGAGCGCCGGCCTCGTCATCAAGAGCCCGAACGGCGACGTGACGCTGAAGGCTCCGCCGACGGTCGAGGCCGACAAGCTCAAGGACAAGTTCGACGTCGTGCTCCTGAGCTGCAAGGCGTTCGATCTCGACGATGCCATCAAGTCGTTCGCAGCGGCGGTCGGGCCTGATACCGCGATCATTCCGATGCTGAACGGCATGAAGCATCTCGACACGCTCGATGCCAGGTTCGGCAAGGAGCGCGTGCTCGGCGGGCTCTGCGCCATCGCCGCAACCTTGAACGAGAAGCGCGAGGTGGTGCAGCTCCAGCCGATGCAGGCGATCAGCTACGGCGAGCGCGACGGCAAGCCGTCCGACCGGGTCAAGGCGATCGACGAAGCCTTCAAGAGCGGCATCGTTGGGGCCACGGCCAGCCAGAACATCATGCAGGACATGTGGGAGAAGTGGGTGTTCCTCTCCTCGCTTGCGGCCTCCACCAGCCTGATGCGCACCTCCGTCGGCAACATTCTCGCCGCGCCCGGCGGCCGGGACTTCTTGCTGGGCATGCTGGATGAGACCAGCGCGATCGCCACCGCGTCAGGGTATCCGCCGGGTGGCCCGTTCTTCGAGCGGGTGAAGGGCAACCTCACCACCGAGGGCTCGCCGATGACGGCGTCGATGTTCCGCGACATCAAGGCCGGCCTGCCGGTCGAGGCCGATCACGTCATCGGCGATCTCATCGCACGCGGCGATGCCGCCAAGGTGCCGGTGCCGAAGCTGCGCATCGCGTATACGCATTTGAAGGCGTATGAGAAGCAGCGGGCGGGGTAGCCAGTTCGCTCCACACTCCGCCGTCGTCCCGGCGAAGGCCGGGACCCATACCGCGGAATCTATCCGTCGTGGATGGTGGTAGTCCCATCACGACGAATCTTCGCCAAACTACTCCCTGTGGTTATGGGTCCCGGCCTTCGCCGGGACGACAGCGGAGTTTACCGCGACACTTCCCGCACTAGTGCAAATGCGCCAGATAATGCGCGACGGCCGTAATCTCTTCTTCGCTCATGGCATAGGCGACATCGGCCATCGCGGCGACGCCGCCGCCGACGCGCTGGCCGGCCTTGTAGTCGAAGAGCGCCTTCACGAGATATTCCTCGCGCTGACCGGCGAGGCGCGCGACGGCTTTGGTGCCCGCGTAGGTGTCCGTGTGGCATGAGGCACAGCGGCGGCCGGCGGCGACTTGTGCGCCTTTCTTCGACAGATCGGGGTCCTTGTCCTCCGGACCCTTCGGCGGCGCGAGCTGCGAAAAGTAAGCCCCCAGGCTGCGAATGTCGTCGTTGCCGATCTCCTCGACGATCGGCTGCATCTGGTCGTTCTTGCGCGAGCCGGCGCGGAAGAACACGAGCTGCCATTGCAGGAATTGATCGGGCTGGCCTGCGAGCGAAGGAATGTTCTCGGTTTGCGAGATGCCGTTGTCGCCGTGACAGCCGGCGCAGACGGCGGCCTTCTCCTTGATCGCCGCATTGTCGGCGGCGCTTGCGGAGAGGGCGCCGAGCGCGATGAGCGCAACCGTGCTGATTGCGTGCGAGATAAACTGCCGGCGCATGGTAGGGATTCCGATCTATCGAAGTCGTCATTCCGGGGCGCGCCGCTTGGCGCGAGTCCGAAATCCATAACCACGAATCGGGGTTATGGGTTCCGGACTTGCGCGCAAGCGACGCGCAATCCGGAACGACAGCATTGGACTTTGAAAATGAACGAGGCTGCGGCCGTCACCCGGTCGCAGCCCCGTTATCGTGTCGCGCTACTTCTTGCTGTAGCTGATGCGATAGATCGCGCCGGCCCAATCGTCGGCGACGAGGATCGAACCGTCCTTGGCGAGGATGATGTCGTTGGGACGGCCGAGATAGCCCTGGTCGCCCTCGATCCAGCCGGAGGCGAACACCTCCTGCTTGGCGTTCTTGCCGTCGGGCCCGACGATCACGCGCATGATGCGGCCGCCCTGGTACTTGTGACGATTCCAGGAGCCGTGCTCGGCGATCAGGATGTTGTTCTTGTACTCGGCGGGGAATTGATCGCCGGTGTAGAACTTCATGCCGAGCGGAGCGACATGCGCGCCGAGATTCAGCACGGGCGGCGTGAACTCGGAGCACTTGTGACCCATCGCGAATTTCGGATCGGGCAGGTCACCCTGGTGGCAATAGGGATAGCCGAAATGCTCGCCCATCTTCGAGATCATGTTCAGCTTGTCGCTGGGCAGATCGTCGCTGACCCAGTCGCGCGCGTTCTCGGTGAACCAGAATTTGCCGGTACGCGGATCGACGTCGCCGCCGACCGAGTTGCGAACGCCGAGCGCGTAGATTTCGGCGTTGCCGGTCTTGGGATCGACGCGCCGGATCTGCGAGACGCTGGTCGGGGGCACGCCGACGTTGAACGGCGGGCCGAACGGCAGGTAGAACCAGCCTTCCTTGTCGACCGCGATGTACTTCCAGCCATGCGCGGCATAGGAGGGCATGTCGTCATAGACGACCTTGCCGTCGCCGAGCTTGTCCAGATTGGCCTCTGCGTTGTCGTAACGGATCAGCTTGTCGACCGCGATGACGTAGAGCGCGCCGTCCTTGAAGGCGAGACCGGTGGGCATGTTCAGCCCCTTCAGGATGGTCTTGACCTCTTTCTTGCCGTTGTTGTCCTTGATGGCATAGACGTTGCCGAGGCCGAACGAGCCGACGAACAGCGTGCCCTTGTCACCCCAGGCCATCTGCCGCGCGGCGAGCACGCCGGGCGCATAGACCTCGATCTTGAAGCCCGCCGGCAGCTTGATCTTCTTCATCATCGCCGCGAGCTCGGCCTCCGATGCGCCTGTCGGCGGGCCCGACGGCGGCGCCAGGCCCTTCTGCGCCTCGGTCTCGTCGCCCAGGAACCAGTCGTCCGGCGGATGGGTCCAGAATTCCTTGGTGCCGGATTCGTATTTCTTCAGCTGCCGGTTCTTGTCCTGTTGCTGCGCATTGACAACGCTGGTCCCGGCAAGAAGGGCAACCGCTGCAAGCGCCAACACGGATCGATGGAACATCGATGTCATCGCGTCACTCCCCTAAGGCAGCCGTCAGGGCTGCACGTTATTTTGTTATGGCTAGTCGAGAGGCGAAGTTTTGAGTCCGCCTGGGAGGCAGACGCAAAAAGGTTAGCACATCTGCGAGCGGTGAGAAGCGCGTGGCGCGCACTGCGGTTGCGCTCAATAAGAATTGAGACGGATTGTCTTCGGACGCTGGCACAGCAGCCGCAATGATCTCGCTGCAACGCGGAATCAAGATCGCGCGCGGCTGATTTTCAGGCAGCCGAAGGGGCGGTCACACAAAAAACGCGAAAACAACCCCATGCACAGTAGAACGGCAAAGATCATGTTGCGCCGGTGACGGCACGCAGACATTTGATGCGTCGAGCAAAACAGCAACTTCGGCGCTTACGAGGCGACGGGGTAAGGTCCGTCGTCGAACACCGTGTCGTGATAGCCCTTCGACCCGATCTCGCGCGCCAGCGTGCTGCGAAAATCCCGCCCCGCGACGAGGCTTTGCAGCACATGCGCGAAGTCGAATTCGGGCCGCCAGCCCAATTCGCGCCGCGCACGATCGTTGACGTAGACGCGGTCGATCTGCGGAAACAGGCGCCAGCTGTGCGCCGCATAGACCTGCGCGCAATCCGGATAGAGCTCGCGCACGACACCCGCCGCGTCGCGCGCGATCGCCGCGAGATGGTGCGGCTCGAACGGACTCGTGGCCGACACGATGTAGCGGGCGAAGCCGATGTCGGGCGCGCGTTCGACGGCGAGCAGATGGGCGCTCACAGCGTCCGCTATATCCAGCCGGCGATAGAGCAGCTCATTGGCCTGTGCGTTCTCCAGCGTGTAGGCCGTGCGCATCGCCGGATCGTCGTCGTCTTCCGGAAAGAAGCGCGAGGTTCGCAAGATGAGGACGGGCAGGCCGCGCTCGCGAAAGAACAGCTCGCACAAGCTCTCCGCCATCAGCTTGGTCGTGCCGTAGATGTTCTTCGGCACCGGCGGCAGATCCTCGGTGACCCACACCGCGGCCTGACCGGCCTCAGGGCGAAGCTGCGAGCCGAACGCGCTGGTGGTGCTGGTGAAGACAAAGCTGCGCACGCCGGCGGCCACGGCCGCCTCGAGCAGATTGAGCGTGCCGGTGACGTTGGTGTCGACGAAATCCTGCCTGCCGTGGGTCGCCACATGCGGCTTGTGCAGCGTCGCGGTGTGGATCACGACGGTGACGCCGTCCAGCTGGCGCCGTACGAAATCGGGATCGACGATGGAGCCGACGGCATCGGTGAAGGGCGACGGCTTCAGATCGACCCCGCGCACAGCTGACCCGCGCCCGCGGAGCGTGCGGAGAAGAGCCTCCCCGAGATGGCCCGCGCTGCCGGTGACCAGAATTGTCATTGCAGACCCAATACAGCCGCCAGCGGCGTGGAAGACCACGGCCCGACCCGGTTTGGCTGGATGCTCTGGGAAAAATTGGAGCGGGCGAAGGGGCTCGAACCCTCGACCCCGACCTTGGCAAGGTCGTGCTCTACCACTGAGCTACACCCGCATCCTGTGTCGGTCGCATGACGCGCCGGCAACGGCTGTCGTATGCCAAAAGCGGGAGGGGAATGCAACAGCTACCGGCGGCATAGATTCGCAATCCGGGCCCTATATGGGCCCCGAATGCGACCAAATCGCCCGAAAACGCTCCGGAACCGCCGAATCGCTCCTGATGGATTGAAATTCGGCCGTCCCGGCCCAATTTAGGAGCCGACAACGAAGCATATGCATTGGCGACGTGCTAAAGACCCGCCATTCCAGACATGACGAGGGGATCCCGTGACGATCATCGACCAGGGTAACGGAGCGGCGGGCCCGGCTGCGGCCGATCTGATCAAGGACACCACCACCCAGACCTTCGTGAAGGACGTCATCGAGGAATCGAAGCGCCAGCCGGTGCTGATCGATTTCTGGGCGGAGTGGTGCGGGCCCTGCAAGCAGCTCACCCCCGTGCTGGAAAAGGCGGTCAAGGCGGCCAAGGGCAAGGTCAAGCTGGTCAAGATGAACATCGACCAGCACCCGGCGATCCCGGGCCAGATGGGCATCCAGTCGATCCCGGCCGTGATCGCCTTTGTCAACGGCCAGCCGGCCGACGGCTTCATGGGCGCGGTGCCGGAGAGCCAGCTCAACGCCTTCATCGAAAAGCTGACCAAGGGCGTGACGGCGCCGGGCGAGCCCAATATCGCCGAGATCCTGCAAGAGGCCGAGGCGGTGCTCGCCGAGGGCGACGCCGCCGCCGCGGCGCAGATCTATGCCGAGGTGCTGCAGCACGATTCGACCAACATCGCGGCGCTCGCGGGCCTCGCCAAGTGCTACGCCGTCTCCGGCGCGATGGAGCAGGCCAAGCAGACGCTGGCCATGGTGCCGGAATCCAAGCGCAACGACCCCGCCGTGAAGGCGGTGCAGACCGCGATCGATCTCGCCGAGCAGGCGGAGCAGCTGGGGCCGGTGGCGGAGCTGGAACAGAAAGTCGCCGCAAACCCGCTCGATCATCAGGCACGCTTCGACCTTGCGACCGCGCTCAACGCGCAAGGCAACCGGGCGGCCGCGACCGAGCAGCTGCTCGCGATCATCAAGCGCGACCGCAAATGGAATGACGACGGCGCCCGCAAGCAGCTCGTGCAGTTCTTCGAGGCCTGGGGCGGCACCGATGATGCGACGATCGAGGGACGCAAGCGCTTGTCGACGATCCTGTTTTCGTGAGGGCCGCTATTTTTTGAGCATGATCTTGTCGGAAAACCGCTTCGCACTTTGCGCTAACGCGGCCTCCCGGCTCCGGATCATGCTCTAGCGCTAACACCGGCAGCGGGGACCAGATGCCGATCAACATCGAATATCGCGGGCCCGCCGACCTTCCGGAGATCATTCCGGTATTTCCATTGCCGGGCGCGCTCTTGCTGCCGCGCGGCCAGATGCCGCTCAACATCTTCGAGCCGCGCTACCTCGCGATGGTCGATGATTCCTTCCGCGACGGCCATCGCCTGATCGGCATGATCCAGCCCGATGTGGCGCATTCGCCGAAGAATTCCGACAAGCCGGCGCTGTTCCGCGTCGGCTGCGTCGGCCGCATCACCCAGCTCGCCGAATCCGGCGACGGCCGCTACATCCTGGAGCTCACCGGCGTCTCGCGCTTCAAGATCGTCGAGGAGCTCGAGGTGCTCACCGCCTACCGGCAGTGCAAGGTGGATTTCTTCACCTATGTCGACGACTTCACCGCGCGGATCGGCGAGGACGAGGTCGATCGCGAGGCGCTGCTGTCGGTGCTGGCGGACTTCCTGAAGGCCAACAATCTCAAGGTCGACTGGGAGGGTGTCGAGAGCGCGCCCAACGAGGCGCTGGTCAACGCGCTGGCGATGATGTCGCCCTATGGCCCGGCGGAAAAGCAGGCCATGCTGGAGGCGCCTGACTTGAAGACCCGCGCCGAGATCCTAATCGCGGTGACCGAGATGGATCTCGCCAAGAAGCGCACCAGCGGCGATCCGCCGCTGCAGTGAGGGCCTGAATGCTCAGGCAGCGCGTACGGCTGCTCCGGCACCCCGCCGCAGCATCCTGGCGATGTCGGATGCAGGCACCGGACGGCTGAAATAGTAGCCTTGCGTTTCGACGCACCCCTCTTCACGGAGAATATCCAGCTGCTCCTTCGTTTCGACGCCTTCGGCGGTCGTCGTCTTGCCGAGGCTGACCGCGAAACGAACCACCGCCCGCGCGAGATGATGCGCCTCTGCCCTCGCGCTGGACAGTTCGTTGACGAAACTGCGGTCGATCTTGATCTTGTCGAACGGGAACTTTTGCAGAAAGCTCAGCGATGAATAACCGGTGCCGAAATCGTCGAGGGCGATTCGCACACCGAGATCGCGCAATTGGCCGAGGACAGCGAAAACAGCCTCGCTGTCGTGCATGATCACCGTCTCGGTGACCTCGAGCTCGAGCCTGTGCGGCGCAACTCCCGAACTCGCCAGCGCGCCGACAATGACCTGAACAAGCTCCTTGCTCCTGAATTGAGCGGGAGACAGGTTGACCGCGATCCTGACATCCGCCGGCCATTTGGCGGCTTCCGCACAGGCGGTTCTCAAGACCCATTCTCCCAGCGGCACGATCAAGCCGGTCTCCTCCGCAAGGGGGATGAATTGGCCCGGCATGACCAGACCTTGCTGCGGGTGATGCCAGCGTAGCAAGGCCTCGAAGCCATTGACCTTGCCGGTCGCGGGGCTGACGAACGGCTGGTAGTGGAGCTCGAATTGACGGCCGGCAATCGCAACCCGCATGTCGCGCTCCAGATTGCGTCGCGCATGCATGAGCTCGTCGAGCTCCGGCTCGAAGAAACGGAATGCACCACGTCCACCACTCTTGGCCGAGTAGAGGGCGAGATCCGCGCTCTTCATGATCACGTCGGAATCGTTGCCATCGCGCGGCGCGATGGCGATGCCGATGCTGGTGCCTACCGTGACCCGGTGATCACCGAGATCGAACGGCTCGCAAAGCGCCTTTCTGATGTTCTCGGCAAGGGCGGCGGCTTCCACGGCCGGGTTCGTCACGTAATCGATCACGGCGAACTCGTCGCCGCCCAGTCGGGCAATCAATGCGGTTTCCGTGGTGCATTCGCGCAAACGCGCAGCGACGGCGCGCAACAGGGAATCACCCGTCGGATGTCCCAGCGTGTCGTTGACTTCCTTGAAGCGGTCGAGGTCGAGCATGAGCACGGCCAGATCGAGACCGCCATTGCGCGTAACTGCAATGGCATGCTCCATCCGCTCCCTGAGCAGCACGCGATTTGGCAAATCGGTCAACGCATCGTGTTGTGCCATATGAGCGATCTTGGCCTCGGACCGGCGTTGCTCGGTGACGTCAAGATGCGTGGCCACCCACCCGCCGCCGACCATTGGCTGTCGCGTCACGCAGATCAACCGGCCATCCGCGAACTCGTCGATTCTGCTCGAGACTGCATCGTACGGCAACGCGGCCAATTTCGAGAGGAATTGCTCGGCAGCGCCTTCGCTGGTGTCGCTCTTGAGGATGCCGGTCGCGACGCGATGCCTGATGATGTCGGCGTGCGGTGTCCCGGTCTTCAGCAGTTCCGGCGGCAGCCGATAGAGTCGGGCATAACGCTCGTTGCAGACGACGAGCCGCTTCTCGGCATCGAACATGCACAGGGCCTCGACCATGTTGTTGATGGCTGTATCGAGCCTGAGTTTCTGGTCCTGGATTGCCTGTTGCGAATCTTCCACCTGTTGCCTGGCGAGCGAGAGCTCACTGATGATTTGCTCGAATCGGCTGGTTCTGGTCGCAAGGCGGCGATCCGCCAGCACGCCGACGAAGCTCATCCCGAGCACCGACAGGGCCACGCCCGCAATTGCCACGGCGAGGAAGGTCGGAGAAAGCGACAACGTATCGCTTGCCAGCGTGGGGTCTGGAACGATCTGCACGGCCCCCATCGCCGTGAAATGATGCGACACGATGGCGAGCGTCAGCAGCAGCGCCGCAGCAAAGGTCCCCCGCTTGTCCTTGCGGCCCAGGGCAACCGCGAGTGCAGCGTAGCCCAGGACCATGCCGAGGACGATCGAGATCAATACCAGCCCCGGCGACCAGGTCACACGACCCGGTACCTCGAGGGCCCACATGCCGATATAGTGCATGCTTGCAATGCCGGCGCCGATAATGCCGCCACCGGCAGCTGCGCGCCACCGGCCGGAATTGTTGACGGCAACGCCAAAACCGCCTGAGGTCAGGATCATCGCCGCGGCGAGCGACAGCGCTGTAAGGACGAGGCCGTAATTGGTCGAGACGCCGGGCTCGTAGGCGAGCATCGCGACAAAATGCGTTGCCCAGATTCCGTAGCCGATGGCGGCGCCGGCAATCGCAATCCAGATCACCCGCGCCCAGGCCCGCGAGGCCACCGCACGATGAAAGATGCTGACCGCAACGATACTTGCGACGAAGCAGACCAAGCCGGCAAGCAGGACGAGCCGCCAATCGTGCTCGACCGTAAGGCAGGAATAAACACGGAACATCCAATACCGCTCCCCTCGTCCATATCGCGATGGTGGATCGGCTAAACGCTGTTCGCGTTAATTTTGTGCAACGCCTGATTGCGTGCTTACCAGCGGGTTAACGCTACCCGTGGAATTTACGGAAATTTGCGTTTGAGGTGTCGCGCCGTCGACGGCAGGCGGACGTGCGCAGTGTTCGGCAACGAACGTCTAGAGGTGAGTGCGGATGCGCTTGCGTCCGGTGATCATCGCGCGGATCAGGTTCTCGCGCTGGAGAATCCCCATCAGCACCACGCCCACGACGTGCAGCACGACCAGGACGATGACCGCGTCCGATGAATAATGGTGGGTGTCTTCGACCCACCAGACGCCGAAGAATGTGGCGGTCACCGACATCGCTCCCGTGATCGTCGAGACGGCGAGCGAGGCCAGCAGCACCACCAGCATCAACGTGCCGGCGGGATTGAGGCCGATATAGCGGCCGGTCATGCCGCGGCGCAGGTTCCAGAGATAGCCTGGCGCCGCGCGAAGCCTGACGCCGACCATGCGGAAGCGCGAATAGCGGCTTCCCCAAAAGCCCCAGACCAGGCGGAAGGCCAGCAGCCCAAGCACCGTATAGCCGACGATGCGGTGCAGGCGATCATAGACGGTGGGGGTGAACCACGCGGCCAGAACACAGATCGCCAGGGCCCAGTGCCAGAGGCGCAACGGGAGGTCCCAGACCGCGATCGTCCGCGGAGCAGTTTTATCCGCGGGGGTCCTGTCGGACGCCCCGCGCGCTTCTGGCACCGCTTCTTCGATCAAGCGAACACCACCCTCAAGCGTTACTTTGCGCAGATCACTTCGCGCAGGTTACTTCGCGAAAATTATTTCGCGACCGTGTGCTTCAGGCTGAGGTCTTCAGGGCTGTAGAACAGCTCGTAGAGCTTGCCTTCCTTGACGCCATAGACCTCATAGCACGAGCCTTCGATCTTGGAGCGCCGCACTTCGTAACCGAGCGCCTTGGCCTTGGCTTCGGCTTCGCTCGCCGGCTTCCACGACGCCTTGTCGAGCTTGGTGCAGTCCTTGAAACCGTCGGCCATGGCCGTCGATCCCGCGCCAATCCCGATCGTCAGTGCCATGGCAACAACACGAATGACCTTCACGAACCTCTCCTCCTTTGTCGTGGGCGCTGCGCGGGAAGCCGCGGAGCGAGACCGAAGGAAGCGAAGGAGGAGGTGAAGTCAATCCGGTTCGGGCATGGATTGCTTTAGATAAGTTCTAACGTCGGCCAAAAGCTGAGTGCTCTCCGTACGCAGTGTGCTTTTGGCGGGCCTCTGCGGCCTTACGTCTCACGGTCCGCAGGCGCGCCGGTTAGGCCGGTCATCGCTGGGTCGCGCTTCGCGCAACAGGATCGTTGCGTTGCAGCCAATCCGTCCAGGAGAGCCGACCGCGAACGCCGTGGCTGACGACGAAGCCCATGCCGCGCGCCTTCGTGTCCGAAAGGTTCATCGGCAGGATTTTTCGATGCAGTCGCCTCGCGTCCTGATACCGGCGGGCCAGCGAGACCAGCTCGAGGTCTTCGGGACCGCCAATCTCTGCGCGCTCCCCACGCATCCCGTCGAAGGCGCAGGCCACGACGTGGTCGGCGACATCCGAGGTATCGACGGGATTGAACAGGGTCGTCGGCACCGGCCACACCGGAAGCCAGGCGAGGCCCGAGAGCAGCCTGTCGAGCAGATAGTAGAACGGCATCGCGCGGACCAGCGACCAGGACAACGCCGACGCACGCACCAGCCGTTCGCCGGCAAGCTTGACCCGCGCGTAGGGCAGGGTTGCCGCATCGAGGCCGACGATCGAGACGTGGAGGAAGTGCCGCACCCCGGCTTCCCCACAGGACGACAGCAACCGCCCGGTGCCCTCGACGTCCACGGCGGAGGGCGACGTGAAGAAGTCTGTCGGGCGAATGCCGCCGCGCCGCGCGATCGGCGAATAGGTCGCCGCATTGATGACCGTATCGACATCATGCAGCGCTTCCCGCAACCCTGCGCCTGTAGCGAGATCGCCGGTCGCCCATTCGACATCCGATCGCGTGCCCGGCGATCGCGCAAACACCCGGACGTGACGTCCATCGCGAACGAGGCGATCGACGATATCCCGGCCAAGATGGCCTGTGCCTCCGGTGACGAGTGTCAGAGCCATGCTTGAAGCTCCATCTGTAACGGCTCGCCGTTCGCCGTGGCGAGAAGGCGATCATTCGCGGGGCTCAATAGCCGGCAACGGCCATGGCAACGACCGCGCTGAGCGCCATCCAGCCGAAATGCCGGCCGCGCGTGGCCCATGCGTTGGCGCAGGCGGAGAAACCGAACACGCAGGCCATGGTGATGACGATCCAGTGGCGCGCCGGCGCCGAATCCATCCAGGGCGCCGCGATCAGGAGCACGCCACCGCCGATCCAGGCGACGGTCGATGCCTGCCAGACCAGGCGGATCAGGGTGCGCAGCCGTTCCGGCTCGATGCTCGCGCGAGGAAAGACCTTGGTCTCGCCGAGGATGCCATGGATGAAGGCGACGACGATGGTCAGGACGCCGGCGCACTGAAGCAAGAGATCACGCATCGATATCTCCATACATAACTGTACGGAGACATAGGGACTGGCCTGCCGACTGTCAATACAGTACTGTATGGTCCGATTCCGGAACCCGACATGACCGAACAGCTCTCCGCCGACGACTGGACCCGCCAGGGCCTGAAGGCCCTCGCGAAAAGCGGTTTCACCGCGCTGAAGGCCGATCCGCTCGCGAAGGCTATCGGCGTCTCGCGCGGCAGCTTCTATTGGCATTTCGCCGATCTCGGCGCGTTCCATGCCGCCGTGTTGAAGCGCTGGCGCGAGATCGCGGCCGAGCAGATCATCGCCGATGTCGAAGCCGCCAGCGACGAGCCGCTGAAGGCGCTGCTGCGCAGGTCCTTCGGCGCGCGGCTCGATCTCGAACGGGCGGTCCGCAACTGGGCGGCATTCGATGCCGCCGCGCAAGCCGCGGTGCGCGCGATCGACCGCCGCAGGATCGACTATATCGAGCAGCTCCTCGACAAGCGCGGGCTCGACCCGGCGACGGCGCAGGCTCGCGCGCAGATCCTTTATTGGACGTTTCTCGGCTTCGCCCTGTCGGGCCCACCGGTGCCGGCGGCACGGCTCCCGGGCCTGCTCGACGAGCTGCTGCGGATGATCTCCGCCGATTGACGCTAACCGGTACCCACTTCGCTCGAAAACGTTCTGGCCGGCGCGATGGGCGGACGCGAATTTCTGTGCTAGAGGCAGCCAATCGCCGGAGACCCCAATGAACGCAACCACCGAACGCCCCGAAACCAGCGTCGATCCCAAATTGCTGGAGATCCTGGTCTGCCCGCTGACCAAGGGCCCGCTCGAATTCGATTCCGCAAAGCAGGAGCTGATCTCGCGCAGCGCCAAGCTCGCTTATCCGATCCGCGACGGCATCCCGATCATGCTGCCGGAAGAGGCGCGCAAGATCGATTGATCAGGGATGGCGTCGCGTGAAATTGCGCGACGGCCGCACCACCAACTCGGTGTCGTCCTGGCGAAGGCCAGGACCCATAACCCCAGGGAGGGGTTGTAGCGCGAGACGCGTAACCACGAGTCTTCGCAAAACTATTGCTGCGGAGTATGGGTCCCGGATCTGCGCGCGCTTTTAGGCGCGCTTGTCCGGGACGACGGAGGGAGTGAGGCGCGAGCGCTCTCTAAACGTACGCCTTACAACGCCTCGCCCTTCAACAACCTTGGCACCTCGCCGGTCAGCCCCGCGGCCTGGCGGATGAAGAGATTCTTCAGCGGCGGAGCGCGGTCGACGAGGCCGAGGCCGATGTCGCGCACGGTGCGCAGCAGCGTCGACTGGTTGGAGAACAGGAAATTCAGCGAGTTTGTGGCAAGGCCCATCGCCATGGTGTCGAAACGGCGCCAGCGCTGGTAGCGCTCGAGCACGTCGGCCGCGCCGAGATCCATGCCGAGCCGCGCCGCATCGACCACGACCTCGGCCAGCGCCGCGACATCCTTCAGCCCCATGTTGAGGCCCTGGCCCGCGATCGGGTGGATGACATGGGCGGCATCGCCGACCAGCGCGAGGCGCTCGGCGATGAAGGAGCGCGCCACGAAATAGGACAGCGGAAACGCGCGCGGCTTGTCGAGCGCCTTCACCTCACCGAGATGCAGGCCGAAGCGCTGCTCGAGCTCGCCGTGAAATTCCTCGTCGCTGAGCGCAATGATGCGCGCAGCCTCGGCCCGGCGCTCGGTCCACACCAGCGAGGAGCGCTTTCCGGATAGCGGCAGGATCGCGAAGGGACCTGCGGGCAAGAAGTGCTCTTCAGCGCGGCCTTCGTGATCGCGCTCATGGCCGACGGTGACGACGATGCCGGACTGGTCATACTCCCAGCCATGGGTGGCGATGCCGGCGCGCTCGCGCAGCTTCGACCTCGCACCATCGGCGGCGACCAGCAGGCTGGCCGCAATCACGCTGCCGTCGCCCAGTGTCACGTCGATGCCGTCGGAACGCGCGTCGTAGGAGGCAACCGTGGTGGCGCGCAGATCGATGCCCTCGGCCTCGGCACGCACCACCAGCGCGTCGATCAGGCGGCGGTTCTCGACCATGTGCGCAAAGGGCTCGCCCGGCGCGACGTCGCCGGCGAAGTTCAGGAACACCGGTCGCGTGGCGTCTTCGAGCTTGGAATCGGTGACGACCATGTCGAGGATCGGCTGCGCCTCGCCCCTGACGTCGTCCCAGGCGCCGATCGCCTCGAACAGGCGGCGGCAGGCGGCCACGATCGCGGTCGCACGCGGATCGCGGCTCGGACGCGTGCTGAGGGCCGGGTCGGCGACGATGACGGGAATCTCCGGCCCGAGCCCCTGACGCACCGCGAGCGCCAGCGCCAGGCCCGCAAACGCGCCGCCGCCAATGACAATGCTACCCTGTACCGACATACCCGAATTCCCGGCTAACTCTTGGTCTTGCTAGCAGACTTGAGCTGGGCGAAACAGTGCGGTGAAACAAGGGCGGAACGGCCCAATTCCGTCATTCCGGGGCGGGCGGAAGCGCGAGCCCGGAATCCAGAGGTTATCGCTCGGGATTCCGGGTTCGTCGCTGGCGCGATGCCACGGAATGACGAGGCATTTGAAAGCACGACCATGTCCAAGAGCCTGATCGACCTCATTTCGATCCTCGACCTCGAACAGCTCGAGGTGAACCTGTTCCGCGGCAACAGTCCGAAGACGAGCTGGCAGCGGGTGTTCGGCGGTCAGGTGATCGGGCAGGCGATGGTTGCGGCCTGCCGTACCGTCGAAGGGCGCCTGCCGCATTCGCTGCACTGCTATTTCATCCTGCCGGGCGATCCGCAGATCCCGATCATCTACCAGGTCGAGCGCCTGCGCGACGGCAAGAGCTACTCGACCCGCCGCGTCACCGCGATCCAGCACGGCAACGCGATCTTCTCGATCATGGTGTCGTTCCATGCCGAGGAGGAGAGCGCGTTCGATCACCAGGACAAGATGCCGGATGTGCCGCCGCCGGAAAAGCTGACGGCGGAGGAGGTGGCGAAGCAGCCGCTGTTCAAGGAGATGCCGGAGTTCATTCGCCGCTACTACGAATCCGACCGTCCGATCGAGCTGCGCCCCGTCGAGCTCGGCCGCTATTTCGGCCAGAAGATCGAGGACGGCCGCATCCATGTCTGGATCAAGACCGCGGCGAAGCTGCCCGATGATCCGGCGCTGCACATGTGCGCGCTGGCCTACGCATCGGACTTTTCGCTGCTCGATGCGATCATGGCGCGCTACGGCCGCACGCTGTTCGACAAGCGCATGATGCCGGCGAGCCTTGACCACGCGATGTGGTTTCACCGCCCGTTCCGCGCCGACGAATGGCTGCTCTACGCCCAGGATTCGCCGAACGCGCGCGGCGGCCGCGGGTTGACCCGCGGCTCGATCTTCAAGCCCGACGGCACGCTCGTCGCCTCCGTCGCGCAGGAAGGCTCCGTGCGCGAGCGGAGATAGCGCTCAATAGGCGCGAGCTGCCGCGCCGCGGTCGACCAGCGCGAATTGCGACACGAACCAGCGGCCGTACCAGCGCAGCATCCACGGAATCGGGATGAGGAGGCTGCACGCCAGCGAGAACACCACCGATCGCCACAGGATCTGCCAGCCGCTGCCGTTGAATACGACCTCGCGCCGCGTGCCCTCGATGTTCCGGCAATTCCAGCGCATCCAGAACGCGATCACCCAGGCCCAGCCGATGATGGTGATGGTCGAGATCATCATCAGCAGGTACCAGCCGACATAGCCGATCGCGCTGCCCTGGAAGGAGAGCGGCAGGCGCTCGCCGTTCGAGGTGAGGTTGGCGACGATCCAGCGCAGGATCACCCAGGCGAGAAACGCATTGGCGATCACTGCAAGGAGCGGCGCGAACGATATGCCGGTCGCGCCGGCGTAAGTCAGGAGCGCGTTGGCCATCAAGGCCCACCAGATGTCCATCGGCTGGCCGGCAAAGCCGAAATTCGGGCGGCCCGGAACCTGGATGTGCGACGTGATGTATTTGTAGAACCAGACGGTGACCCAGGGTGCGGGGATCACCAGCAGGATGCCGATCACGAACACGATGCTGCGGCCGAGAAGGCCGAACGCGCTGAAATCAGCCGTCAGCGATCCCCCGGCAGCACCGCCATAGCCACCGCCGCCCATCATCGGCGGTGCGCCGCCGCCGGCCAGGCCGGGGATCTCGGCGGCCTTCTGCCAGCCGGCCATGCCCTCGGTCCACACCAGCGTGTCCGGGCGCACGACGCCCTGGGCGATCAGATCGCGGAATTGCCCGTCCGGAAAGGGCCCCTGCTGCTTGCCCTCGGATGCGTAGAACCAGCTCGCCATGAAGCGTCCCCCTTAAACATACTTATGTACCGGCTGGGACGCTTCGGTTCACCGCATCCATGCCAAAAATGCATTGTGAAGGATGAACGGCTGCCCTGTACAGAGGCGGCCGTTCACAACGCCAAACGTTTTTCCGCTTCAATCTGCAACTTTTTTATGCCATTTGCCCGGAAAGATGCCAGATTGACGCTGCGCCGGGGACATACGGCGCGGCGCATCCCGGGGAATAGGCCTGACCATGAAACTCGTCGTCGCGATCATCAAACCCTTCAAGCTCGATGAGGTCCGCCAGGCCCTGACGGCGATCGGCGTCCACGGCATGACCGTGACCGAGGTCAAGGGTTATGGCCGCCAGAAGGGCCACACCGAGATCTATCGCGGCGCGGAATATGTCGTGAACTTCCTGCCGAAGCTGCGCATCGAGATCGCGGTCGCCTCCGATGTCGCCGACAAGGCGGTCGCCGTGATCACCGCGACCGCGCGCACCGGGCAGATCGGCGACGGCAAGATCTTCGTCACGCCGATCGACCACGCGCTGCGCATCCGCACCGGCGAAACCGACAGCGACGCGCTCTAAAAAAGACTTCTTCTTCGATCGCACCGGGCAACGACGCCACAGCGTGCGACGTCATCACTGTGCTGGGGGAACGACATGGCGGGATTGTTGCGCCGCGCGGCCGCTATGGCCGCGCCGATCGGGTTTGCGTCGGTCATCGCGTCGCCGGCGCACGCTGCAGGCTCCGAGATCAACACCGCCGATACCGCCTGGATGATCGTCGCCACCGCGCTGGTGCTGATGATGACGATCCCCGGCCTTGCGCTGTTCTATTCCGGCATGGTGCGCAAGAAGAACGTGCTGGCGACGATGGCGCAGAGCCTTTCCGCGGTGACGCTGATCTCGATTCTCTGGGTCGCGTTCGGCTATTCGCTCTGCTTCGTCGGCGACGGCCCATGGATTGGCACGCTCGATCGCTGGTTCCTGGCGGGCATGACGCTCGATAGCGTCAACCCGGCGGCGAAGACGATCCCGGAATCGCTGTTCATGCTGTACCAGATGACGTTTGCGATCATCACGGTGGCGCTGGTCGCGGGCTCGGTTGCCGACCGGATGCGGTTCTCCGCCTATCTGCTGTTCTCCGTCGCCTGGTTCATCTTCGTCTACATTCCACTCGCGCATTGGGTCTGGGGCGGCGGCTTCCTCGCCAGCATGGGCGTGCTGGATTTCGCCGGCGGCCTCGTCGTGCATCTGTCGGCCGGCACCGGCGGCCTCGTCGCCGCGAAGGTGATGGGACGCCGTCACGGCTACGGCACCGAGAATCTCTCGCCGTTCGACCTCTCGCTCGCGGTGATGGGCACCGGCCTGTTGTGGGTCGGCTGGTTCGGCTTCAACGGCGGCTCGGCGCTCGCGGCCAATTCGCGCGCGGTGATGGCGATCATCGCGACGCATCTGGCTGCCTGCGCCGGCGCGCTGACCTGGGGCGCGATCGAATGGTCGACGCGGCGCAAGCCCTCGGTGCTCGGCATGATCTCCGGCGCGGTGGCAGGCCTCGGCACCATCACGCCGGCCTCGGGCTTCGTCGCGCCGTGGCATGGCATCGTCATCGGCGTGATCGCCGGCGTCGTCTGCTACTGGGCCTGCACCTGGCTGAAGCACCGCTTCGACTATGACGATTCGCTCGACGTGTTCGGCGTCCACGGCATCGGCGGGCTGACCGGCACCCTGCTCGCCGGCGTGTTCGCAACCAGCGCCATCGGCGGCACCGCCGGCCTGATCGAGGGCCATCCGCAGCAACTTCTGATCCAGCTTTATGGGGTCGCCGTCACCTTCGTCTGGTCGGCGGGGGTGAGCTTCATCCTGCTCAAGCTGGTCGGCCTGTTCGTGCCATTGCGCGTATCCCGTGAGCACGAGCTCGAGGGACTGGATATTTCGCAGCACGGCGAGGCGTTGCAGTAGGCCGCGGGCAGCCGGTTCGCAGCACGGAGCCACCTGGGCTCACTCGGGCCTTGCGCAACACATAAGCGTGTGCTTATGTGTCGTCATGATCGAAGCCGACATCTTCAAGGCGCTGGCCGACCCGACGCGCCGAAAGGTCTTTGAGAGGCTCGCTGGCGGAAGCCTGAATGCGAGCGCCTTGCGCGACGGGCTGGAGATCAGCCAACCGGCGATGTCGCAGCATCTTTCGGTGCTGCGCGCGGCAGGCTTGGTGCGTGAACAGCGGCAGGGCCGCTTTGTGAACTACGAAGTCGACCCGGACGGAATCGTCGCCATCGGGTCTTGGCTTGCGCGCTACCGCGCCTACTGGCCGCAGCGCATGGAAGCACTCGCCGATCTCCTCAAGGACATGGATCAATAAGGACCTGGACCAATAAGGACTTGGACCGATGAGCGACGCCGCGAAGCCTGATCGTCCCGACGAAGCCCTGGTGCTTGAATATGATTTCGATGCGCCGCCAGCAAAGGTCTGGCGCGCCGTGACCATTCCGGCCTTGCGCGAGCGCTGGTTGCCGGATTGCGACCTTGCGGGCGCCGAGCCGGAATCGACGATCGCAGGCGAAGAGGTGCGCTACCGGCTTCGCGATTCGGAGCCGCCATTTCGCGAGAGCCACGTCATCTTCCGGATCGAGCCGAATGAGGATGGCGGCACCCGCTTCCGCATCATCCAGCAAGCCTGCGACGACCTCACGAAACTGCCGCAGCCGGCCAACACCAATTGCTGCCTGATGATGGCGGCCTAACAGCAAAAGACTTCATCACCTGCAAACATGGAGGTCGCCAATGCGCGACATGCTTCAGCTCGTCCCTATGGTGGTCGAACAATCCACCCGCGGCGAGCGATCCTTCGACATCTATTCGCGGCTCTTGCGCGAGCGCATCATCTTCCTCAACGGCGAGGTCAATGATGCGATGTCCGGACTGGTCTGCGCGCAACTCCTGTTCCTGGAGGCGGAGAACCCGAACAAGCCGATCAATCTCTACATCAATTCCTATGGCGGCGTGATCACCAGTGGACTGGCGATGTACGACACCATGCAGTTCATCAGGGCGCCGGTCCATACGCTATGCATGGGCACCGCACGCTCCATGGGTTCGTTCCTGCTGATGGCCGGCGAACCCGGTCACCGCGCCGCCCTGCCCAATGCCAGCCTTCACGTGCATCAGCCACTCGGCGGCTTTCAAGGCCAGGCGTCTGACATCCTGATCCATGCCACCGAAATGCAGGACACCAAGCGGCGCATCATCCGGCTCTATGCGCAACATTGCAGGCGTCCCGTGGAGGAGGTGGAACGGACCCTGGATCGCGACCACTTCATGACCGCACAGCAGGGGGTCGAGTGGGGATTGATCGACAGGGTTTTCGCGGAGCGCGACGTCGCCTGATGGTCCGACGCGGCCCTCAGCCGGATACCCCGTCCGGCAAGCTTCGCCTGCGCATGCTGGTCGGTCTGTTGCGCGTATCCCGTGGGCACGAGCTCGAGGGACGGGATATTTCGCAGCACGACGACGCCCTTCAGTGAGCTTCCCCTGTAACAAAATACCTTTCGGCTGCCCGACACATGAGCAACATTGTGTCGGCAGCCTGTCGTGCATTTATTTTGAGCAGACGTGACCAGCTTTTGAGCGCGACGTAATAGCGCACTGCACTGCAGCACGCGTCAAACGCGAAAACCCCCGCTTTCATAGTCCGTTAGGCAACATGCCCGTTCTGGCACGGCATTTGATTCTAGGGGTCCGGCTGTGCCCGCGTAGTGAAACTTCTCCCTCGTGGCGAACCAGTCGAGAAACGCCCGGCCACGTCCGGACCGGGCCCAAGCGGGGATAGGACCCATGAAAATTGTTATGGCGATTATCAAGCCATTCAAGCTGGAAGAAGTCCGTGACGCCCTGACCGCCATCGGCGTTCACGGTCTCACGGTGACGGAAGTCAAGGGATATGGCCGGCAGAAGGGCCATACGGAAATCTATCGCGGCGCTGAATATGCCGTGAGTTTCCTGCCCAAGATCAAGATCGAGGTCGCTGTCGCCTCCGACCAGGTCGACAAGACCATCGACGCCATCACGTCCGCTGCGAAAACCGGACAGATCGGCGACGGCAAGATCTTCGTCATCAACCTCGACCATGCGGTTCGTATCCGCACCGGCGAGGCCGATGCCGCGGCCCTCTGATTTCGCGCTCAACCTTATCCAATCAGGAGTAAATAATATGACGTTTAAGCGTCCCTATGGCGCGGGATTGGCGGCTCTCGCAGTCGGCCTGTTCGCTGCGACCGCAGCCTATGCCGAGCCAACGGTCAACAAGGGAGACAACGCCTGGATGCTGACATCGACAGTCCTCGTGCTGTTGATGACGATCCCGGGTCTTGCGCTGTTCTACGGCGGTCTCGTCCGTTCCAAGAACATGCTCTCGGTCTTGATGCAGGTCTTCTACACCGTCTGCGTCGTCACCGTGATCTGGGCCGTGTACGGCTACAGCCTCGCCTTCACCGGCGGTTCCGACTTCATCGGCGGCTTCTCCAAGGCCTTCATGATGGGCATCACCACCGACTCGAAGGCCGCGACCTTCTCGGTCGACGCCAACATCTCGGAGCTCGTCTATGTCTGCTTCCAGATGACCTTCGCGGCGATCACGCCCGCCCTCATCGTCGGTGCCTTTGCTGAACGCATGAAGTTCTCGGCGATCGCTCTCTTCATCCCGCTCTGGGTCACCCTGATCTACTTCCCGATCGCGCACATGGTCTGGTACTGGCCCGGCCCGGACATGATCCAGGACGCTGCCAAGGCTCTGGCTGCGGCGACTGATGCGGCGGCGAAGACCGCGGCGCAGGCCAAGCTCGACGAGATCAACGCCGACGCCGGCTGGATCTTCAAGAAGGGCGCGATCGACTTCGCGGGCGGCACCGTGGTGCACATCAACGCCGGCATCGCAGGTCTCGTCGGCGCTCTCTTGATCGGCAAGCGCACCGGCTACGGCAAGGAGCTGATGGCTCCGCACTCGCTGACCATGTCGATGATCGGCGCCTCGCTGCTCTGGGTCGGCTGGTTCGGCTTCAACGCCGGCTCCAACCTCGAAGCCAACGGCGGCGCTGCCCTCGCCATGACCAACTCCTTCGTCGCCACCGCGGCCGCCGCGCTGTCGTGGATGTTCGCGGAGTGGATCGTGAAGGGTCACCCGTCGGTGCTCGGCGTCATCTCCGGCGCTGTCGCGGGCCTCGTGGCCGTCACGCCTGCCGCCGGCTTCGCCGGTGTGATGGGTGCGATCGTCCTCGGTCTCGTGGTCGGCGTGGTCTGCCTGTTCTTCTGCACCGTCGTGAAGAACGCGATCGGCTACGATGACTCCCTCGACGTGTTCGGCGTGCACTGCATCGGCGGCATCGTCGGTGCTCTCGGTACCGGCATCCTGGTGAACCCCGCTCTCGGCGGCGCCGGCATCATCGACTACACGGCGATCCCGCCGAAGGTTGCCGATTACGACTTCGCGGCGCAGATGGTGTCCCAGCTCTGGGGCGTCTGCACCACGCTGGTGTGGTCGGGCGTCGGTTCGGCGATCCTTTACAAGGTCGTCGATGTGATCGTTGGCCTCCGCGCCAATGTCGAGACCGAGCGTGAAGGCCTCGACATCACCGAGCACACCGAGCGCGCCTACAACATGTAACTCTCCTCCCGGGGCGCGGTCTCCTCGGAGGCCGCGTCCACAACTACGGTTTGGGGCACATACCCGGCAATGCCCCGACCGTTGAGGGGCTCCAGCGCAAGTTGGAGCCCCTTTCTTTTTGCCTGATCCCGGCGAAGAAAAAGATTGCCATTCCGGACAACCGGCGCAGAAATATCGACCACAACGAACAACAAACAGGGAGGTCGTCATGCGTTTGGAAGGTGGATGCTATTGCGGCGAGGTGCGCTATGTAGCCGAAGGCGACCCGATGATGCAGGCGCAGTGTCATTGCCGCGAGTGCCAGTACATCTCGGGCGGCGCGCCCAACACCTTCATCGCGATGCCGGTGGCCGGCTTCAGCTACGTCATCGGGCAGCCCAAGCAATTCACCCGCAAGGACCTCGAGCGCGCCGTGACGCGCGAGTTCTGCGCCGAATGCGGCACCCATCTTGTGACCAAGGTTCCGGGCCTTCCCGCCGCGATCCTGAAGGTCGGCACGCTGGACGAGCCGGAGCAGTTCCATCCGCAGATGGCGATCTACACCTGCGACAAGCAGGAATTCCACGCGATCCCCGCCGGCATGGCGACGTTCGAGAAGCTGCCGGGACACTGAACGCCTATACCGCGAAACTCGTCATGCCCGGGACAGGCCCGGCCATGACGTCGCCGAAATATTCACGTCGCGACAGGAGTATGATCCGCCTCGAACCGGCGCCATGCATCCCGTTGTTATCCGGCCCCAAAATTCCCGCTCTGGACGGGGGCGGCGACCGATGGTTAATCGCGTCTTAACCTCGCCCTATCTATGGTGAACTGAACCGCTTCCCGCCGGCGCCTTGGTGCGACCGGCTGTTCCAAGAGTGCTGGCGTCCAGAATGGCTATGATCGCTTCATCCCGTGCGCCCCTGGAAGCTGGAAGCTCCGACAGCGAACGCTCGCCCTTCGTCCGGCTGAACGAGCTGCTGGCACCCCATCAGCCCGGCAAGCCCTTGATTACGCTTGCAGTCGGCGAGCCCCAGCATCCCGTGCCTGATTTCGTCGGCCCGGTGCTGGCCAAGCACATCGCCGATTTCGGCCGTTACCCGATGAACCAGGGCACCGAACCGTTCCGGAAAGCGGCGAGCGCCTGGTTGTCGTCGCGCTTCAAGCTGCCGCGGCCGCTCGACCCCGCGGGCGAGATTCTCGTCCTCAATGGCAGCCGCGAGGGGCTGTTCCTCGCCGCGATCACGGCCGCGCGCTATGTCGGCCCGCGCCCCGGCAAGCCCGCCATCCTGATGCCGAACCCGTTCTATCCGGTCTACGGCGCCGGCGCCCGCGCCGCGGCCTGCGAGCCGGTCTATCTGCCGACCACCGTCGAGAACGGCTTCCTGCCTGATCTCGACGCCATCGACGAGGCGACGCTGGCGCGCACGGTCGCGTTCTACCTCGCCTCGCCCGCCAACCCGCAGGGCTCGGTCGCCACGCCCGATTATTTCAGGCGGTTGAAGCAGCTCGCCGACCGCTACGGCTTCGTCATTCTCAGCGACGAGTGCTATTCGGAGATCTACACCCGCGAGGCGCCGGGCAGCGCGCTCGAATGTGCCGGCCCCGATTTCACCCGCGTGGTTGCGTTCCAGTCGCTGTCGAAGCGCTCCAACCTGCCGGGCCTGCGCGTCGGCTTCGCCGCCGGCGACAAGAAATTCATCGGCATGTTCCTCGAGCTGCGCAACATCGCAGCGCCGCAGGTGCCGGTGGCGCTCCAGCATGTCGCAACCGTCGCCTATGGCGACGAAGCGCATGTCGAGGAGAACCGCAGGCTCTACCGGATCAAGTTCGACCTCGCCGATCAGATCATCGGCAATCGCTACGGCTATCGCCGGCCCGACGGCGGCTTCTGCGTCTGGCTCAACACGTCCGAGCTCGGCGACGACGTATCCATCACGCTCAGGCTCTTCAGGGAAGCCGGCGTGCGCGTGGTGCCCGGCAGCTATCTGGCGCGGCTCCAGCCCGACGGCTTCAATCCCGGCGCAGGCTACATCCGCCTCGCGCTGGTGCAGGATGGCGAGACCACGGCACAGGCGCTGCACCGCCTGGTCGAGACTCTGGGTTAGGCGGGGCCCGTGAGCATGTCGGCAATCGAACGTGTCATTCCACTGGTCGGCCATCTGCCGCCGTCGATCCGCGAGGCGCTGACGCGGCGCGTGCGCGAACTCGCCGGCCTCGGCCTGATCTCGCTGTCGGGGCTCGCCTCGGCCGCGCTCATGACCTGGTCGGTGCAGGATGCAAGCCTCAGCCACGCGACCTCGCGGCCGATCCGCAACATCCTCGGCTATGCCGGCGCAATCGGCGCGGACCTTGCGATGCAGATCCTCGGGCTCGGCGCGATCATGCTGGTCCTGACGGTCGCGGTCTGGGGCTGGCGCATGATGACCCATCGCCCGTTCGACCGCGAGGCGCTGCGGCTCGGCTCCTGGATTCTCTGCACCGTGATCGCCGCGGGCTTTGTCAGCTGCTGGCCGCACGGCGGCGCATGGCCGCTGCCGACCGGACTCGGCGGCGTGGTCGGCGATGCCCTGGTGCGCGCGCCCGCGGTGATTTTCGGGCCGCCCGGCACGATCTATCGCACGGTGCTCGGTGTGATCCTGTTCGCGGCGATGGCCGCGACTTTCCTGATCGCCTGCGGTCTTGGCGCGCGCGAGCATGACGACGAGCTCGCCGAGATCGAGGATGACGACAAGCCGCTCGATGAAGACGAGGAGGGCGATCGCGGTTCGGTGTCGCTGGGCTGGCTGTTCCATGCGCTGATGAGCACCAAGGCACGCCTGATCTGGCTGTGTGGTGCCGCTTACCGCTCGCTGGTCTCGAGCGGGCCGAAGACCAAGGCCGCTGCGTTCAGCCGCCAGGAGCCGAATCTCGGCGGCCGCGCCGCGCCCCCGATCTCGCCGCAGTCCGAAGACGAGGACTACGAGCACGAGGAAGAGGAAGACGAGGAGGAAGAGGAGGAGCCTGCCGCGCGCGCGCCGCGCAAGAAGGCTGCTCCGAAGGCTGCGGCCAGGAAATCCTCCGACAAGTTCGAGCTTCCGTCCGTGTCCGTGCTCGCCGCGCCCAAGGCCGGTGATCGCCAACCGCTCAGCAAGGCCGAGCTGGAAGCCAATTCGCGCGCGCTCGAAGGCGTGCTGCAGGACTTCGGCGTGCGCGGCGAGATCGTGAAGGCCAATCCGGGTCCCGTCGTCACGCTGTACGAGCTGGAGCCGGCGCCCGGCATCAAATCGTCGCGCGTGATCGGACTTGCCGACGACATCGCCCGCTCGATGAGCGCGCTGTCGGCGCGCGTCGCTGTCGTGCCCGGCCGCAATGCCATCGGCATCGAATTGCCGAACGCCCATCGCGAAAAGGTCTATCTGCGCGAGCTGCTGGTCGCCAAGGAAACCGTCGACACGGTTGCCAAGCTGCCGCTCTGCCTCGGCAAGACCATCGGCGGCGACCCGGTCATCATCGACCTCGCGCGCACCCCGCACATGCTGATCGCCGGTACCACCGGCTCGGGCAAGTCGGTCGCCATCAACACCATGATCCTCAGCCTGGTCTACCGGCTGCGTCCGGACCAGTGCCGCCTGATCATGGTCGATCCGAAGATGCTCGAACTCTCCGTCTATGACGGCATTCCCCATCTGCTCACGCCGGTCGTGACCGACCCGAAGAAGGCCGTGGTCGCGCTGAAATGGGCCGTGCGCGAGATGGAAGAGCGCTACAAGAACATGGCCAAGCTCGGCGTGCGCAACATCGACGGCTACAACACGCGCCTGCTCGAGTTGAAAGCCAAGGGCGAGGAGCCGACGCGCACGGTGCACACCGGCTTCGACAAGGAGACCGGCAAGGCGATCTACGAGGAAGAGAAGCTCTCGCTCGACCCGCTGCCCTACATCGTCATCATCGTCGACGAAATGGCCGACCTGATGATGGTCGCCGGCAAGGACATCGAAGGCGCGGTGCAGCGCCTCGCGCAGATGGCGCGCGCCGCCGGCCTGCACGTGATCCTGGCGACGCAGCGTCCGTCGGTCGACGTCATCACCGGCACCATCAAGGCGAACTTCCCGACCCGCATCGCCTTCCAGGTCACCTCCAAGATCGACAGCCGCACCATCCTGGGCGAGATGGGTGCCGAGCAGCTGCTCGGCCAGGGCGACATGCTCTACATGGCCGGCGGCGGCCGCATCAGCCGCGTGCACGGACCGTTTGCGTCGGACGACGAAGTCGAGAAGGTGGTGCGCCACCTCAAGACACAGGGCCAGCCGGAATATCTCGAGGCTGTCACGGCCGAAGAGCCGACCGAGGACGAGGACGGCGGCGCCGTGTTCGACGCCAGCGGCATGGGCGCGGATGGCGGCGGCGATCTATTCCAGCAGGCCGTTGCGATCGTCAAACGCGACCGCAAGGCCTCGACCAGCTACATCCAGCGCCGCCTGCAAATCGGCTATAACCGCGCCGCATCGCTGATGGAGCGCATGGAACTGGAAGGCATTGTCGGTCCCGCCAACCACGCCGGCAAACGCGAGATCCTGGTCGAGGAAGAAGACAGCCATATGTGAGGCGAGCCGCCTCAAAACACTATTTCACGCAAAATCGATATCTGCTTTTGCCCGAAATCACGCTAAAAGGCGCCTAGCCATACAGGACGACGCGTTGATCAGACATCCGGACATTCGATTCGCTGCCACCATCGCCGCGCGAAGCGCGCGCATGGCCGGCGTGCTTCTCGTCACCGCCGCGATGGTGACCGCGGCGTCGTCCGCGCAGAACGTGCCCGTGCCGAAGCCCGCGCCGAAGGGACGCGACAACGGTGCGGCCGCCGGCGGGCCCGCGGTCACCGGCGCGACCCAGACGCCGCCGAATCCGGTCATCCCGGATCCGCGCCGCAACGTGCCGAGCAGCATCTTCCAGACCTTCGACGCCAACCAGAAGGCGCAGGCGGCCAAGGTCAGCGCCTATCTGTCCTCGCTGTCGACGCTGGTCGGGAATTTCGTCCAGGTCGGCCCCGACGGCAGCAAGACGCAGGGCGATTTCTACATCCAGAAGCCGGGCAAGGTGCGCTTCGAATATGACGCGCCGAGCCCGATCGACATCGTCGCCGACGGATCGTCGCTGGTGGTGCGCGACCGCAAGCTCGCCACCCAGGACGTCTATCCGCTGTCGCAGACGCCGCTGCGCTTCCTGCTGTCCGATCGCATCGACCTGATGAAGGACACCAATGTCGTCAACGTCTCGGCCGACGACGTCTTCGTCAGCGTCACCATCGAGGAGAAGCAGGCGCTGGTCGGCACCAGCCGCCTCTTGCTGATGTTCGGCGCGAAGGACGGCCAGCTGAAGCAGTGGACCGTCACCGACCCGCAGGGCTACGACACCACGATCGCGATCTACAATCTCGACGCAACCAAGAAGCTCGATCCCGGCATGTTCAAGATCGACTTCACCAATTACGGCCCATCGCCGGGCTGACTGTGCGTAGGGTGGGTTACGCCAGCGGACTGCGCTTCGCGCAGCCGCGGGCTAACCCACCCTACAATTTCGGCCCTGTGGACAAGCATTTTCCCCGCGCCAATCCATGCTAAGACGCATCCCTCATGCGTTTTTCCCTGACAACCTGGAACATCAATTCGGTGCGGCTGCGCATCGATCTGGTCGCGAAATTTCTCAAGAGCGCGCGGCCGGACGTGCTGTGCCTCCAGGAAACCAAGTGCATCGACGACGCCTTTCCACTGAAGCGTTTCAAGCGGCTCGGCTATGAGCATGTCGCGCTGAACGGGCAGAAGGGCTATCACGGCGTCGCCATCGTCTCGAAGATCCCGTTCGAGTCCAAGGACATCCGCACCTTCTGCGACAAGGTGGATTCGCGCCACATTTCCGTGTCCTTCGGCGACAAGGCCAGCATCGCGAAGCCGCTGGTGCTGCATAATTTCTATGTGCCGGCCGGCGGCGACATTCCCGATCCCGCGCTGAACGAGAAGTTCGATCACAAGCTGCGCTTCCTCGACGAGATGAAGGCCTGCGAGCCGCTGCATCCGCGCGGTGAGGACCGCCACATCCTGGTCGGCGATCTCAACGTCGCCCCGCATGAGAACGACGTGTGGTCGCACAAGCAGCTTCTGAAAGTGGTCTCGCACACGCCTGTCGAAACCGAGAAGCTGAACGCGGCGCTCGCAGCCGGCGAGTGGGTCGATGTCGCGCGCGAGCGCATCCCGATGTCGGAAAAGGTCTACACGTGGTGGAGCTACCGCTCCGCCGACTGGACCGTCGGCGACCGCGGCCGCCGCCTCGACCACATCTGGGTCTCGCGCGCGCTGAAAGATGCGGTCCAGGACTTCAAGATTCTCCGCGACGCGCGGAGCTGGGAGCGGCCGTCGGACCATGTGCCTGTCACGGTGACGCTGGAGGTCTAGCGTCACGTCATTCCGGGGCGCGCGCAGCGCGAGCCCGGAATCCATAGAGCTGCAGAGTTGGTGGATGAATGGATTCCGGGTTCGCGCGTCGCGCGCCCCGGAATGACGAGCGGAGAGACCTACGTCGTCAGCTTCGCACCGGCCATCAGGATATCGCTCGCGATCTGGCTGGAGCGAACCGCGAATTCGTCGCGCAGGCGAACGGCGGCGGCGGGGTCGCTTTCGAGCACGCGCTGAAACAGGCTGCGCGCGACGCGGATGACGGAGGAATGCTCCAGCGCGATCGCGCTCGACGGCCGCTTCATCGGCACCACCAGCGCGAGCTCGCCGATCAGCGCGCCGGGACCTGCGATCATCTCGGCGCCGGCGCCGTCCTCGACCCGGAAGGCGCCGCGCTGGACCACGTAGCCGGCATCGGCGTCGTCGCCGAGATTGAACAGGATGTCGCCGCGGACGAAGTCACGCTGCTCGGAGCCGATCGCCAGCATGCGCAACGAGGCGTCTCCCAACAGGCGCAATGTCGGGACCCGCTCGAGAAGCGCTACGTCGTCGTCGATTGACATTCAGATCCGAGGCTCAAGGGCACGCGATCTAAAACGATTCGCACGCCCTTTAAGCGTATCACGGCACCAGCTTGTAGCCACCGGCTTCCGTGACCAGGATCTCCGGGTTGGCGGCGTCCTTCTCGATCTTCTGGCGGAGGCGGTAGATGTGGGTTTCCAGCGTGTGGGTGGTGACCCCGGAATTGTAGCCCCAGACCTCCTGGAGCAGGGTCTCGCGCGACACCGGCATCTGGCCGGCGCGGTAGAGGAAGCGGAGGATGGCGGTTTCCTTCTCCGTCAGCCGGACCTTGCGCGCATTGGCGGCGGTCAGCATCTTGGAGCCGGGCCGGAAGCTGTAGGGGCCGACCGAGAACACGGCGTCCTCGCTGGCCTCGTGCTGGCGGAGCTGGGCGCGGATGCGGGCCAGCAGCACGGCGAAGCGGAAGGGTTTTGCGACGTAGTCGTTGGCGCCGGATTCCAGGCCCAAAATCGTGTCGGAATCGGTGTCATGCCCGGTCAGCATGATGATGGGAGCCTTGAAGCCGCCCTTGCGTAAGGAGCGGACCACCTCGCGGCCATCGGTGTCGGGCAGGCCGACATCCATCAGGACGAGATCGGGGGAATTGGCCTTTGCGGCGCTCGCGCCCTTGGCGCCGGTATCGACGGCGGAGGCTTCGAATTCTTCGTGCAGCGATAATTGCTCCACCAACGTATCGCGCAGATCGGTATCGTCATCCACGATCAGGATCTTGCGGGCATTGGCCATAGGGTATCATCCTTTTGGGGTCCGGCTCGGCGCGCATGCATGCCGCGCCCAGCCGCGAGGGGAAGTTTAAGGGTCGCCGTTATTATTGTTGTTCGTGTTGAAGTAGTGGGCTGTTACCGATTCACAAGCCAGAAGCACTCTAACCTAGAATAGCAGGGCGTCTTGATGAATGTCCTGTAATGAATGCGACATCGCACGGTCACATGAAAAACAACGCTGCTTCAGCTACTTACACCAAGACCGGAACCTCCGGGCCGCTTCGAACGATCCGCGTTAAGCCTGCCGCCGGTAATCCGCGCCGGGGCTGGCTGACCGCCGGAGCGCTGACGATTCCGGTGGCGCTGGGGCGGGGCGGCATTCTCGCCAACAAGCGCGAGGGCGACGGCGGCACGCCCAAGGGCAGCTTCCGGCCGCGGCGACTGTGGTGGCGGGGCGACCGGCACAGCCGGCCGCAGACCTTCCTGCCGGCGCGGATCATCACCGGCGAGGACGCCTGGTGCGAGGATCCCCGGGATCGTCACTACAACCAGGGAATCCGGCTCGGCGAGGGGCAGGGCGGTGACCGGCTCAAGCGGGCCGACCATCTCTATGACTTCATCATCGAAATCGACCACAACACGCGCCCGCGTATCGCCGGCCGCGGCAGCGCGGTGTTTCTGCACCTGGCCCGCGACAATTTCGGCCCGACCGCGGGCTGCGTCTCCATGACCAAATCCGCAATGCTGCAATTGCTGCGGCGGCTGGGCCCGCGAACAAGAATCATCATCGGGTGAGGGCACGTGCTCGAGAAGGATCAGATCGTCGCCGCATCGCGGGTCCTCGTTCAACACTGGCGTGACGGCACCAAGCTCGACGCGCTGGAGAGACATCTGCGGCCGCAGACCCGCGCCGAGGGCTACGCCATTCAGGCCGCGCTCGAGGCGCAATCGCCCGGAAAACTGTTCGGCTGGAAGATCGCGGCAACGAGCTCGTCCGGACAGAAGCACATCAATGTCACGGGACCGCTGGCCGGGCGCATCATGAGCGACACATTGATTGCCGACGGCGGCACCGCGTCGATGAAGGGCAACGCAATGCGCGTCGGCGAGCCGGAATTTTGCTTCCGCATGGGACGCGATCTGGCGCCGCGCGCGGCGCCGTTTGCCGTCGACGAGGTACTGGCCGCCGTCGACAGCCTGCATCCCGCGATCGAGATTCCGGATTCACGCTTCGTCGATTTCGCCGGCGCCGGCGAGGCGCAGCTCATCGCCGACAATGCCTGCGCGCATCTGTTCGTGCTGGGTGCAGCGACGCCTGCGAACTGGCGCGCGATGGATCTCATCGCGGAACGGCCGCAGATCACGCTGCGCGGCGAGCGCTTTATCGGCCACGGCAAGAACGTGCTCGGCGATCCCCGCGTTGCGCTCGCCTGGCTCGCCAACGAGCTGCGCGGGCTCGGCATCACCTTGCGGGCAGGGGAGGTGGTGACCACGGGCACGTGCCATCCACCGCTGCCGATCCAGGCCGGCGATCACCTGGCGGTGGATTTCGGCGTGTTGGGGAAGGCGTCGGTGGGGTTTGCGTAGACGCACACTCAGCTGTCGTCCCGGCGAAGGCCGGGACCCATAACCCCAGGGAGAAATTTGGCGAAGACTAGCCGTTATCGAATCTTCGCCGGGACTAACACCACCAGCCGCCGAGAGATCACGCGGTATGGGTCCCGGCCCCCCGTGCGCAATTGCGCACTAGGCCGGGACGACAGTAATTACCTGTGCCCGAAGATCGCGCTGCCCACGCGCACATGCGTGGCACCTAACATGATGGCGGTGGCGAAATCCGCGCTCATGCCCATCGAGAGATTGTTCAATCCATTGCGCGCGGCGATCTTGGCGGTCAGCGCGAAATGCGCCGCCGGCGGCTCGTCGACCGGCGGGATGCACATCAGTCCGGAGATCGTCAGCCCATAAGTGTCGCGGCAGCTTGCGAGGAAAGCGTCGGCCTCGCCGGGCGCGACGCCGGCCTTCTGCGGCTCCTCGCCGGTGTTGATCTGGACGAAGAGCTGCGGATGTTTCTTCTGGGATTCGATTTCCTTGGCTAACGCCTGGCAAATGCTCGGACGGTCAACCGAATGGATGGCGTCGAACAGCGCGACCGCCTCTTTCGCCTTGTTGGATTGCAGCGGCCCGATCAGATGCAGCGCGATATCGGGGTAGACGGACGTTAACGCCGGCCACTTGCCTTTGGCCTCCTGCACCCGATTCTCGCCAAATACGCGCTGTCCGGCGGCGATGACCGGGGTAATTGCATCCGCGTCGAAGGTCTTGGACACCGCGATCAGCGTGACGGAGGCGCGATCGCGCCGCGCGTCCTTGCAGGCGCGCGCAATTTCGGCTTCGACCGCGGCGAGCGCGTTTGGTGAATGGCCGGTTACCGGCGCGGCATTGGCTTCTGTCATGACATCGATTGGCTGTGGTCGTAACCGAGGTAAGTCCAATTTTACCGAGTTCAAGAAAGAGTTTTTGAACCCTTCGCTTTACCTTGGCCCATGGGGTGGGCAGCGAAGATGGCAAACGTCAGTTTCAACCGTAAGCGAGCAAAACTCAAGCAGGTCCTGGGAATCCGGGCGCGGCTTGCATTGCTCGCTGTGATTCTGGTGGCGCCCTTGATGCTCGAGCGCATCCGTTCGCTCGAGGACACGCGCAGGAGCCAGATCGCGCAGGCCGCGGCCGAGTTCAACATCGTCGCAAGGCACAGCGCCGATGCGCAGCGCGAGGTGATCTCGTCGGTCGAGACCATCCTGAAATCGGAAGCCTTCATCCGCGCCTCCGTCGGCGGCATCAGCAAGAGCTGCGACGTGCTGCGCGCGAGCCTGCCGTCGAACCTTCCATGGATTCGCACGCTTTTGATCGCCGGTCAGGACGGACGCATCCAGTGTGCCACCAACAACATGTATGTCGGCCTCGACCTCAGTGACCGGCCTTACTTCCAGCAGGCCCAGGAAACCGGCCGTTTCGTGCTGAGCGATTTCATCCTGTCGCGGCCCGTGCAGACGCCGACTGTCATGGCGGTGTACCCGGTATCCGCGTTCAGCGGCGTGTCCGACGCCGTGGTGCTCGCCACCGTCAATCTCGACTGGATGTCGAAGGTCATGAGCAATCTCGGCGGCCGCGCCGGCATCACCGCCGTGCTGGTGGACAGCGCCGGCACCGTGCTGGCCGCACCGGCCGATCAGCACGGCGTAGTGGGTCGTCCGCTCGACAACATGCCGCTGATGTCTGCAATCGCCGACAGGGCGCTGCGGTCGGACCAGGATGAGGGCTCGCTGTCTTTCCTCGCCGCCGACGGCTCCCGCCGCGCGGTCAGCTACATCCGCATCGCCGGCACCAACGCCCGCCTGATCGCCAGCATCGACGAGGACAAGGTGTCCGCGGCGGTGAGCCGCGACATCCGCACCGCCTATCTCCAGCTCGCTTTCGTCGTCTTGTTCGTCCTGCTCGGCGCGCTGATCGCCGCCGAAAAACTCGTGATCAAGCCGATCGAGATGCTTGCCGACATGGCCAAGCGGCTCGGCGAGGGCGATCTGTCGGCGCGCGCGGCGCGCAATCGCCTGCCGGCCGAATTCGTGCCGCTGGCCCGCGCATTCAACGCGATGGCTGCGCAATTGAGCCAGCGCGAACGCGAGCTGATCGCGAGCAACGACCGCCTGACGGTGATGGCCTCGATCGACATGCTGTCGGGGCTCGCCAACCGCCGCGGCTTCCAGAGCCGGCTCGACTTCGAGTGGATGCGCGCGCAGCAATATGGCAGCGACCTCGCGCTGCTGATGATCGACGTCGACCACTTCAAGCTCTTCAACGACACCTACGGCCATCTCGAAGGCGATTCCTGCCTGACCAGGCTCGGCGAGTCGCTGTCCGGCATCGCCGCCGACACGATGGGCTTCGCGGCGCGCTACGGCGGCGAGGAATTCTGCCTGTTGCTGCCGAACACCGACGTGAATCGCGCCGTGGAGATCGGCGAGCTGGTGCGTGCGGCCGTGCTGAAGCTCTGCCTGCCGCACATCACGTCCGCCCACATGATCGTCACCGTCTCGATCGGCGTTGCCGCAACGAGGCCCAACGAGGCCTTGCGCCCCGGCGACCTGATCGAAGCCGCCGACGCCGCGCTCTACGCCGCCAAGCACCGCGGCCGCAACAAGGTCGTCGAGCACGGCGTGCAGGCGATCGAGACCGGCGCGGCTGGTATGATGATGGCGGGCTGACGGCTGGCCTGCGGCCTCGGTGCGATCGAGGTCGTCTCCCGTCCCCACGCGATTTCGCCACGGGCGGCAAGTTCGGCGCCTGGCAGCCACGGGTATCGAGGTCTTGGCCAGCCGCGTCCTCGCATTGACCCCTTGATCACCCCCAACGGCGTCCTCGGTATTTGCGCGGGCGGACCAGCAGCCCTGCCCCTTGCGGCAACCCGTTGACCCCACGGCTGCTTTTGTGGCCTAGTCCGCCGTCTTCAGGACGGCCGAACCCACGAAAAACCCAACGATTCCATGACCTCCGAACGCTATAACGCCCGCGATTCCGAACCGCGCTGGCAAGCCGCCTGGGACGAAAAGGCGATCTTCGTCTCCAGGAACGATGATTCGCGGCCGAAATACTATGTGCTCGAGATGTTCCCCTACCCGTCCGGGCGCATCCATATCGGCCATGTCCGGAACTACACGCTCGGCGACGTGCTGGCCCGCTTCATGCGCGCCAAGGGGTTCAACGTGCTGCACCCGATGGGCTGGGACGCCTTCGGCCTGCCGGCCGAGAACGCCGCGATCGAGCGCAAGGTCGCGCCCAAGGCCTGGACCTACGACAACATCGCCGCGATGAAGAAGCAGCTCCGCTCGATCGGGCTGTCGCTGGACTGGTCCAGAGAGATCGCGACCTGCGATCCCTCCTACTACAAGCACCAGCAGAAGATGTTCCTGGACTTCCTGCGTGCGGGCCTTGCCGAGCGCGAGAAGCGCAAGGTGAACTGGGACCCCGTCGACATGACCGTGCTCGCCAACGAGCAGGTGATCGACGGCAAAGGCTGGCGTTCCGGTGCCGTCGTCGAGCAGCGGGAAATGAACCAGTGGGTCTTCAAGATCACGAAGTACTCGCAGGAGCTCTTGTCCGCGCTGGATACGCTCGACCGCTGGCCCGACAAGGTGCGGCTGATGCAGCGCAACTGGATCGGCCGCTCCGAGGGTCTCCTGGTCCGTTTCGCGCTGGACCAGGCGACGACGCCGGCCGGCGAGAGCGAGCTGAAGATTTTCACCACGCGCCCCGACACGCTGTTCGGCGCGAAGTTCATGGCGATCTCGGCGGATCACCCGCTGGCGACGGCCGCCGCCGCGAAGAACCCTGAACTTGCGGAGTTCATCGCCGAGATCAAGAAGATCGGCACCGCTCAGGAGATCATCGACACCGCGGAGAAGCAGGGTTTCGACACCGGCATCCGCGCGATCCATCCGTTCGATCCGAGCTGGAAGCTGCCGGTCTATGTCGCCAACTTCGTGCTGATGGAATACGGCACCGGCGCGATCTTCGGCTGCCCCGCGCATGACCAGCGCGACCTCGACTTCGTCAACAAGTACAGCCTCGGCAACACGCCGGTGGTGTGTCCCGAAGGCCAGGATCCGAAATCGTTCGTCATCACCGACACCGCCTATGACGGTGACGGCCGCATGATCAATTCGCGCTTCCTCGACGGCATGACCATCGAGCAGGCCAAGGACGAGGTCGCAAAACGCCTCGAAAACGAGCTGCGCGGCAATGCGCCGGTCGGCGAGCGTCAGGTGAATTTCCGCCTGCGCGACTGGGGCATTTCGCGCCAGCGTTACTGGGGCTGCCCGATCCCCGTCATCCATTGCCCGACATGCGATGTGGTGCCGGTGCCGGACGCCGACCTGCCGGTGAAGCTGCCTGACGATGCGACCTTCGACAAGCCGGGCAACGCGCTCGACCATCATCCGACCTGGAAGCACGTCACCTGCCCCAAATGCGGGGCCAAGGCTCAGCGCGAAACCGACACCATGGACACCTTCGTGGATTCGTCCTGGTACTTTGCGCGCTTCACCGATCCCTGGAACGAGAACGCGCCGACGACGCCCGCGGTCGCCAACCGGATGCTGCCGATCGACCAGTATATCGGCGGCGTCGAGCACGCGATCCTGCATCTGCTCTACAGCCGCTTCTTCACCCGCGCGATGAAGGCGACCGGGCACGTTGCGCTGGACGAGCCGTTCGCCGGCATGTTCACGCAAGGCATGGTGGTGCACGAGACCTACCAGAAGGCCGACGGCACCTATGTGCAGCCGGCCGAGGTCAAGATCGAAGTCGGCGGCAACGGGCGCCGCGCAACTCTGCTGGCGACGGGCGAAGACATCCAGATCGGCGCGATCGAAAAGATGTCGAAGTCGAAGAAGAACACCGTCGACCCCGACGACATCATCGAGACCTACGGCGCCGACGTCGCGCGCTGGTTCATGCTGTCGGATTCCCCGCCCGACCGCGACGTGATCTGGAGCGACGAGCGCGTCCAGGGCGCCTCACGCTTCGTGCAGCGGCTGTGGCGGCTGGTGAACGATTCCGTTGAACTCGGCAAGGCCGCGCCGGCGGCCCGGCCGGCTTCGTTCGGGGCGGATGCGACCGCCTTGCGCAAGGCCGCCCATGGCGCGCTGGACAAGGTCACCATCGGGATCGAGCGGCTGCACTTCAACGTCTGCCTCGCCCATATCCGCGAATTCGCCAACGCCCTGTCCGAGGTACTCCAGCGCCCCGGCCAGTCGGCGGCTGACCTTGCTCCAGATCTGGCCTGGGCGATCCGGGAGGCCAGCCAGATCCTGGTTCAGCTGTTCTCCCCGATGATGCCGCATCTGGCCGAGGAGTGCTGGCAGGTGCTGGGCCAGAAGGGGCTGGTTTCGGAGGCCAATTGGCCGCAAATCGAACGCGATTTGCTGGTTGAAGACAGCGTGACCCTGGTGGTGCAGGTCAACGGCAAGAAACGGGGTGAGGTCACAGTTGCAACAGCGGCCCAGAATCCGGAAATCGAGGCTGCCGTTTTGGCCCTCGATGCGGTAAAACTGGCCCTGGACGGCAAGCCCGTCCGCAAGGTGATCATCGTCCCCAAGAGGATCGTGAATGTTGTCGGCTAGGATCCGTATCGCAGCCCGCTTGCTGGCGGTGGCCGCTCTGGCGGCACTGACAGCCGGCTGCTTCCAGCCGATGTATGCCGAGCGTACCGACGGCACCCCCGGGCTGCGCGAGAAGCTGATGGGGGTCGAACTCCCGCCGATCAACAAGATCAATGCCTCGCGCGAGGCCCGTGTCGGCGTCGAAGTCCGCAATGCCCTCGCCTTCAAGCTCTACGGCACGGCAACGGGAATGCCGCCGACCCACCGCCTGGATATCCGTTTCGCCTCCAGCCGGTCGTCCCTGATCGTCGATCCCAATACCGGTCTGCCGAGCAGCGAAAACTACGGCATCGACTGCCAGTACAACCTGGTCGAGGTCGCGACCGGCAAGTCGGTGATGACCGGCACCACGTTCTCGCGCGTGTCCTATGACATGCCCGGCTCCTATCAGCGTTTCTCCCGGAACCGCGCCGTGCGCGATGCGGAGGATCGTGCCGCCAACGAGATCGCCGAGAACATCAATACCCGGCTCGCCGCATTCTTCACCGCGGGCACCTGATTCAATTCCGTCATTCCAGGGCATGCGAAGCATGAACCCGGAATCTCGATCCCCAATCTCCGGATTCTCCGGTGCGCAATTGCGCACCGTAGTTCGCCTCTGACGAGGCGCCCGGAATGACAATTAGGCCCGATGGTCGCGCTGCGCGGAAAAGAGATCGACGCCTTCCTCGCCCGCCCCGATGCGGGCCGGCCGATCATCCTGCTCTACGGTCCCGACGCTGGCCTCGTGCGTGAACGCGCCGATGCGCTGATCGCCTCCGCCGTCGACGATCCCAACGATCCGTTCTCGCTGGTGAAGCTCGACGGCGACGAGCTCTCCGCCGAACCGTCACGTCTCGTCGACGAAGCCATGACGGTGCCGCTGTTCGGCGGCCGCCGCGCCATCCGCGTGCGCGCCGGCTCGCGCAGCTTTGCCAGCGGCATCGACACGCTGGCCGAGATGAGCGTGAAGGATTGCCGCATCGTGATCGAGGCCGGCGAGCTGCGGCCGGAGTCGCCGCTGCGCAAGGTTTGCGAGCGCGCCAAGACGGCCGTTGCGATCGGCTGCTATCCCGACACCGAGCGCGACCTCGCCAAGCTGATGGACGACGAGCTCCGCATCGCGAACTTGCGCATCGCGCAGGATGCCCGCGCAGCGCTGATGTCGTTCCTCGGCGGCGACCGCCAGGCCTCGCGCAACGAGCTGCGCAAGCTGACGCTCTATGCACATGGCAAAGGCGAGATCACGCTGGAAGACGTGATGGCGGTCGTCGCCGATGCTTCCGAGCTGAAGCTCGATCCGATCGTCGACGGCGCGTTCGCCGGCCGGCCCGACATCGTCGAGACCGAGTTCGCCAAAGCCATGATCGCCGGCACCTATCCCGGCGTGATCATCTCGGCCGCGCAGCGCCAGGCCGCGTGGCTGCACAAATCCGCGCTTGCGATCGCCGACGGCCAGCCTGCCTCCGCCGTACTCGACGGCGGCTTTCCGCGGTTGCATTTTTCACGAAAGCCTATGGTCGAAACGGCGCTGCGCAATTTCAGCGTGGCGCGGCTCGCCGCCATCATCGAGCAGCTCGCGACCGCCGCGCTCGACACCCGCAAGCAATCCACCCTCGCCGCCGCCATCGCCCAGCGCACGCTGATGGCGATCGCCGCGAACGCGAAGCGGCGCGGCTAGGCCTCCGCTCCACGTTATTGCGAGGAGCGCAAGCGACGAAGCAATCCAGGAAAGCCAAATCCGTCATCCTGAGGTGCGAGCCGCGCGGCGCAACGCGGCGCGCGGGGAGCCTCGAAGGATGAACGGCCCCGATGCGGCCGGGCCGTCGCCCTTCGAGGGCCGCTGAAGAAGCTCAGGGTGACGGTGATAGAGAGTCGGTGCGTCTAAAACGCGCCCTTCGCCAGCCGCTTCATCACCTCGTCGAGCTGATCGAGGTTGCGGTAGTTGATCTGGACTGAGCCGCCGGGGTCGCGGTGATTGACGGTGACCTTGAGACCGAGCGCGTCGCTGACGCGCTTTTCGAGGTCGATCGTGTCTGGGTCCTTTTCCTTGCCCCCGGTGCTGCGCGCCTTCTGCGGCTTGCGCGCCGGCACGCCCTCTTCATGCGCGAGCGCCTCGGCCTGACGGACGTTGAGGCCCTCCTCGACGATGCGCCTTGCTGATGCGAGCGGATCGGGCACGCCGATCAGCGCGCGGGCGTGACCGGCGGTCAGCTCGCCGCTCGTGATCAAGGCCTGCACTTCGGCCGGCAGTTTCGTCAGCCGCATCATGTTGGCGATGTGGCTGCGGCTCTTGCCGACGACCTTTGCGATGTCGTCCTGGCTGCGTTTGAACTCGTTGGCGAGCGCGTGATAGCCCAGCGCCTCTTCCATCGGGTTGAGGTCTTCGCGCTGCACGTTCTCGACGATCGCGAACTCCAGCGCGTCGCTGTCGCTGATGTCGACCGGCACGATCGGCACTTCGTGGAGGCCGGCCATTTGCGACGCGCGCCAGCGCCGTTCGCCGGCAATGATCTCAAAGCGGTCCTGCGCGCCCTTCACCGGGCGCACCACGATCGGCTGGATCACGCCGTGCTGCCTGATCGAATCGCTGAGCTCCTTGAGCTCCGTTTCCGAAAATGCGCGGCGCGGGTTGCGCGGATTGGGCTTGATGAATTCGATCGGCACCTTGCGCTG
The DNA here is from genome assembly GCF_000472645.1 of Bradyrhizobium sp. WSM2254. Taxonomy (NCBI): domain Bacteria; kingdom Pseudomonadati; phylum Pseudomonadota; class Alphaproteobacteria; order Hyphomicrobiales; family Nitrobacteraceae; genus Bradyrhizobium; species Bradyrhizobium sp. WSM2254. Next base: position 96,483 of record NZ_AXAB01000013.1, on the reverse strand, counting down.
CGCGCGCGGACGATCGACGTGCTGAGCCTCGCCGCCGACGTCACCGATCAGACTTGCAAGACCCCGGCCCAGTCGCGAACGCGCTTCGTCGGCCATCGCCAGCTCCCTTGGATTCACGGTGCAGCACTCCAGAACTGAATTTCGAACTCCCGATCGTAGGGTGGGCAAAGGCGCGTCTTCGCGCCGTGCCCACCGTCTTGCGATCGAACGATTTTGGTGGGCACGCTTCGCTTTGCCCACCCTACGATTCTTCGCCTCAATGCGTCGTGCGCAGCTCGCGCTCGCGCTGGATCACTTCGGTGGCGAGTCGCAAATAGGCTTCGCTGCCGACGCATTTGAGATCGTAGACCAGCACCGGCTTGCCGTAGGACGGCGCTTCCGAGATGCGCACGTTGCGCGGGATCATGGTCTTGTAGACCTTCTCGCCCATGAACTGGCGGACGTCGGCGACGACCTGGTTCGAGAGGTTGTTGCGCGAGTCGAACATGGTCAGCACGATGCCGTGGATCGACAGGTTCGGATTGAGCGTCGAGCGCACCTGCTCCACCGTCTGGAGCAATTGCGACAGACCTTCCAGCGCGAAGAACTCGCACTGGAGCGGCACCAGGATCGCGTCGGACGCCGCCATCGCGTTCACCGTCAGAAGGTTGAGCGAGGGCGGGCAGTCGATCAGCACATAGGTGTAGTCGGCATCCGGCGAGACGTTGTTGTTGAGCGCGCCGATCGCATCGCGCAGCTTGAAGGCGCGGCCGGGCGTGGTGCCGAGCTCGAGCTCGAGGCCGGAGAGGTCCATGGTCGAGGGCGCGATGTGCAGCCGCGGCACCGCGGTCGAGACCACGGCTTCGCGCAAGCTCGATTCGCCGATCAGCACGTCGTAGGTCGAACAGGAGCGGTTGCGGCGATCGATGCCGAGGCCGGTCGAGGCGTTGCCCTGCGGATCGAGATCGACGATCAGAACGCGCTCGCCAATCGCAGCGAGCGCCGTGCCGAGGTTGATCGCTGTGGTTGTTTTTCCCACGCCGCCCTTTTGATTCGCCAGCGCGAGGATGCGCGGATGGCCCTGCGGGACCACAGCCTGTTCCTGGGCGGTCTGCTCTTGCTGCGGCTCGTCAATCACGCTCATCGCAATTCCCCATTCGCCCCAGAACGTCTCAGCTGCGCCGTTCGGCCGCATCGAGCTCCACGATCCAGCCGTCACCCGTACGGCTTTGGTGGAGCTGCGGCTGAATATTCCAATATTTAGCGGCTTCGGTCAATTCAGCCTCTACATCTTGACCCTTCGGAAATAACGCCTTTGCGCCCTGGCGCATCAGCGGCTCCGCAAAGCCGATGAGTTGATGTAGCGGAGCCAACGCACGCGCGGTGACGCAATCGACGGGGCCGGTGATTCTATCCACATTATCCCCGATCTCAGCGAGATGTACGACTCCCGGAGATGCGGTGATGCGAATTGCTTCGCGCAGGAACGCCGCCTTCTTGGCGATTCGCTCGACGAGGTGGACGCTTGCGCCCGGTGTCTCCGCCATGGCGCAGGCCAGGACGACGCCCGGAAATCCACCGCCGCTGCCTAGGTCGGCCCAGCGCCTGGCCGACGGGGCGAGATCGACGAGCTGAAGCGAGTCGGCGATGTGCCGGGTCCAGAGGTGCGGCAGGGTCGAGGGCGCCACGAGATTGGTCTTGGCCTGCCACTCCCGCAACAGCGCGATGTAGCGATCGAGCCGGGCCTCGGTTTCACGTGAAACGGATGCGAGCTTCAGCGCTGCGATCTTGTCGGCTGCGATGACCGAGTCCAACGACGGATCATTGGCGCTGGCCTTGTCGATTTTCGGTGTGATCGGTGCTGGTTCGGCTCGGCGCCGAGCGCCCTCACCCGCCGGGGGTTTCCCTGATGACGGTCTGCCGCCGGCCGGTCCGCGCTGTTTCACGTGAAACGCCTATGCAATTGCTTTGGAAGTCTTCCGTGCTTCGCGGCGAAGATACGCCGCGAGGATGCCGAGCGCCGCCGGCGTCATGCCGTCGATCCGGCCGGCCTGACCGACGGTGAACGGCCGCGCCTTCTCCAGCTTGGCGCGGACCTCATTGGAGAGACCGGGGACCAGCTGATAATCGACCTCTGACAGCACCAGCCCCTCGTCGCGCCGGAAGGCTTCGACGTCGGCGCTCTGACGCTCCAGATAGACATCGTACTTGGCGTCGATCTCGAGATGGGTGGCGATCACAGGGTCGATCGCCGACAGCTCCGGCCAGATGGCGCGGACCTGACTCCAGCCGATGTCCGGATAGGCCATCAGCTCAAAGGCCGAACGACGCTGACCATCCCGGTTCAGGGACAGGGCGTGCTTGATCGCCTCATTCGGGGTGATGGTCAGAGACTTCGACAGTGCTCGGGCGGCATTGAGGACGTCCATCTTGGCTCGGTGATGCCGAGTTCGGGCCCCACCAACGCAACCGAGCGCGATCCCCTTCTCGGTCAGGCGCTGATCGGCATTGTCAGCCCGCAGCGTCAGCCGGTACTCGGCCCTGGAGGTGAACATCCGATAGGGCTCGCTGATCCCGCGGGTGACGAGGTCGTCGATCATCACCCCGAGATAGCCATCGGCACGGTCGAACACCGTCGGTGCGGCGCCGCTCGCGGCCAAAGCCGCATTCAGACCGGCCACGATGCCCTGGCCAGCGGCCTCCTCATATCCGGTGGTGCCGTTGATCTGCCCGGCCAGGAACAGGCCGCGCAGACGCCTGGTCTGCAGGGTCGGATCGAGCTCGCGGGGATCGAGGTGGTCGTATTCGATGGCGTAGCCCGGACGGACCATCTTGACCTGCTCCAGACCGGGAATGCTGGCGAGGATCGCGAGCTGGACCTCCTCCGGCAGCGAGGTCGAGATGCCGTTGGGATAGACGGTGCTGTCGTCGAGCCCTTCCGGCTCCAGGAAGATCTGATGGCCATCACGATCGCCGAAGCGGACGATCTTGTCCTCGATCGAGGGGCAATAACGGGGGCCGGAGCTCTTGATCTGCCCGGAGTACATCGGCGAGCGATGGACATTGGCCCGGATCACCTCATGGGTCGCGGGCGTGGTTCGGGTGATCCCGCACTGGATCTGCGGGGTCGTGATCCGCTCGGTCATCACCGAGAACGGCTCAGGCGGCTCGTCTCCCGGCTGCATTTCCACCGCGGACCAGTCGATTGTGGTGCCGTCCAGACGCGGCGGCGTCCCGGTCTTCAGCCGTCCAAGGGTGAATCCGGCGCGCTCGAAAGAGCCTGAAAGACCCATCGCGGGGGCTTCACCGACCCGGCCGGCGGGCCAATTCTTCTCGCCAAGATGGATCAGACCGCGCAGGAAGGTGCCGGTGGTGACGACGATGGCCCCGGCTCCGAACTCGCGGCCATCGGCCAGGCGAAGTCCGGTCACCCGGCCCTCGACCACGATCAGCTCATCGGCCTCGCCCTCGATGACGGACAGACCCTCGGTCTCCCGGATCGCGGCCTGCATCGCGGCGGCATAGAGCTTCCGGTCGGCCTGGGCCCGGGGGCCGCGGACCGCGGGGCCCTTGCGGCGATTGAGAACGCGAAACTGGATGCCGCCGGCATCGCCGACCCGGCCCATGAGACCGTCCAGCGCATCGACTTCCCGGACCAGATGGCCCTTGCCGAGACCGCCGATGGCGGGATTGCAGGACATCGCGCCGACAGTGGAGAAACGATGCGTCACCAGGGCCGTCGTTGCGCCCATCCGGGCGGAGGCGGCCGCAGCTTCACAGCCGGCGTGCCCGCCGCCAATCACGATGACGTCGAAACTCTCTCGCTCTGTTCGCATGGGCCGATCTTCTAGCTCAGAGGCGGAAAAGCCGGAAGTGGAAACTGGGCGAGGCGGGGTGTTTCACGTGAAACAGGACAGCTTTGGTGCTGTCGCGCATCTTCGCGAAAACAACCCCATGCACAGTAGAAGGCGCATTGTTCCGACTGGTGTTTCACGTGAAACAAGACGGGGTCCACGCGGAGGAAAAGTGTGGTGGCGAGGCCCTCTCGCTTCCTTCGGCGTAGACGGTCAGAGTAGCGAGAACGACCGGCGCGCTCCGTCATTGCGAGCGTAGCGAAGCAATCCAGTTTCCCTCCGCAGAGGCAGTCTGGATTGCTTCGTCGCAAGGGCTCCTCGCAATGACGAGACTGAGGCACGCGCCCTGCTCCAAATCGCCACTGTTTCGCAGCGAGGTCAGATCGAGCGCGCCAACCTGGCTCAAGGCCTGTTTCACGTGAAACAGGCCCACTCGCCTACCACGCAAATGGAGCCGTGCCCTGCTTCACGTGAACCAGCAAGGAATGGAACAAGCACTAGTTCTACAATGAAAAACTAGCGCTACTTTCCGATACAGAATTTCTGGAAAATCGCCCCAAGGACGTCTTCGACGTCCACCCGGCCTAGCAGCCGGCCCAGGGCATAGGCGGCGGAGCGAAGCTCCTCGGCCGCCAGTTCTTCGCCCTCTTCTACAAGCTCAAGACTCCGGCGCAAGCTGTCTGATGCCTGGCGCAACAGATCGCGTTGGCGGGCCCGGGTCACCAATGCGCCCTCACTGGCTCCAAAGAACTCGGCGGCGAACGTCACGAGGCCGTCGACCAGCTGGCGGATCCCGTCGCCCTGGCTCGCCGAGATCCCGAACTCACCCAGTCGTCCGGCTTCCCCGCCCCCGCCGAGATCGATCTTGTTGCGCACGATCCAGACCGAGCCGCCGGACGGATGGCTGCCCTCGCCGGACGTCCACAGCGAACGCATCGCCTCCGGATCGGCGGCCTGCTCACCCTCGACCAGCCACAGCACGAGGTCGGCGTCCTCGGCGCGGGCTCGCGCGCGGCGCACACCCTCCTGCTCCACCGGATCATCGGTCTCACGAATGCCCGCGGTGTCGATGACCGTGACGGGATAGCCGTCGAGATCGAGCTGCACCTCGATCACGTCGCGCGTGGTGCCGGCATACGGCGAGACGATCGCGACCTCGCGACGCGCGAGCTGGTTGATCAGCGTCGACTTGCCGACATTCGGCTCGCCGGCGATGGCGACCACCAGGCCATCGCGTAGACGTTCAGCTTGTCCCTGTGCCGCAAGGACTTCTGCAATTTCGCCGTGCAGCGCCTTGATCGCCTTGACCGCCGGCGCCATCAATTCCGCAGGCACGTCGCCCTCATCCGAAAAATCGATGCCGGCCTCGATCAGCGCCGAGGCCTCGATGATGCGCTCGCGCCAGTCGCGCGCGCGGTTGCCGAGCAGCCCCTGCAATTGACGCAACGCCTGGCGGCGCTGGCGGTCGGTGTCGGCATGGATGAGATCGTCGAGGCCCTCGGCTTCGGTCAGGTCGAGCTTGCCGTTCTCGAAGCCGCGCCGCGTGAACTCGCCAGGCTCGGCCGCCCGTGTATTCGGAATTACAGAAATAGCGGCCAGGAGCGCCGCCAGCACCGCGCGGCCGCCATGGACGTGGAATTCGGCGATGTCCTCGCCGGTCGCGCTCGCCGGCTCCGGAAACCAGAGCACGACCGCATCGTCGATCGGCTGGCTCGCGGCGTCACGGAGCAGCCGGCGGCTGGCCTGCCGCGGTGCCGGCAGTTTGCCCGCGAGCCTCGTCAGCGCCGGGCCGGCCTGGGCGCCCGAGACCCGCACCACGGCGATCGCGCTCGGTGGACGGCCCGACGACAGTGCAAAGATGGTCTGGTCTCGCGGATGCATGGCCTATTTGTCCAGCCGCCGGGGAAAAGGCAAATATCCGTTTCGGCCGATACGCCCGGACCATTTTGCTGCACCATTTCCCGCAGCAAAAGCGCTTATTGCACCGCAACATATCCGGAGCATTCTGCTGCAAAGGTCTCTCGGCCTCGGCCAAGAGACCCTTTCTAGGGTCACGTATTATTTCGATATATCAAAATCTTAATAGAAACCGGATCAGACGGCGAACCCCTCGCCATGCTGCATCCTCGCTGCAACAAGGCTGCACAAACGAAAAGGGCGCCCGAAGGCGCCCTCCAATCCTTTGCTGCACTGCACTCAGGTGTTCATCGAGTCGAAGAACTCCGAATTGCTCTTGGTCGAGCGCAGCTTGTCGAGCAGGAAGTCGATCGCGTCCATGGTGCCCATCGGGTTCAGGATGCGGCGGAGCACGTACATCTTCTTGAGCACCTGCGGATCGGTGATGAGCTCCTCCTTGCGGGTACCGGAGCGCGAAATGTCGATCGCCGGGAAGGTCCGCTTGTCCGAAACCTTGCGGTCAAGGATCAGTTCGGAGTTACCGGTGCCCTTGAACTCTTCGAAGATGACTTCGTCCATGCGGCTGCCGGTATCGACCAGCGCGGTCGCGATGATGGTCAGCGAGCCACCTTCCTCGATGTTGCGGGCGGCACCGAAGAAGCGCTTCGGGCGCTGGAGCGCGTTGGCGTCGACACCGCCGGTCAGCACCTTGCCGGATGACGGCACCACGGTGTTGTAGGCGCGGCCAAGACGCGTGATCGAATCGAGCAGGATCACGACGTCGCGGCCATGCTCGACCAGGCGCTTGGCCTTCTCGATCACCATCTCGGCGACCTGAACGTGGCGCACCGCCGGTTCGTCGAAGGTCGAGGACACGACCTCGCCCTTCACCGAGCGCTGCATGTCCGTGACTTCTTCCGGACGTTCGTCGATCAGAAGCACGATCAGATAGCATTCGGGATGATTGTGCGTGATCGAATGCGCGATGTTCTGCATCAGCACGGTTTTACCCGTGCGCGGCGGCGCCACGATCAACGCGCGCTGGCCCTTGCCGATCGGCGCGACGATGTCGATCACCCTTGCAGAAAGGTCTTTTCGCGTCGGATCGTCGATTTCCATGCGGAAACGCTGGTTCGGAAACAGCGGCGTGAGGTTGTCGAAATTGACCTTGTGCTTGGCCTTTTCCGGGTCCTCGAAATTGAGCGTGTTGACCTTCAGCAGCGCGAAATAGCGCTCGCCCTCTTTCGGGCTGCGGATGTGGCCTTCGATGGTGTCGCCGGTGCGCAGGCCGAAACGGCGGATCTGCGAGGGCGAAACGTAGATGTCGTCCGGACCCGGCAGATAATTGGCATCGGGCGAACGAAGAAAGCCGAAGCCGTCGGAGAGCACCTCGACGACGCCTTCGCCAACGATGTCGGTCTCAGCGAGCGAAAGCTGCTTGAGGATGGCGAACAGCAGCTCCTGCTTGCGCATGGTGCTGGCATTCTCGACCCCATTCTCTTCCGCGAACGAGACGAGCTCGGCCGGGGTCTTCGACTTGAGGTCCTGGAGTTTAATTTCCCGCATTGGGGTGGTCCTGTGGGGTAACCTTAGGGAGGGGGTGCGAGGAGGCTCTGAAATGCGGACGTGAGAAGATAGGGTCCGCAGGTCTGGCAAGGTGAGTGCCGGTGGGGGCTTCAAACCTGATGCGGTGTCCGGCCTCTGGAAAGCTCGGAAACAACCACATCCGCCTGCGTTGGGTGGGATATCGCTAATATAGAAAATCGCCCTTCACTGTGCAAGCCGAAGCGCTGAGCGATCAATCGAGATCGCTGCCTAGAACGGTTTCACGATCACCATGATGACGATGAAGATCATCAGGACCGTCGGCACCTCATTGATAATCCGATAGAATTTCTGACTTCGCGGACGCCGGTCGGCAGCGAAATCTTTCAGCCAGCGCGAAAAAAAGCCGTGGACCGCGGACAGCGCCAGGACCAGTGCCAGTTTTACGTGCAGCCAACCGGATGCAAACCAATGGCCGGACCAGGCGAGATAGAGCCCGGCAAGCCAGGTGATGGTCATGGCCGGGTTGATGATCGCCTTGAGCAGCCGGCGCTCCATGATCTTGAACGTTTCCGACTGCCTGGAGCCGATTTCGGCCTCGCAATGATAGACGAACAGCCGCGGCAGATAGAGCATGCCCGCCATCCAGGAGATGACGGCGATCACGTGCAGCGCCTTGATCCACTCGTACATGCCGGCGGCCTCCCTTTTCTTGTTTCAAAGCGTTTTCTCGCGGCGAACCGGAATCCGCTTCGCTCGAAAACGCTTCTGCTCACCAAACGGTGGATGGAATGAGCCCGGTAAGAATTCATTCATAGATGGGAGCGCAGACTTATCCGAGCGCTCGGCTTATCTAAACCTAAACTTTTAGAATCTTAAGGTTTGAGTCTTAGTGACGGTGGATTGGACTCACACAATTCTGTCCGCCACTTCGCTCGCGCTTGTTCACATCCATCAACATATCCCGCGCAGGCCCTACCCGTTTCGATAAGTCATCCGGGCTCAAGGGCTTGCGTGCGCCTGTCGGCAGCTTATCAAGGGGGTTATCCGCGCAATCCCGCTCCCCTCTCGGCGGGCTGCCGGACTTGTTCTCATGGGCAGCGGTGTGAAGAAAATTGGCCGTTGTCCCGCCCCTGGTGTCGCGCAACCCTTTCCAAGGGGTTAAGCTCCACAGAAATCCACACACCACACCGTCCTCATACAAAGAGTTTTTGTGCCGACCTCGAACAATTATTTCCATCTGCACCTCGTGTCCGACTCCACCGGCGAGACGTTGATCACCGTCGCGCGCGCCGTCGCCGCGCAGTACGCGAACGTCACGCCGGTCGAACATGTCTACCCGCTGGTGCGCAGCCAGAAGCAGCTCGACCGGGTGCTCGACGAGATCGAGGAGGCGCCGGGCATCGTGCTGTTCACGCTGCTCGAGAAGGATCTGGTCTCCCGGCTCGAGGACAAGTGCAAGGGGATCAATGTTCCGAGCCTGTCGATCATCGGCCCGGTGATGCAGCTGTTCGAGGCGTATCTTGGCGCCGCGACCACGGGGCGCGTCGGTGCGCAGCACGTGCTCAATGCGGAATATTTCAAGCGCATCGATGCGCTGAACTACACGATGATCCATGACGACGGTCAGCATGTCGAAGGTCTCGACGATGCCGACGTGGTGCTCGTCGGTGTGTCCCGCACCTCGAAGACGCCGACGTCGATCTATCTCGCCAATCGCGGCATCCGTACCGCCAACGTGCCGCTGGTGCCGGGCATTCCGGTGCCGGCGCAATTGGAAACGTTGACGCGGCCGCTGGTGGTGAGCCTGCACGCGACGCCGGAACGTCTGATCCAGGTCCGTCAGAACCGCCTGCTCTCCATGGGCGCCGATTCCAGCAGCGACACCTATACCGACAAGCAGTCGGTCGCCGAGGAGGTGGCGTTCGCCCGCAAGCTCAGCGCCAAGCACGAATGGCCGCTGCTCGACGTCACGCGGCGCTCGATCGAGGAAACCGCCGCGGCGATCATGAAGCTCTACAGCGATCGCCAGCGCAACCGGCCCTCGGAATAGTTTTCGCGATGGGTCTGTGGCGCGGCAAATCTCCGTTGATCCTGGCTTCGCAAAGCAGCGCGCGAAAGATGCTGCTGGCGAATGCCGGGCTGGAATTCATAGCGATTACGGCCGATATCGACGAGCGCGGCATTCAGGCTGCGTCGAAGCTTTCGAGTCCGCGCGACATCGGTCTCTTGCTGGCGCGCGAAAAGGCCAAGGCTGTCTCGGCCAACCATCCGGGAAGCCACGTCATCGGCGCCGACCAGACCCTGGCTCTGGGCGATCGTCTCTTCAACAAGCCCGCCGGCCGCGCGCAGGCGATGGCGCAATTGCGCGATCTCGCCGGCAAAAGCCATGAGCTGAATTCGGCGGTGGCCGTGGCGCATGACGGCAAGATCGTCTTCGAGGACGTCTCGGTGGCCCGCATGACCATGCGACGGATGAGCGAGGCGGAGCTTTCGGCCTATCTCGATGCGGCCGGCGATGCAGTGACGACCAGCGTCGGCGCCTATCAGCTCGAAGGTCTCGGCATTCATCTGTTCGAGCGCATCGAGGGCGACCATTTCACCATTCTCGGCCTGCCGCTGCTGCCGCTGCTTGCGTTCCTGCGGCGCGAGCGGCTAGTTGCGGTGTGAATGACAGAGATGGCTGGGCGCTGATGCGGATCCTGGGACTGACCGGCTCGATCGGGATGGGCAAATCGACCACCGCGAAATTGTTCGCGGAGGCCGGCGTCCCCGTCTACGACGCCGATGCCGCCGTCCATCAGCTCTACGAGGGCGAGGCTGCGCCTGCGATCGAAGCCGCCTTCCCCGGCACCACCGCGAACGGCAAGGTCGATCGGACAAAACTGTCGGCGCGCGTCGTGCACGATCCCGCCGCGATCAAGCAGCTCGAGCAGATCGTTCATCCGATGCTCGGTGCCTCCCGGACGAAATTCTTTGCCGACGCCGAAGCCGCCAACGCGCCGGTCGTGGTGCTGGATATTCCGCTGCTGTTCGAGACCGGCGGCGAGAAGCGCGTTGACGCCGTCGTTGTGGTCTCGACCTCGCCGGAACTGCAGCGCGAGCGGGTGCTGGCGCGGGGCACGATGGACGAGGCCAAGCTCAACGCCATCATCGCCAAGCAGACGCCCGACGCGGAAAAGCGCAAGCGGGCCGATTTCGTAGTGGATACGTCGCACGGACTTGAACCGGTGCGGGCGCAAATTGGGCACATCCTGGCCGAGGTCGTTAAGATGCCGCAGCGGCGAGCCTGATTCGCCGTCCCACACGGCCTCCTGATCATGCGCGAAATCGTCCTCGACACCGAAACCACCGGCCTCGATCCGCTCCGCGGCGATCGCCTGGTCGAAATCGGCTGCGTCGAGATGTTCAACCGCATGCCGACGGGACAGACGTTCCACCGCTACATGAACCCCGAACGGGACATGCCGGCGGAGGCGTTTGCGGTGCACGGGCTATCGGCCGAATTCCTGGCGACGAAGCCGTTGTTCCCCGAGGTCGTCGACGAGTTCCTGGAGTTCATCGGCGATGCGCCGCTGGTGATCCACAACGCCTCGTTCGACATCAGCTTCATCAATGCCGAGCTCGACCGGATCAAGCGCGCCGCGATCCCGCGCGAGCGGCTGGTCGACACGCTGCTGCTGGCCCGGCGCAAGCATCCGGGCGTGTCCAACCGGCTCGACGATCTCTGCTCGCGCTATGCGATCGACAATTCCCACCGCACCAAGCACGGCGCGCTGCTCGACGCCGAGCTTCTGGCCGAGGTCTATGTTGATCTGGTCGGGGCGCGGCAGTCGCAGCTGCTGCTGGCTTCGGAAGGCGAGGAAATCCGCATCAATGCGGCTGGCGATACGCCGCGGCGGCAGCGGCTGACACCGCTTGCGCCGCGGATTTCCGACGCCGAGCGCGAGGCCCACAGGGCCTTCATCGCAACACTCGGCGACAAGGCGATCTGGAACGAGTTTTTGCCCGCTCCAGCTGCCGTCGATCCGGCTGGTTAGGCCTGACCGGCCTGACCACCGGCGGCCATTTGCCGCTCCATGTTCTGACGATAGAGACCGACGAAATCGACCGGGTCCAGCATCAGCGGCGGGAACCCGCCGTCGCGCACGGCCGTGGCGATGATCTCACGGGCGAACGGGAACAGCAGACGCGGGCACTCGATCATAACCAGCGGGTGCAGGTTCTCCTTCGGCACGTTGACGATCCGGAACACGCCGGCATAGGCGAGTTCGAACGAGAACATCACCTTGCCCGCGGTCTCGGCCTTGCCCTCGACCGACAGCGTCACCTCGAATTCCTGTTCGCTGAGGTTATTGGCGCCGACATTGATCTGGATATTGATCTGGGGAGCCTGGCCCTGCTGCTGGAGCGAGCTCGGCGCGTTGGGATTTTCGAACGAAAGGTCCTTGGTATATTGCGCCAGCACGTTGAGCTGGGGAGCCGGGGCCGCCTCGGGAGGGGTGCCGTTACCGTTGGTCATGAAAGTCTCTCCTTACCCGATTGGGGGCTGAATTTCGCGGCGGTTGGCTAACATAGGGCTACCTCGTTCCACAAGGACGAACGGTCCCGGATCGGGCGGCCGGGCCGCAGCCACAACTGTGACGTTCTGCCCGGCCTCCGGGCCAAATCGCGCCTTAAACGATTGAAGATGCGCGATTTCCGGCCACGATCGGGTTTCCCCTTAAGCATAAAACGCGCTACACTCGGTGCTGTGCCAAAAGGCGCCATTGGCCGGGCAAGATTTCGTGCCTACATCCCACGGACCTGACGTGCGGACCCGAAATGGTGATGTAGACTTGCCGTTCCCGTATGGAACGGTCTACTGGCCGGATTGATTTTCCCGGCGACGACCTTCTAGGCGGCCCTTCTAGAGAAGACCAGAAAGCGAATACCTCGTGGACATCTACACCATCATCTTCCTGGCGCTGGCGGTCTTCATCTTTTTGCGGCTGCGCAGCGTGCTGGGGCAGCGCACGGGCAACGAGCGGCCGCCGTTCGACCATACTGCCGCCCGCAACGCGCTGGGGGGTGCCCAGGACAAGAACGTCGTGACCATGCCGGGCAAGGTGATCGACCAGGCCCCGCTGGCGCCGACGGTCGAGCCGACCCCGCCGTCCGACCGCTGGAAGGGCCTGACCGAGCCGGGCACCGCGCTCGCGCAGGGCCTCGACGCCATCGTCGACAAGGATTCCACCTTCGATCCGCGCCATTTCATCTCGGGTGCCCGCGGCGCCTATGAGATGATCGTGCTGGCCTTTGCCAATGGCGACCGCCGCGCGCTGCGCGACCTGCTGTCGTCGGAGGTCTATGAAAGCTTCGACGCCGCGATCAAGGAGCGCGAGAAGAACGAGCAGAAGACCGAGACGCGCTTCGTCTCGATCGACAAGGCCGAGCTCGTCGGTGCCGAGCTGCGCGACCGCACCGCCCAGCTCACCATCCGCTTCGTCTCGCAGATGATCTCGGCCACCCGCGACAAGGCCGGCAACATCGTCGACGGCAGCGCCGACACGGTCGCCGACATCACGGACATCTGGACTTTCGCCCGCGACACCACCTCTCGCGATCCGAACTGGAAGCTGGTTGGCACCGGAAGCGCGAATTAAGGTCTTCCTGAAGACCAGCGCGACGGCGCTTTGCGCGGGTGTCGTCGTGCTGTCGTCGTTTTCGCTCGGCGCCGAGGCGGCGCGGCGCCACTATCGCAGCCACCATCACCATCTTCCGGAATTGCCCGCCACCCCGCCGCGGGCCTTGCCCTATCCGCAGCTCCCCCTGCCGTTCGAGATATCCGGCGCGCAATACCTGCCGCTGGCCTGGGCCGACGTGAAGGGCTGGAGCGAGGACGATCATCTCGCAGCCTACAAGACGTTCCGCGCGAGCTGCCGGTCGATCAACGCGCAGACCGGCGCTCCCGAACCCAAGAGCGAATACAAGGCGCTGGGGGCATCGCTGAGCGAGCCGTGCCGGGCCGCCAAGACGCTCGAACTCAGCGACGACGCCAAGGCGAAAACCTTCTTCGAGGAGAACTTTGCGCCGCTGCGCATCTCCCGCCTCGGCGAGCCCGATGGCTTCGTCACCGGCTATTACGAGCCGGTGCTGGAGGGATCGCGGACGCAGACCGACGTCTACAATGTCCCGGTCTATCGCCGGCCCTCGAACCTGTTCGTGCGCGGCTACAAGCAGGATTCGGTCAGCCTGCCCAACAAGGGCCCGGTCTATCGCAAGATCGGCCGCCGCAAGCTGGTGCCCTATTACGACCGCGGCGAGATCGAGGACGGCAAGATCGCCGGCCGCGGGCTGGAGATCGCCTGGCTGAAGGACCCGACCGATCTGTTGTTCGCGCAGATCCAGGGCTCGGCGCGGATCAAGTTCGATGACGGCACCACGCTCCGGCTCAACTATGACGCCTATAACGGCTATCCCTACACGGCCGTGGGGCGCATCCTGATCGAGCGCGGCATCATTCCGAGGGAAGAGATGTCGATGCAGAAGATCAGGGAGTGGATGGCGCAGAACCCCGATGGTGCCAAGGAGCTGCGCCGCCAGAACCGCGCCTACATCTTCTTCCGCGAGGTCAATCTCTCGGACAAGGACGAGGCGGTGGGTGCGCAGGGCATCCCGCTGACGGCCGGCCGCTCGATCGCGGTCGACAAGTCGCTGCATGTCTATGGCACGCCGTTCTTCATCGAAGGCGAGCTGCCGATCGACTCCGAGCGCTCCAAGACGCCGTTCCATCGGCTGATGATCGCGCAGGACACCGGCTCGGCCATCATCGGCCCAGCGCGCGCCGATCTCTATTTCGGTGCCGGCGCGGATGCCGGCCGTGTCTCGGGCCGGCTGCGCCATCCCATGCATTTCGTGATGCTGGTGCCGAAAGGCCTCGATCCTACGGCGCGCGCCGCGCGGCTCCCGGTGCCGGACCCGCGGCCCTCGCAGAAGATCGCAAAGCTGTTTCCGCAAACCGAACCTGCTAAGGATCAGGCCAAGCCGGCGGCTCCGGCCGCAGCCGAGGCGCCAGGCAAAGGTGAGACGGTCGCTGTCGCCAGCCCTGTCCCATTGCCGGTGCCGCGTCCCGTGATAGAGCCCGTTCAAGAGCCGCGGCGGCCGGTGAAGAATCGTTCCCATCGGCAACAATGAAGCGATCGTCCCGTCCGCCCGTGCTGGAGCCTCGCCCCTCGCCGCGCCGCCGCGCGCTGAGCGAGGATGAGCGCGCGCTGTGGGATACGGTCGCAAAACAGGTCAAGCCGCTGAGGAAACAACGTGCGCCGAAGGCGCAGGCTGTGCCGCGGGCCGAGCTATCACCCGCCGCGCCGGCTACGCGGCCAGCGCCATCGCCGCGTCCGATTGCTGCGGCACCGGCGCCACGTGCCGTCAAGCCGTCCGTCCCGCCTCTGGCGCCGCTCGGCAAACGCGAGCGCACAAAGCTGTCGCGCGGCCGCAGCGAGATCGAGGCGCGGCTCGATCTGCACGGCATGACCCAGACGCGCGCCCATCGCGCCCTCACCGGTTTCCTGCACCGCGCCCATCACGACGGCCTGACCTTCGTGCTCGTGATCACCGGCAAGGGCCGGAGCGGCGGCGAAAGCGGCGTGCTGCGCCGCCAGGTGCCGGAATGGCTGAGCCTGCCGGAATTCCGTGCCTTCGTGGTCGGCTTCGAGACGGCGCATATCGGCCATGGTGGCGAGGGCGCGCTTTACGTGCGGATCAGGCGGGCGAGATACTAGAACGGCCGCACGATTCCGACGCGCGGGATCAGCGTGATGACCAGGCCGAAGATGTTTGTGTTCTGCTCCTCCGCCGGAATCAGCGGAGTCTCGCGCGCGGCCGGCAGCATCTTCACCGCATGCAGGATCAGGAACATGCAGACCGCCCAGTTCGAGATCCAGCGCGAATAGTCGAACACCATCGCGAACATCACGAGATAAGCGAGGCTGACGCCGATCAGCGCGGCGACGACGAGGCGCCGGTGCGTCTCGCTTGCGAGCGCGCCGATCAGGCTCGCAAAGTAGCGCCATAGCGGCGTGTGCAGCCAGATCAGGAGCGCAAACACGGGCAAACCGAGGATGTTGTGCGGCAGGCGGCCCCAGGTGTCCGAAATCTCCTTCGCCAGCGGCTGGTACCAGATGTAGCTGAATTGCAAGAGGTCGGTGCGAGAGGGATCGGCCATCCGGGTCTTCAGATACGCGACGAAATCCGCTTCCGGGATCGGCATCGTTCCCAGGAATTGTGCCGCGAAGAACAGCGCGGAGACGAGGAGAAAGGCGATGGTGCCGAAGGTGACGTTGCTGCGATTGCAGCCGCAGGCGAGATAATGCCTGACCACGACGATCGCGATGATCGTCGGCACGTACATCAGCAGATGGATGTGATGGATCAGCACGAGCGCGATCGAGAACAGCGCCGCCGTCGCCACGAACAGCAATGAGCCCGCCGGCATCAGCAGCAGGATGATTGCCAGCGTACAGCCATAGATGTCGAAATGGCCGAGCGTGTGCATGAAGTTCTTCAGGAAGAACGGCGAGCCCGCGAGGAAGACGAACAGCGGCAGCGTCCTGGCAGTGAAGCCGAAGGTCTTTTGAAACAGCCTTGCGAACAGCGCCAGCGTCACCAGCCACGTCACCCCGCCGAGCGCGAACACCAGCCAGACCGGCACCTTCGCCGTGAACAGCGCGACCACCGCCCCGATCAGCGCGCGCTTGATGAAGCCGAAATGATAGTCGACGAGCAGGTGGATGTAGGGGACGTAAGGCGGCAGCTGGATCTTGTGAACGAACACGCCGACGATGATTGCGGCGTTGATCGCGAGCAGCAGGCGCCAGGGGTTTTGCAGGACGCTAGCGGGCACGCGGCACCCGACGCGCGTCTATCTCCGCCGTCGTCCCGGCGAAGGCCGGGACCCATAGCCACGAATGTTCGTTTTGAGCCAACGCTGGGGCCGCTATCATTTCCAACAAGCACCGCCCGTGATTATGGGTCCCGGCCTTCGCCGGGACGACGGCGGAATGAATAGCGCGGACCTTTGGAATTACAAAATGAACCGGCTGAGATCGGCGTTCTTGGCGAGGTCGCCGACGTGCTTCTGCACGAAATCGGCATCGACCCGGATGGTCTCGCCGTCGCGGTCGGGGGCGGTGAAGGAGATCTCGTCCAGCACCCGCTCCATCACCGTCTGCAGCCGCCGCGCGCCGATGTTCTCGACGGTGGAGTTGACGGCGACCGCGACGTCGGCGAGCGCGTCGATGGCGCTGTCGGTGATGTCGAGCGTGACACCCTCGGTCTGCATCAAGGCGACATATTGCTTGATCAGCGAGGCCTCGGGCTCGGTCAGGATGCGGCGCATGTCGTCGCGGGTCAGCGGCTGCAATTCGACGCGGATCGGCAGGCGGCCCTGCAATTCAGGCAACAGGTCCGACGGCTTGGCGACGTGGAAGGCACCCGAGGCGATGAACAGGATGTGGTCGGTCTTCACCGCGCCGTGCTTGGTCGAGACCGTGGTGCCCTCGATCAGCGGCAGCAGGTCGCGCTGCACGCCCTCGCGCGAGACGTCGCCGCCGACGCGGCCGTCGCGGGCGCAGATCTTGTCGATCTCGTCCAGGAACACGATGCCGTTGTTCTCGACCGCGCTGATCGCCTCCAGCGTGAGCTGCTCGGTGTCCAGCAGCTTGTCGGATTCCTCGTTGACGAGGATCTCGTGCGAGCTTTCCACCGTCAGCCGTCGCGTCTTGCTGCGGCCGCCCAGCTTGCCGAAGATGTCGCCGATCGAGATCGCGCCCATCTGCGCGCCCGGCATGCCCGGAATCTCGAACATCGGCATGCCGCCGCCGGACGACTGCGTCTCGATCTCGATTTCCTTGTCGTTCAGTTCGCCCGCACGCAGCTTCTTGCGGAAGGATTCCCGCGTCGCCGCGCTGGAATTGGCGCCGACCAGCGCGTCGAGCACGCGCTCCTCGGCGGCGAGCTGGGCGCGCGCCTGCACGTCCTTGCGTTTGCGCTCGCGCACCTGGGCGATCGCGACCTCGACGAGATCGCGCACGATCTGCTCGACGTCGCGGCCGACATAGCCGACCTCGGTGAATTTCGTCGCTTCGACCTTCAGGAACGGCGCATTGGCAAGTTTTGCCAATCGCCGCGCGATTTCCGTCTTGCCGACGCCGGTCGGCCCGATCATCAGGATGTTCTTCGGCAGCACCTCCTCGCGCAAGGAGCCTTCGAGCTGCTGCCGGCGCCAGCGATTGCGCAGCGCGATCGAGACGGCGCGCTTGGCATCGGCCTGGCCGACGATGAAACGGTCGAGTTCGGAAACGATTTCGCGGGGAGAGAAGTCTGTCATGGGACCTTAGCTAGGGTCAGATGCGGGCCGGGACAAGTCGCTTTTTCGGCGGTCAGATGATCGGCGGCCCCGATTGCCATTGCTTCACGGCCTCGATCGGATGGATCAGCATCAAGATATTGAGCGTCAGATTGTCGCGAATGTGGAGCGCCAGCATGATCTCGAAGGCGAGCCCGAGCAGGACGGTCACCGTGACAGGCAGCACGCGCGCGGCAAGGAACCCCAGCGCCATGAACAGCGTGTCCGACACCGAATTGACGATGCTGTCGCCAAAATAGTCGAGCGAGATCGTGCCGGCGCGGTAGCGCTCGATGATGAATGGCGAGTTCTCGACGATCTCCCAGGCACCTTCGATCAGCATGGCGACGATCAGCCGTGCCGGCCACGACAGAGGCAGCAACGGCAGGCGCGCGAACAGCAGAAAGGTCAATGCGTAGAACAGGAAGCCGTGCAGGACGTGCGAGAAGCTGTACCAGTCGGCGATGTGCTGGGAATTCTCCGAGCTGTTCACCACGCCGTGCCACAGCTTGACGTAGCCGCAGGTGCAGATCGGCACCCGCCCCATCGCAAACAGGATCGAGGCCTGCAGCGCCAGCAGCAGCAGCGCGATGCCGACCCAGGCGAATGCTGGCACCGCGGCTTTGCTTTCGCGCGCGCTGGCCAGCGTCATGGCTCGCGCACCATCAACAGTGCCGGCCCGTCCGGCGTCTCGATCATGCGGTCGCGGACGAAGCCCGCCTTCTCGTAGGCGCGCAGGGCGCGCAGATTGAGCGGGTCTGGATCGGTGACGACGCGTGGCAGGCCTTGCCGCAGCTCTGCGTCGACGAATTGGCGGATGAAGGCCGAGCCGTGGCCGCGCGCGATCATGTCGCTTTCGCCGATGAACTGATCGATCCCACGCGTGCCCTCCGGTTGTGGCCCGAAGCCCGTATTCCAGGCGGTCAGGCGGTAGCACTGAAGATAGCCGAACGGCTTGTCGCCGGCCAACACGATGAACTGGTCCATCGCCGGCTCATCGAGGTCGCCGCTGACCAGCGCAAGCTGCTCGGCCGGATCGCCCCACCATTCCCGCACATGCGCCTCGCCCAGCCACCGCCGGATCAGCGGCAGGTCAGCCGCGGTCATCGGGCGGAAGGCATAGGCGGGCGTCATGGCCTAGCCGGTCGCCAGGCTTTCGATGGTCACATTGCGGTTGGTGTAGACGCAGATGTCGGCGGCGATATCGAGGGAGCGGCGGACGATGGTCTCGGCGTCCTTGTCGGTGTCGAGCAGGGCCCGCGCGGCCGCCAGTGCATAGTTACCGCCGGAGCCGATCGCCATCACGCCGGCCTCGGGCTCGAGCACGTCGCCGGTGCCTGTCAGCACCAGGGAGACGTCCTTGTCGGCCACGATCATCATGGCCTCCAGCCGCCGCAGGTAACGGTCGGTGCGCCAGTCCTTGGCGAGCTCGACCGCCGCCCGGGTCAACTGCCCCGGATATTGCTCGAGTTTGGCTTCCAACCGCTCAAAGAGCGTGAAGGCGTCGGCGGTGGCGCCGGCAAAGCCGCCGATGACGTCGCCCCTGCCGAGCTTGCGAACCTTCTTGGCATTGGATTTGATCACGGTCTGGCCGATCGAGACCTGGCCGTCGCCGCCGACCACCACCTTGCCGCCCTTGCGGACCGTCAAGATCGTGGTGCCGTGCCAGCCCGGCGAGCTGTTCTGGGAATCCTGCATGAAGTACCTCATTGTCCGGCCTGATTTAGGCGGTCGGGAGCGAGGGCACAACGGGCCGCTCCGGGCCCAATTTCGCTCACCATAGGCAGAAGTAGAGGCCCGGCCAGCCGTTCCCGCAGTAGCGAAGGCGTCATGGGGCTGTTAAAAGACCCCCGTTTTCGGCCCCCGAGCATGATCCGGAAAAGTGGGCACCGGTTTTCCGACAAAGATCATGCTCAAATGAAGCGAAAGCTAGTTTTGATGCGCACCGCGACGATCAAGCGCAAGACCAAGGAAACCGACATCGAGGTCACCGTGAACCTCGATGGCACCGGCGTGTCCAATATCGCGACCGGCATCGGCTTTTTCGACCATATGCTCGATCTCCTCGCCCGCCATTCCCGCATCGACCTCACGGTCAAGGCGGTCGGCGACCTGCACATTGATCATCACCATACCACCGAAGACACCGGCATCGCGCTCGGCCAGGCGGTCAAGCAGGCGCTCGGCACCATGGCGGGCATCACCCGCTATGCCGGCGTGCACATGCCCATGGACGAGACGCTGTCGCGCGTCGTGATCGACATCTCGGGCCGCCCGGTCCTGGTGTTCAAGGTCGACTTCCCCCGCGACAAGATCGGCGAGTTCGACACCGAGCTGGTGCGCGAGTGGTTCCAGGCCTTCGCCATGAACGCCGGCGTGACTCTCCACGTCGAGACCCTATATGGCGATAATAGCCATCATATCGCCGAGTCCTGCTTCAAGGGTCTGGCGCGGGCGCTGCGGGCGGCGGTCGCGATCGATCCGAAGGCGGCGGGTGAAATCCCGTCCACCAAGGGCTCGCTCGGCGGCTGACATCTCCGTCTCGGTGGCAATCGCTGCCGGCGGCATCACTGAATTCTCGAGAACGGGGCATCACCATGCCTGTCTACACAGTTCATGCTCCCTTCCCTGCCGGAGCCGATCTGCGCGCGACCGACAAGTTCGTCTTCGTGCGCGACGGCTTCCATTACTGGGCGATGGTTTTCGGCCCGTTCTGGCTGTTGTGGAACCGGCTGTGGCTGGTGCTGATCGGCTGGCTGGTCTTCGTCGCCGCGTTCAATGCCGGACTGTCCAGCCTCGGCATCGGACGCGGCGCGATCTTCTTCTCCGATATCATCGTTGCGCTGCTGATGGGTTTTGAGGCCTCCAGCCTGCGCCGCTGGACGCTGTCGCGCGGCAAATGGCGGCTGCTCGATATCGTCGTCGGGGACGACGAGGACACCGCCGAGCGCCGCTTCTTCGAGCGCTGGAGCCAGAAGCAGCACGGCATCGTCAACGATCAATGGGCCGTCGATCGCGGCGGCCCGCCGCCGACCCGCAACACGCCGGGCCAGCAATTTTCGAACCCGCCGCCGCTTCCGGCCGGCGGCATCATTGGATTGTTTCCAGAACCGGGAGGGTCAAGATGAGCATCGCCATCATCGATTACGGTTCCGGCAATCTGCATTCCGCCGCGAAAGCCTTCGAGCGCGCCGCGCGCAGCCTGGAGAACCCGCAAAAGGTCTTCGTCACCAGCGATCCGGACCAGGCTTACAGCGCCGATCGCCTGGTGCTGCCGGGCGTCGGCGCCTTCGCCGATTGCCGGCGCGGCCTTGACGCCGTCAACGGCATGGTCGAGGCGATCACCGAAGCGGTGCGCGTCAAGGCGCGGCCGATGTTCGGCATCTGCGTCGGCATGCAGCTGTTCGCCACCCGCGGCAAGGAGCATGTCATCACGCAGGGCCTGAACTGGATCGGCGGCGACGTCGAGAAGATCACGCCGCGCGACGAGAGCCTGAAGATCCCGCACATGGGCTGGAATACGCTCGACGTGCTGCGCGAGCATCCGGTGCTGAACAAGCTGCCGCTCGGCCCCAAGGGCCAGCACGCCTATTTCGTGCACTCCTACCACCTCAACGCCGCCAATGAGGCGGACGTGCTCGCGCGCGCCGATTACGGCGGGCCTGTCACCGCGATCGTCGCCAAGGACACCGCCATCGGCACGCAATTCCACCCCGAGAAGAGCCAGCGTTTTGGGCTCGCCCTGATCTCGAACTTTTTGCGATGGAAGCCGTGATTCTCTTTCCCGCTGTTGATCTCAAGAACGGCCAATGCGTGCGCCTCGAGCAAGGCGACATGGCGCGCGCGACCGTGTTCAACCTCAATCCCGCGGCGCAGGCGCAGAGCTTTGCCGAGCAGGGCTTTGAGTATCTCCACGTCGTCGACCTCGACGGTGCCTTTGCCGGCAAGCCGGTGAATGCGCAGGCCGTCGAGGCGATGCTCAAGACGATCAAGATCCCGGTGCAGCTCGGCGGCGGCATTCGCGACCTCGCGACCATCGAAGCCTGGCTCGAAAAGGGCATCACCCGCGTCATCATCGGCACCGCCGCGGTGCGCGACCCTGAACTGGTGAAAGCTGCAGCCAGGAAATTCCCCGGCCGCGTCGCGGTCGGGTTGGACGCCCGCGACGGCAAGGTCGCGGTCGAGGGCTGGGCCGAGACCTCGCAGGTGACGGTGCTGGAGATCGCACAGCGCTTCGAGGATGCCGGCGTTGCCGCCATCATCTTCACCGACATCGCGCGCGACGGCCTGCTCAAGGGCCTGAACCTGGATGCGACCATTGCGCTGGCCGACGCCATCTCGATCCCCGTGATCGCCTCCGGCGGTCTCGCCTCGATCGAGGACGTCAAGGCGATGCTGACGCCGCGCGCATCGAGGCTCGCCGGCGCGATCGCCGGCCGCGCCCTTTACGATGGCCGGCTCGACCCCGCTTCCGCCCTCACCCTGATCCGCAACGCGCGCGCCTAGGAGCCGACACATGTTCAAGGTGCGCGTGATCCCCTGCCTCGACGTCAAGGACGGCCGCGTCGTCAAGGGCGTCAATTTCGTCGATCTGCGCGATGCCGGTGATCCCGTCGAAGCCGCGATCGCCTATGACGCCGCCGGCGCCGACGAGCTCACGTTCCTCGACATCACCGCGACCCATGAGAACCGCGGCATCATGCTCGACGTGGTCCGGCGCACGGCGGAGGCCTGCTTCATGCCTGTGACCGTCGGCGGCGGAGTGCGCGCGGTTGACGATATCAAGACGTTGCTGCGCGCCGGCGCGGACAAGGTCTCGATCAACAGCGCCGCGGTGTCGCGGCGCGAATTCGTCAAGGAAGCCGCCGAAAAATTCGGCGAGCAGTGCGTGGTGGTCGCGATCGACGCCAAGCGGGTCAAGCGCCCGGGCGGCGACCGCTGGGAGATCTTCACCCATGGCGGCCGCAACTCCACCGGCATCGACGCCATCGAATATGCCCAGGAAGTGGTCTCGCTCGGCGCCGGTGAAATCCTGCTGACCTCGATGGACCGCGACGGCACGAGGCAGGGGTTCGACATCCCGCTGACCCGGGCGATTGCCGACAGCATTCCCGTTCCCGTGATCGCCTCGGGCGGCGTCGGCAATCTCGACCATCTCGTCGACGGTATCCGCGACGGGCACGCCACGGCGGTGCTGGCGGCCTCGATCTTCCATTTCGGGGAATTCACCATCCGCGAGGCCAAGGAGCACATGGCCCGGCGCGGCCTGCCCATGCGCCTGGATGCCTGACGACTCCCGCTCCTAGAAATGCTACACAGGCCGGCGGGAATGGCCGCCGTGGCAAGTGTGCCGCCAAGTGTGTTTTTCGAGTAATTCCGATGCCGCGTTTCACGATCCACGATCTGGCCGAGACCATCGACGCCCGCGCGGCGGCCGGCGGCGAGGGCTCCTATACCCGCAAGCTCCTGGACAAGGGCGCCGAGCATTGCGCCAAGAAGTTCGGTGAGGAAGCAGTCGAAACCGTAATCGCAGCAGTCGAAAACGATCGCGCGCATCTGATCGCCGAGGGTGCCGATCTGCTCTATCATTTCCTTGTGCTTTTGAAGGCACGCGGCATAAAGCTGGAAGAGGTCGAGGCTGCGCTCGGCAAGCGAACCTCGATGTCAGGGTTGGAAGAAAAAGCTTCGCGTAAAGAGTGAGTAAGTCGCAACGGAAAGGCGGCGTTATGGATATCCGCGCACCCGAGCAGCAGTATAATCCGTACCGCGTCTATACGCGCGAGCAATGGGCGCGGTTGCGGGACGATACGCCGATGACGCTGGAGCCGGGCGAGTTCGACCGCCTTCGCTCGCTGCACGATCGCCTGGACTTGCAGGAGGTCGAGGACATCTACCTGCCGCTGTCGCGCCTGCTGTCGATCTATGTCGATGCGATGCAGCGCCTGTATTACGCGGAGCGCCAGTTCCTCAACATCCGCGACCGCAAGATGCCCTACATCATCGGCGTCGCCGGTTCGGTCGCGGTCGGAAAATCCACCACCGCCCGCGTGCTCCAGGCGCTGCTGGCGCGCTGGTCGCCGCGCCCGAAGGTGGACCTGATCACGACCGACGGTTTTCTGTACCCGAATGCCGTGCTCGACCGGCAGGGCATCATGCAGAAGAAGGGTTTTCCGGAGAGCTACGACCTGCCGCTGCTGCTCGGCTTCCTCTCCGACATCAAGGCCGGCCGCCGCCACGTTCGCGCGCCAGTCTATTCGCATCTGACCTACGACATCGTGCCGAACCAGTGGGTGGAGATCGACCAGCCCGACATCCTGATCGTCGAGGGCGTCAACGTGCTGCAAACCGGCAAGCTGCCGCGCGACGGCAAGGCGGTGCCGGTGGTCTCCGACTTCTTCGATTTCTCGGTCTATATCGATGCCGACGAAGCGGCGCTGCGGCGCTGGTACATCAAGCGCTTCCTGGCGCTGCGCGACACCGCGTTCACCAATCCCAAATCCTACTTCAACCGCTACGCGCTGTTGTCGGACGAGGAAGCCACCGCCACCGCGATCGCGATCTGGGAGCGCACCAACCTCGCCAATCTCGAGGACAACATCCTGCCGACCCGCCCCCGCGCGACGCTGATCCTGAAGAAGGGCCCCGACCACGTGGTCGAGAGCGTGGCGCTGCGGCGGCTGTAGGTTTAGGCGTCGTCCTGGCGAAAGCCAGTGCCGTAGGGTGGGCAAAGGCGCGAAAGCGCCGTGCCCACCATCTATCATTACTGTCGGACGTGAACGGTGGGCACGCTACGCTTTGCCCACCCTACGATATTGCGCTTGAGGCGCGCCTGCCCCCACACCCGTCATTGCGAGCGTAGCGAAGCAATCCAGGCTGTCTCTGCGGAAAGATTCTGGATTGCTTCGCTGCGCTCGCAATGACGGCGGCGAGACCCTTCTACACCGCCAGATGCCGTGACGCCGCAAGTCCCGCCAGCGCTTCGTCCAGCTTCTCGCGGTCGAGCGGCTTGATCAAAAACCCGTTCATGCCGGCCTCGAAGCACGCGTAGCGATCCTCCACCAGCGTGTTGGCGGTGAGTGCGAGGATCGGGGTGTGCTGGCCGCCGGTGGCGGCCTCGTGGGCGCGGATGCGTTTTGTCGCTTCGATGCCGTCGAGTTGCGGCATCTGGATGTCCATCAGCACGAGATCATAGGGCGTGCCGGCCGAGCTGGCAGCGAGCCAGGATTCCAGCGCGGCCTCGCCATGGACGGCGATGACGACGCGGTGGCCGAGCTTGGTCAGCAGCGAACGCATCAACAGCGCGTTGATCTCGTTGTCCTCGGCGACGAGGACCGACAGTCCCTTTGCCGGTGCCGCGCTCGTGGATTCGACCGGGGGCTCCGGCGCAAGCTCGGGCGATGCGACCTCCGGGGGCAGCGCGAGGCGTGCGGCGAGCGAGGCCGCCCGCAGCGGCTTCACCAGAAAGCCGGTGAAGGCCGCCGACAGCTTTTCATGGCGCGAGCTCGACGTCAGCAGCACCAGCCGTTGCGGCGCATGGGCGCGGGCCACGTCGCCCAGCCGGTCGGCAATTGCAGGGCCGATCGCGCGATCGACCAGCACTGCCTGCCAGGAGCGCTCCGGCAGCAGCGCTTCCGCGACAGTGGCGTCAGTCACGAGGCATGTCTGGCCACCCCAGCGTTCCAGTCGCCGTGCGATCAGCGAAGCCTCGATGCCCTCGGCAATCAGCAGGATCGACTTGCCCGTGAGGTTGGGACTCGGGAACGCGGTCTGCCCCGCGCCTCCTTGCGATGGCGCGAGCGGCACCGCGACCTCGAAGGTCGAGCCCCTGCCCGGTTCGCTCGTCAGTGTGATCCGGCCGCCCATGCGCTTGACGATGCGTTCGCTGATGGCAAGGCCGAGCCCGGTGCCGCCATAGGTGCGGGCGACGCGCTCGTCGGCCTGCTCGAACTCGCGGAAGATGCGTTGCTGCGCTTCGGCTGCGATGCCGATGCCGGTGTCGCGGACGAGGAAGCTGATCTCGTTCGGCCAGATGCCGGGCTCGACGATCAGGGCCACGCCGCCGCTCGCGGTGAACTTGATGGCGTTGCCGGCGAGATTGAGCAGCACCTGGCGCAGCCGCGCGGCGTCGCCGACCACCTCGAGCGGCAGGCGCTCGTCGACATAGGCGGCGATCTCGAGTGTCTTCGCCTGCGCGCGCGGCGCGAGCAGCTCGGTGATCTCCTCGATCAGGCTCGAGAGCGCGAAGGGGCGTTGCTCGAGGTCGAGCTTGCCGGCCTCGATCTTGGAATAATCGAGCATCTCCTCGATCAGCGCCATCAGCGCTTCGCCCGAGGTTTTCACGGCTTTCGCGTAGGTCGCCTGCTCCGGCGTCAGCGTGGTGTCGAGCAAGAGGCCGCCCATGCCGATGATGCCGTTGAGCGGAGTGCGGATCTCGTGCGAGGCCATCGCGAGGAAGCGCGACTTGGCGCGGTTGGCGGCATCGGCCTGGTCGCGGGCGTCGGACAATGCGCGCTCGGTCTCGGTGCGGTCGGTGACGTCGCGTCCCACACTCTGCAACTCGGCGGGCTGGCCGGCATCGAGGCGGACATAACCCTCGCGCCAGGCGATCCAGCGCGCGCCGAGCGGGGTTGCGATCTTCTGATCGTGAACGCGCGTGCCATTGCTTTCGCGGGCATTGTCGCCCTGCTCCAGCACGTCGAAATCAAAGCGTGTGCCGACCAGTGCGCCGCGCGCCTGCCCTGCGAGCGCGCAATAGGCGTCGTTGGCGAAGGTGATGCGGCCGTTTGTGTCGCGCAGCACGATCAGGTCGCCCTGCTGTTCGAACAGGCTGCGGGCGCGTTCCTCGGCTTCCTTCAGCTCCCAATTGCGGTCGATCAGCGCCTCGTTGTGAGCGGCGAGCTTGCGCAGCCGCTTGTTGACGAAGCGCAGCCGCATGCTCATCGTCGCCAGGCCAAGGCAGGCGAGCGCGAACAGGAAGCTCGCGCCGATCGCAAAGGCGTTGGGATCGTAGCCGGAATTCTCGGCGCGGCTGCCGGAGACGAAGCCATAGGCGCCGCCGAACGTCGCCGAGAAGATCATGAAGGAGCGGATCGCGAAGGCGATTCTCGGATGCTGCCGCCTGAAGCGGCGCATGCGCACCTTGATCCGGAACGTCCGACCCATCGCCACCGATCCCGACTCTTGTCTTAAAAACCCCGTGCTTGCCACGTGCGACGATGTCCCGCCGACCTTGCGAACAGCTTGAGGCTTTGGCGCCGCCTCCAAACAGGGTTGACGAGGTGTTAACGGCTCAGAGCATGATCCGGAAAAGTGTGCAGCGGTTTTCCGGAAAGATCATGCTCCAACACCAACCTGAAGCGCGATGATCATCGCGCTTCAGAGCGAGGCGGCCTGGAACGGGCGGTGACCGCCGTGGGCGCCGACGATCAGCGCCGCCGCCTCGCGCTGCGAGAACGACTTCGAGCGCACATAGATGCGGTAATCGGCCGGCCCGTCGGTGGAGAGATAGATCACCGGCCCGCCGTCGACCGGCTGTGCGGCAATCGTGATGAGCCGGGTCTGCGGATTGGCCTGGCAGGAATCCGGCTCGGAGCCGAGACCGTCGTCGACCACCGCGAAGTCCGCACCGTCCGCATCGTCGGTGATCTGAACCCTGACCGTGGCCCGCGTCGGATCGTCGGTGAAGGCGACATGGACGCCGGCGGTCCAGAACAGCGATGTCAGCTCGACAGAGGTGTCGCCCAGGGCGATGCAGGGATGCGAGACCGATCCGATCTCGCTGCGGGCGAACACCGCAGCCGCCAGCAGGGGAACGACCGAGGCCAGGATCTTGAAACGCAACATGACACTCTACTCGCCAGGCCCGTACGGGAACTTGTGGGCCTTATGGTTTGCAGAGCGTAAAGGAAACTCGTTACCGCCGGGTTGATGCGCGGAATGATCACGCCATTTGGCGCACATCCTCTGCGAGTGCGCGGTAGGACAGCGCTTCGGCGAGATGCAGCCGGCCGATCTTGTCTGCGTTGTCGAGGTCGGCGAGCGTGCGCGCCACCCGCAGCACCCGGTGATAGCCGCGCGCCGACAGCCGCATGGTCTCGGCGGCGTCGCGCAGCAGCTTGGCGCCTTGCACATCCGGCTTGGCGATCTCTTCGAGCACCGAGGCCGGCGCCTCGGCATTGATGCGGACCCGCGGCAGGCCGATCGCCGCGTAACGCGCAAGCTGGATGTCTCGCGCCGCCGCCACGCGCGCGGCGACCTCGGCTGATCCCTCCGCCGGCGGCGGCAGGATCAGGTCGGCTGCGGTCACCGCCGGAACCTCGATGCGCAGGTCGATGCGGTCCATCAAGGGCCCTGAGATGCGCGCCTGGTAGTCGCCGGTGCAGCGATCGATGCGACCGCGCTTGCAGGCATAGCCGGGTTCGAACGCGTTGCCGCAGCGGCAGGGATTCATCGCCGCGACCAGCATGAAGCGGGCAGGGTAGGTGACGCGATGATTGGCGCGGGACACCGAGACCTCGCCGTTCTCCAGCGGCTGGCGCAGCGAATCCAGCACGCGCGGATCGAACTCGGGCAATTCGTCGAGGAACAGCACGCCCTGGTGCGCCAGCGAGATCTCGCCGGGCTTGGCACGCATGCCGCCGCCGGTGAGCGCGGCCATGCTGGCGGAATGATGCGGCGAGCGGAACGGGCGCCGCGCAGTCAGCGCACCGCCTTCGATCTCGCCGGCAACGGAGGCGATCATCGAGACCTCGAGCAGCTCGCCCGGCGACAGCGGCGGCAGGATCGAGGGCAGGCGCGCCGCCAGCATCGACTTGCCGGCACCGGGCGCGCCGATCATCAAGAGGTGATGTCCGCCGGCGGCCGCGATCTCCAGCGCCCGCTTGGCGCTTTCCTGGCCCTTGATGTCGCGCAGGTCGAGCGGCGAGGCGGCGGCCTCGTGCACCCTGGGCGAGGGACGCGACAGCACCTGCGTGCCCTTGAAGTGGTTGGCGATCTGGATCAGCGATTGTGCGGCGATGATCTGGATGTCCGGGCTCGCCCAGGCCGCTTCCGAGCCGCAGGCGGCCGGACAGATCAGGCCTTCCTCGCGCACATTGGCGCCAATCGCGGCGGGAAGAACGCCGGCCACCGGCGCGATCGAGCCGTCGAGGCCGAGCTCGCCGAGCACGGTGAAGCCAGTCAGCGCATCCGGCGGAATCGCGCCGATCGCCGCCATCAGCCCGAGTGCGATCGGCAGGTCGTAATGGCTGCCTTCCTTCGGGAGGTCGGCGGGGGCCAGATTGACGATGATCCGCCGCGCCGGCAGCGCCAGGCCTGATGCAATCAGCGCCGAGCGGACCCGCTCCCGCGCCTCCGACACCGCCTTGTCCGGCAGGCCAACGATGGCAAAGGCCGGCAGGCCCGGCGCGACCTGCACCTGCACGTCGACCGCGCGGGCCTCGATCCCCTCAAAGGCGACGGTAGAAACCCGTTGAACCATGCCGAACCAGCCTGCCCACTTGCACAATCGAGGGTAGCAGAGCCGGCCACCCTCCGCAAGAACAATACGGGAACATATCCGGCGGCGCCCAAGCCCTAACCAATCGTAAACAAGGCGCGGACACTACGCCTCGAATGCGAGCGGCTGTCCTCAGCACATTCCAACGAATGTCCGCTACTCCTAGGGCTGCGGGATGGGCCGTGATCTAACAAGTGAACAATCAAAATGCTTGCAAATCGCCGGAGAAGCGAACGTCGGGTGTGCAGCCGACTCGCCAAGATTCACTTTGGCGCGGGCTCGCTGCCGCGGGATTGCACAATCACGGATATTTCGGACGGGGGCGTGAAAGTGGTGGCGGAATTCCTGGAAGTGCCGCCGCAATTCACCATCATCTTCGCACCCGACTATTCCCGCCAGTGCCGGCTGCGTTGGCGCATCGGCTGCGAATTCGGTGCCGAGTTCACCGATTAGGCTGCGGGGCTGACTTCCTTAACGGGAATTTAGCGTTAATCGGTAAGCATCTCTGATCAGTCGCCGAGTGATCAGAGTATGCCCAAGCGTTTGTCCCGTGCCTCTGCCCCGGCGAAATTCCTGCTGCCCGCGCTTCTGGTGCTTGCCCTCGGCGGTTGCCAGACCGTCGGCGTCGAGGACGTGACCGGCGCGCTTGGCGGCAAGTCGGAAACAGCCGGCAAGGCCGATCCGAAGTCGGACATGGATGTCCTGCGCGAGCGCTATCGCGCCAAGCCCGGTGATCCCAACCTCGCGCTCGAGTATGGCAAGGCGCTGCGCGCGAGCGGCCAGCGCGCGCAGGCGGTCGCGGTGCTGGAGCAGGCCGTGCTCGGCCATCCCAGCAACAAGGCGCTGCTCGCCGGCTACGGCCGCGCGCTCGCCGACAACGGCAATTTCCAGCAGGCTTTCGACGTGCTGGGCCGCTCGCATTCGCCCGAGGATCCGGACTGGCGCATCCTGTCGGCGCAGGGCGCGGCGCTCGACCAGCTCGGCCGCAACGAAGAGGCGCAGCAATATTACGCCGCGGCGCTGAAGATCGTGCCCGACGAGCCGACCGTGCTGTCCAATCTCGGCCTGTCCTATATGCTGCAAAACAATCTGTCGAAGGCCGAACAGGTGCTCGGACGCGCTTATCAGCGCAATCAGAACGATGCGCGGGTCCGCGCCAATCTCGCGCTCGTGCTGGGATTGCAGGGCCGCGAGGCCGAGGCTGAAATCCTCGTGAAGGCAGATTTGCCGCCGGACCAGGCCGCGGCCAAGGTCGCGGCACTGCGCCAGGTGCTGGCCAAGAAACAGCAAAGGGCGGACAAATAGTCCGCCCACTTGCCGGCCTTTGCGAGTTCAGCTCCTTACGAAGCCTTGCGATGCGGCGCGGAATTGCGGCTTGATCGGCCCTTCAGCTTCTTCAGGAGCGGTGCGAGCAGCGAGCGCTTCGGCTTCTTCACCTCGCCGCGCCCGGCGAGGCGGTTCGCCATGTTCTGGAACAGCTCGGTGGTGCGGTGGCTCTTGGAGACCTCCGCGATCATCTGGCCGTTGTTGGCCGCGGTGGAGAACAGTTTCGAATCGAACGGGATCACCGCGATCGGCTGGCTCTCCATGGTCTTGACGAACGACTTGACGTCGATCTCCGCGCGCTTGTGCATGCCGACCTGGTTGATGCAGTACAGCGGCGGCCGGTCGTTCGGCCGCGCCGCCTTCAGCACGGTCAGCATGTTCTTGGTGTTGCGCAAGTTGGCGAGATCGGGCTCGGCCACGATCACGATGTCGTCGGCGTTGATCAGCGCGCGCCGCGTCCAACCCGACCATTGATGGGGGACGTCGAGCACGATGCAGGGCGTGGTCATGCGCAGCGTGTCGAACACCGCGTCGAAGGCCTCCGCGCCGAAATCGTAGACCCGGTCGAGGGTGGCAGGCGCGGCCAGAAGGCTGAGGCGCTCGGTGCATTTGGCGAGCAGGCGCTCCATCAGCGCCGTGTCGGGCCGGTCCTGCGACAGCACCGCGTTGGCGATGCCCTGCACCGGGTCCTGGTTGTAGTCGAGACTCGCGGTGCCGAAGGCGAGGTCGAGGTCGATCACGACGGAATCGAGCGCGAGGTCGCGGGCGATGGTCCAGGCCACATTGTGCGCGACGGTGGACGCGCCGACGCCGCCCTTGGCGCCGACCACCGCGATGACGCGGCCGGTGATGATGGCTTCGGACGCCGAGAACAGGCTGCAGATCGAACGGACCACGTCGAGCGTTTCGACCGGTCCCACCACATAGTCGTTGACGCCGCGACGCACCAGCTCGCGATAGGGCGCCGTGTCGTTGGGGTTGCCGATCACGACCACGCGGGTGCCGGGATCGCAGACGCCGGCGAGATCGTCCAGGCCCTCCAGGATGTCGCGCGTGCCGTCGGATTCGATCACGATCACGTTCGGCGTCGGCATCGATTCATAGACTTCGATCGCCGCGGCGAGGCCGCCTTCCTTGGCGGTGACATGCGCCTTGGCAAGCCTGCGATCCTGCCCGGCCGCCGTCACTGCGGCGAGCGTCTGGTCGGTCTCGCAAAAGGCTTGCACGGAAATGCGAGGAACCGGCGCAATATGCTCCTCGGGGTGCCGCGGATGGTCCGCTTCTTCGTCGTTGACGCTCGTCATCTGCCTGTATCGCTGAGCTTGGCCTTGTCGGCCTCGGGGTTGGGAGTCGCGACCGGCGTGCCCTTGCGATAGCGTTCGAAGGCGATGTCGCGACGTGCGGTGTAGACCGGCGTTTCGGCACGCGGCTGCTCGAGGTCGGCGGGATTGTCGATCATCGCCGCGAGATTGCGCTGGCTGGCGCAGCCTAGGTTGAAGTACGGCCGGTTCTCGTTGTAGCCGGGGTCGAGGATGGACGGACCGACGTCTTCGGGCCACAGCCCGCAGGGGCCGGCGACCGCGGCGATGCGGGAGTAGCTCAGGCGGATGGTCGGCAGCAGTCCGGGATCCTCGGGCCGATAGGGATGCTGGACGATGGCACGCGACGGCACGCCGCTGGACGCGAGCACGGAACGGATTTCCCGATAGGTCGCCGCGGCGGCACGCGAATTCGCGGCGTCGATCGGCACATCGACGACGACGGACCCGGTGCCTTCGCGCACCCAGTCCCGGGCGATGCCCGCGACGTCGGACTGCTGTTCGGCCGAGAGGCCGCCTCTCGCCTTGCCGACGAAAATCACGATCGACTTCTTGGCTTCCTGCACAGCGATCGGATGGCGCTGGCGATAATCGGTCGGCACCGTCTGGGTGACGATCTCGCCCGTGGTGTTGCACGCACCCAGCATGACGGAGAGCCCCGTCAGCGCCAGCGCGACGCTTAAGCCGCGACGTCGATCGGTCATGGTCTTCGTCATCGCTTGATCCCCTCTTGCCCCGATCCTTGCCCCGTTCCCCAAGCCGTCCGTCGGTCTCAGTCGATGATGAAGCCGAAATCGCCGCGGGCGCCGTCGATCGGATCGACGCGGCGCGCGATGCCATAGAGGCGGTTCATGCGGCCGAGCAGCGCCGTCTGCGCGTCCGAGGCCGGCGCAAAGCCGTCGTCGGGCCGCGACAATTCCTTCTGGGCGACCGCGCGCACCACATAGGGCGTCACGATCACCATCAGCTCGGTCTCGTTGTTGACGAAGTCCTGGCTGCGGAACAGCGCGCCGATGATCGGCACCTGGTCGACGCCGGGCAGGCCGTTGATCGCCTGCTTGGTCTGCTGCTGGATCAGGCCGGCCATCGCCATCGAGCCGCCCGAGGGAATCTCGAGCGTGGTCTCGGCGCGGCGGGTCTGGATCGAGGGGATGGTGATCGAGCTGGTCTGGCCCGCGGACACCGCCTGCGTCACGGAGATGGCGTTCTGATTCGACAGCTCCGAGACTTCGGTCATCACGCGCAGGCTGATACGTCCCTCGCTCAACACGACCGGCGTGAAGTTCAGGGAGATGCCGAACTTCTTGTAGGTGATCTGGGTGGTACAGACGTGGGTGACCGGATCGCAGGAATAGCCCGCAGGGATCGGGAATTCGCCGCCGGCGATGAAAGTGGCGGACTCGCCGGAGATTGCCGTCAAGCTCGGCTCGGCCAGCGTCCGCATCACGCCGGCGCTTTCCATCGCGCGCATCGTGGCGTTGACGGTGGCCACGCCTTTTGCCAGTCCGGTAAGGCCGAGCCCGTTGCTGGTTACGAGCGGGCCGCCAGAGACCGAGAACGGGTTGGAATTGTTGAAGTTCACGACCGCGGTGCCGGCATTCAGGCTGGCGCTGAGATCGACGCCCAATTGCTTGACGATGTCGCGGCGCACTTCGCCGACGACGACCTTGAGCATCACCTGGTCGCGGCCGCGCACCACGATGTTGTTGACCACCTTGTCGGAGCCGCCGACCAGCTTGGCGGCGACGTCGCCGGCCTGCTGCGCCTCGACTGGGCTCGACACCGAGCCGGTCAGCATCACGCTGTCGCCGACGCCTTCGATCTGCACGCCCGGCAGCGACTGGCGCAGCGCGGCACGCATGCCGTTGAGGTCGCGCTTCACCGCGATGTCGTAGGCGGCGACCTGCTGGCCGTCGGCGGTGAAGAACACGACGTTGGTCTGGCCGACCTGGCCGCCGATGATATAGGCGCGCTGGGCCGAGCGGATCACCGCGTTGGCGATCTTGGGATCGGCCACCAGCACATCCTTGACCTCGCGGGGCAGGTCGATGACGACCGACTTGCCGACGCCGAGCGACAGGAAGCGCGTCTTCGCCGGCGCGATCGTCCCGACCGACGCCACGCCGAGATCCGGCGCCTGCATCGGCGCCTGGTCGC
Organism: Bradyrhizobium sp. WSM2254; assembly: GCF_000472645.1. NCBI lineage: Bacteria > Pseudomonadati > Pseudomonadota > Alphaproteobacteria > Hyphomicrobiales > Nitrobacteraceae > Bradyrhizobium > Bradyrhizobium sp. WSM2254. Next base: position 62,523 of record NZ_AXAB01000013.1, on the reverse strand, counting down.
CGACCGGCGTTTCGGCGGCGCCGACGAAGTCGGGAGCTGCGAGCAGCCCCAGCATCAACATCGCCCCCGTCCAGAACGTGCGTGCGCGATTCCCCCGAATGCGCAAGCCCGCCCGATCATCCCCGTAGTTCATCATGTCCCCATCACTTCTGTGACGTCAGTTGTCGCACCTGCACGCCGTAGCGGATCACGTTGACTCCGCCGGAACGCTTGATCGCCAAATCCTCGGCCGTGAGCTCGGCTGCGTTGGCATCGACGATGCTCCGCAGCGCAAGCTGGAGCGTGCCGCCCTGGCGCGCGGCGGCGAGCGTTGCGACCTGGTCCGGCTTGAGCTCGAGTGTGACGGTCTTGCCGAGCACGGCGTTCTGGCCGTCCTTTTCCTTCGGCGCCTGGTCGATCGCGAGCACGCGGACGTTGCTCAGGATGACCTCGGACAGGATGAGGTCGTTGCCCGCGGTCGTGCTGCTGGCGTCGGGACTCTTCAGGCGGCGGGTCAGGACGATGTCGACGCGGTCGTTCGGCAGGATGAAGCCGCCGGCGCCGGTCTCGGCTGAAATCTCGGTGGAAACGGCGCGCATGCCCGACGGCAGAATCGCGGCCATGAAGCCGGAGCCCTCGGCCCTCACCAGCTTCTGCTCGCGGATCGGCTCGCCCTGCATCAACGGCACGCGCGCGATCGAGCCGGCGATCTGGGTCTGCGCCTCGGGCCTGCTGTCGCGGCGGATGAAAGCGCTGCTCGCGGTGGTCGACGGCCAGGTCTGCCATTGCAGGTCCTCGACCTTCACGGCCTGGCCGAGCTGGATGTCGTTTTTCGCGACGAGAACCTCGACCGTCGGCAGCTTCTCGGCGACGGGAAGGGCGGGCGCGGGCTTGTTGTCATAACCGCTCGCCAGATACGCAGCGACGCCGCCGGCGCCCAGCGCGATGACGAGAACGACAATGCGTGCGGTATTCATACGCCTCTACTCTTACGCGGGGTACTCGAACCGCACGTGGCGGGTTCCCCTGTGTCGATGAGTAGGGAGTAAAAGTATAAGGGGTGTTGCGAGGCCGAATGCGATGAGCGGCCACGGCCCGAGTTCTGGGCAGATGGTGAACGGCGCGTTATTCGATCGGCCAGCAGCCACCGTAGATTCACGCAGTACGAGACGTTCGTCCGAACGATGCGCGCGGCGTCATGGTGAACGGGTGGTTAGTGGCTCGTGGGACTCCGCGCCGCCATGGTGTCACCTCAGCATGCCGCGCCGACACAGGTGATCCGTCATCCTGAGGTGCGAAGCTTGCGATGCAACGCATCGCGAGGTGAGCCTCGAAGGATGTACGGCCGGGATGCGGCCGGGCCGTCGCCCTTCGAGGCTCGCCGAAGAGGCGAGCACCTCAGGGTGACGGTGAGGGAGTGAGTATCCGGGAGACGAAGTGAGAGGCGCCTTACTTCGCCCGCTTCTGCTCGATCGTGTCCCAGACCTTTGCCGCGACGTCCGGGCCGCCGAGACGCGCGATGGCGCGGATGCCCGTTGGCGATGTCACGTTGATCTCGGTGAGGTTGCCGTTGATGACGTCGATGCCGACGAACAGCAGGCCGCGCTCGCGCAGCGCCGGGCCGACGGTGGCGCAGATCTCGCGTTCGCGCGGGGTGAGCTCGGTCTCCTGCGCGGCGCCGCCGCGCACCATGTTGGAGCGGAGGTCGTCGGCGGCGGGCACGCGGTTCACGGCGCCGGCGAACTCGCCGTTGACGAGGATGATGCGCTTGTCGCCGTGCTTCACCTCGGGGATGAACTGCTGGATCACCCAGGGCTCCCTGAACGTGACCGAGAACATGTCGAACAGCGAGCCGAAATTCATGTCCTGCGGCATCACGCGGAACACCGCCGCGCCGCCATGGCCGTGCAGCGGCTTCATCACGACGGCGCCGTGCCTGTCCCGGAATGCGTTGATCTCATCCAGGTCGCGCGAGATCAGCGTCGGCGGCATCAGCTGCGGAAAGTTCATCACGAACAGCTTTTCCGGCGCGTTGCGCACCGAGGCCGGATCGTTGACGACCAGCGTCTTCGGATGGATGCGCTCCAGGAAATGCGTCGAGGTGATGTAGGCGAGGTCGAACGGCGGGTCCTGGCGCAGCAGCACCACGTCGAAGCCGTTGAGCGCCTCGCGCTTGGGCTCGCCGAGGGTGAAATGATCGCCCGGCTCGTCGCGCACGGTCAGCAGCTGCACCGGCGCGACCAGCTCCTCGCCGACCATCGAGAGCTTGTCGGGCGTGTAGTAGGACAGGCCGTGGCCGCGCTTCTGCGCCTCCAGAAGCAGCGCAAAGGTGGAATCGCCCTTGATGTTGATGCGGGCGATGGGATCCATCTGGACGGCGACGTTCAGTTTCATGGTCTGCCTTTCAGGTCGAGGCGTCGAATGCTGCCAACACATGGCGCGGAAGTGACCGCGGCGCAATCAGCATGGCGTCGAATCGCAATTCGAATTCGGCATGCTCGGGATGCGCGACGAGCCAGCCTTGCGCGGCGTCGATGATGCGCTGCTGCTGGCGCGGCGTTACGGCAAAGGCGGCATCGTCCAGGCTCGCGCGGGCCTTGACCTCGACGAAGGCGATCAGGTTGCGCCGGCGCGCCACGATGTCGATCTCGCCATGCGGGGTGCGATAGCGCTTGGCGAGGATGCGATAGCCCTTGGCCATGAGATAGGCGGCGGCGCGGCTCTCGGCCGAGATGCCGGTGCGGAACGCGGCGACGCGTTCGGGCGAGGCGACTTTCGGTTCCGCTCCGCCCTCAGTCTTCGCCATCGCCGCCCCGCAAATCTTTTGCGAGCTCGAGTGCGCGGGCATAGATCTCGCGCCGCGGCCGGCCGGACAGCTCGACGGCATGAGCCACGGCGTCCTTGACGCTGTGGGTGGCGAGCTGCGCGCGCAGGAGATCGTCGAGCGCATCCGATGTCAGCATCTCGGCATCCGCCGCAGGCGGTGCGATCACCAGCACGAACTCGCCGCGCGTCTCCAGCGTGTCCGCCTCGCGTGCCAGCTCGTTCAGCGTCGCGCGCGAAATCTCCTCGTGCAGCTTCGTCAGCTCGCGGCAAATCGCGGCCTCGCGCGTCCCCATGATCTCGGCGAGCTCGGCAAGCGTATCCTGCACGCGGTTGCCGGATTCGAACATCACCAGCGTCGCATCGATGCGGGCAAGCTCGGCAAGGCGCGACCTGCGCGCGGCGGATTTTGCCGGCAGAAAGCCCTCGAAGAAGAAGCGGTCGGTCGGTAGCGCCGCGACCGACAGCGCCGCCAGCACCGAGGACGGGCCGGGCAGCGCGTAGACGGCATGGCCGGCGGCGCAGACCTCGCGCACCAGCTTGAAGCCGGGATCGGAGATCAGCGGCGTGCCGGCGTCCGACACCAGCGCGACCGAGCCGCCTTGCGAAAGCCGCTCCAGGATCTTCGGGCGCGCGGCCTCGGCATTGTGCTCGTGATAGGGCTTGAGCTGCGCGGAAATGTCGTAGCGCTCGGTCAGGCGCCGCGTGATGCGGGTGTCCTCGCAGGCGATGACATCGACCCCTGCGAGCGTCTGAAGCCCGCGCAGCGTGATGTCGCCGAGATTGCCGATCGGGGTTGCGACCAGATGGAGGCCTGCGGCGGCTTTCGGCGCCACAAGACGATGGGCATCGATGGAGAAGCCGCGCGGTGCGGCGTCTGTGCCTTCAGGCGTATTTATCGGGGCCGGCTTTGCGCGCATAATGAAACGAACTTAGGCATGATCCACGGGGCTGGGAACCGGTCCTCCGAAAAAGATCGTGCCGGGGCAAGAGGGCAAGCGAGGGGCGAGGCAGGAACTGAAGAGGACGGGAATGTGATCCATCCGGGATCACATTCGTGAGGGGATCAAGAGCCAGCGCCATATTCGCGGCGGAAACGCCGCCTTGATGCTGGGTGACGAACGGCGGACAGCTAACCAGGAATTGATGTACGGCTGCGTTAAGCGATCATTATCCTTTTGTTTTGGTTAACTATTTGCCGACAATATGCCTGAATCCGCGGCTTCTGTCGCGGCAAGTTTGTTGTGACCGGCCGGCGACGGCAGGTCAGAAGAGAAGCTGTCATGCTGGGCCCGCGTTATCCAAAGTCTTCCGATCCGGGGCCCCAATCGTCGGGTGCGACCCGGCGGAGCGCGCTCGGCTTGTTGCTCGGCGCGCCGCTGCTGTCGGCCTGCGCCGGCGTGCAGCAGAGCCTCAGCCAGTTCTCCAATCCCTTCAGCAGCTCCTCCACACCCCCGGCTCAGCCGGCCGGCCCGCCGCAACAGGCGACGACCGCCGGTACCGGCGGGGTGAAGGTCGCCGTGATCCTGCCGCTCTCGGCCGCCGGCAACGCCGGCCTTGCCGCGCAGTCCATGCGCAACGCCGCCGAGATGGCGCTGGCCGAATTCCAGAATCCGAACATCCAGCTGCTGATCAAGGACGACAATGGCAGCCCGCAAGGCGCGCAGGCGGGTGCGCAGCAGGCGGTCGACGAGGGCGCCGAGATCATCCTGGGACCGCTGTTTGCGCAGTCGGTGCCGGCGGTGGCGCAGGTCGCGCGCACGCGCGGCATTTCCGTCATGGCGTTCTCGACCGATTCCAGCATCGCCGGCCGCGGCGTCTATCTGCTGAGCTTCCTGCCGGAGTCCGACGTCAACCGGATCGTCGAATATTCCGCCAGCATCGGAAAGCGCTCAGTCGCCGTGCTCGTGCCCGACAATGCCTATGGCAACGTAGTCGAGGCCGCGGTGAAGGCAGCGGTGCCGCGGCGTGGCGGCCGCATCGTTGCGTTCGAGAGATACGGTGCCGATCGCGCCGCGCCGGCGCGCGCCGTGGCGCAGCAGCTCGGCAGCGCCGATGCGCTGTTCATCGCCGACGACGGCGATGCGGTGGTGACGGTCGCCGATGCGATGACGGCCGCAGGCGCGAACTTGCGCAACATCCAGCTGCTCGGCACCGGCCTGTGGGACAGTCCGCGCGTCTACGCGAATGCGAACCTGCAAGGCGGCCTCTACGCCGCGCCGGATCCGGCCGGCTTCCGCGCTTTCTCCGGCCGCTACCGCACCAAATACGGCGCCGAGCCGATTCGCACCGCAACGCTCGCCTATGACGCGGTCGCCCTCGTCGCCGCGCTCGCGCGCACGCAAGGCACCACGCGCTTCTCGTCCGACGTGCTCACCAACCCCTCCGGCTTTGCCGGCATCGACGGCCTGTTCCGCTTCCGCGCCGACGGCACCAACGAACGTGGCCTCGCCGTGATGAGGGTGACGACCGGCGGCGGCGTCGCGGTCGCGGGCTCGCCGAAGAGTTTTGGGGCCTGATGGCTTCGTAGCTATCGTAGGGTGGGCAAAGGCGCACTTGCGCCGTGCCCACCATCTATCCGCAAGTTGCATCGAGGCGGTGGGCACGCTTCGCTTTGCCCACCCTACGGCAACTCGCTACGCCGCCAGATCCGCAACCACGGCATCCAGCACCGGAAATCCGCTGCTCGTCACGCGCAGGCGGCCGCTGCTGGTGTCGACGGCGATTGCACCTTCCTCGCGCAGCAGCGCGATGCGCTTGGGGTCGAGCGGGCGGCCGGAGAGGGCGGTGTAGCGCTCGGGGTCGATGCCCTCGGCGAGACGGAGTCCCATCAGCAGGAATTCGTCGGCGCGCTCCTCGCTGTTGAGAAGATCGTCGGTGACGACGCCATGGCCGCTGGTCTCGACCCGCATCAGCCAGGCTTCGGGGCGCTTCTCGGTGGCGGTGGCGTGCCTGATGCCGTCGATGTCGAGCCGGCCGTGCGCGCCGGGGCCGATGCCGGCATATTCCTCGCCGCGCCAGTAGACCAGGTTGTGCCGGCATTCGGCGCCGCGCCGCGCGTGATTGGAAATCTCGTAGGCGGGCAGGCCGAGCTTGTCGCAGGTCTCCTGCGTGATGTCGTAGAGCGCGCGCGCGACCGCCTCGTTCGGCGTCTTCAATTTGCCGGCCTGGTGCAGGCCGAAGAACGGCGTGCCTTCCTCGATCGTCAATTGATAGAGCGACAGATGCTCGGCCGCTTCGTCGATCGCGAGACGCAGTTCATCGGCCCACATCGCCGGCGTCTGGTCGGGGCGGGCGTAGATCAGGTCGAACGAATAACGGTCGAACGAGCGGCGCGCGATGGCAACGGCATCAAGCGCTTCGCGCGCGCTGTGCATGCGGCCGAGCGCCTTCAGCGAAGCATCGTCGAGCGCCTGCACGCCGAGCGAGACGCGGTTGACGCCGGCGGCGCGATAGCCGGCGAAGCGCGTCGCCTCGACGCTGGTCGGGTTTGCTTCCAGCGTGACCTCGACGTTCTTCGCCACCGTCCAGTGCTTGCCGATCGCATCGAGCACGGCGCCGACGGTCGCAGGCTGCATCAGGGACGGCGTGCCGCCGCCGAGGAAGATCGAGGTGACCTCGCGGCCGGGCGCGCGCTGCGCGGTCGTTTCGATCTCGCGCCCGAAGGCGGAAGCGAAGCGCGCTTCGTCGATCGCGGCGTGGCGGACATGGCTGTTGAAGTCGCAATAGGGGCACTTCGACAGGCAGAACGGCCAGTGCACGTAGACGCCGAAGGCTTCCTTAGCGCGGCTCAAGGCAGATCTCCGCCAGTTTCACGAAGGCGCGGGCGCGGTGCGACAGGCCGAGGCCAAGCGGCGGCAGCCCGTGCTTCTCGATGCTTTCCATCTCGCCGAAAGTACGGCTGTGGCCGTCGGGCAGGAACATCGGATCGTAGCCGAAGCCGGCGGTGCCGCGCGGCGGCCAGACCAGCGTGCCGTCGACGCGCGCCTCGACCTCGTCGAGATGATCGTCGGGCCAGGCGACGCAGAGCGCGGAGACGAAATGCGCCTTGCGCTTGTCGGGCATGGTCGCGCCGCGCTCCTGCAACAGGCGCTCGATCCGCGTCATCGCCGCGGTGAAATCCTTGGTCGGCCCGGCCCAGCGTGCGCTGTAGATGCCGGGCGCGCCGTCGAGCGCGTCGACCACGATGCCGGAATCATCGGCGAAGGACGGCAGCTTGGTCGCCCGCGCCGCCGCGATCGCCTTGATCGCGGCGTTGCTGCGGAAATCGTTGCCGGTCTCGTCTGGCTCGTGAAGGTCGAGCTCGCCGGCCGACACCGCCTCGATGCCGTAAGGCGCCAAAAGCTCCTTCATCTCGGCGAGCTTGCCGGGATTGTGGGTGGCGATGACGAGCTTTCCGGTGATTCGGCGGTGCATGGGCCTATTGACTACGCGACAGACAGTTTCTGCAAGTCCACGAGCCGCGCGACGCCCTTGCGCGCCAGCGCCATCAGCGCCAGGAACTCGGTTTCCGTAAACGGCTCGCGCTCCGCGGTGCCCTGCACCTCGATGATGCGGCCGTCGCCGGTCATGACGAAATTGGCGTCGGTCTCGGCCTCGGAATCCTCGGCATAGTCGAGGTCGAGCACGGGGTTGCCGTTGTAGATGCCGCAGGAGATCGCGGCGACGTTGTCGCGCAGCACGTTGGCCTTGACCATGTTGCGCGCCTTCATCCAGTTGACGCAATCGGCGAGCGCGACCCAGGCGCCGGTGATCGAGGCCGTGCGCGTGCCGCCGTCGGCCTGGAGCACGTCGCAATCGACCGTGATCTGGCGCTCGCCGAGCGCTTCGAGATTGATGATGGTGCGAAGCGAGCGGCCGATCAGGCGCTGGATCTCGACGGTGCGGCCGCTCTGCTTTCCGGCGGAGGCCTCGCGGCGGGTGCGTTCCGAGGTCGCGCGCGGCAGCATGCCGTATTCGGCGGTGACCCAGCCGCGGCCCTGGCCCTTCAGCCACGGCGGCAGGCGGTCCTCCAGCGTGGCGGTGACCAGCACATGGGTGTCGCCGAATTTCACCAGGCAGGAGCCTTCCGCATATTTGACCACGCCGCGCTCCAGCGTCACGGGGCGCAATTCGTCGGGCGCACGGCGGCTTGGCCGCATGGGAAATCCTCCAAAACTCTCGGAAAAGGGCTATTCGCGGTGCTTGTAGGTGGGGTGAGGGTGGGCGGCAAGGCTTTTTCACCCCCGGTTTTCCACCCCGCAAACGCCACGCTTGTCAGAACCCTTCGGGATAGACAAATTATAAGCGTCTGAGAGGAGTTACCGTCCGTGGCCCATCACGATCCGATCCATCTGATCGCGCCGCGCGCAGGCCTCGCCCAGCTCAACGAGCGTTCCCGCGACATCTTTCGTCAGATTGTCGAAAGCTATCTCGCGACCGGCGAGCCGGTGGGCTCGCGGAACATCTCACGCCTGATCGCGATGCCGCTGTCGCCGGCCTCGGTCCGCAACGTCATGGCCGACCTGGAACAGCTCGGCCTGATCTATGCCCCTCATACGTCCGCCGGCCGTTTGCCGACGGAACTCGGCCTGCGCTTCTTCGTCGACGCCCTGATGCAGGTTGGCGACCTCAATGACGCCGAGCGGCAGTCGATCCAGAGCCAGCTCACGTCCGTCGGTCAGGCGCAGTCGGTCGAGGCGGCGCTGGACCAGGCGCTGACCCGGCTGTCGGGCCTGACCCGCGCCGCCGCCGTGGTGCTGACGCCGAAATCCAATGCGCGGCTGAAACACATCGAATTCGTCCGGCTGGAACCGGAAAAGGCGCTGGTGATCCTGGTCGGCGAGGATGGCCAGGTCGAAAACCGCGTGCTGACGCTGCCGCCCGGAGTTCCCTCTTCGGCGATCACCGAGGCCGGCAATTTCCTCAATGCGCGGATTCGCGGCCGGACCCTGGCCGAGGCGCGGCTCGAGCTCGAGACCGCGCTGGCGGAAGCCCGTGCCGAGCTCGATCAGCTGACCCAGAAGGTGATTTCCGCCGGTATCGCCAGCTGGTCCGGCGGCGAGAACGAGGACCGCCAGCTCATCGTCCGCGGCCACGCCAATTTGCTGGAAGACTTGCACGCGCTGGAGGATCTGGAGCGGGTGCGCCTCTTGTTCGACGATCTCGAGACCAAGCGCGGCGTGATCGACCTGCTCGGCCGGGCCGAGACCGCCGAGGGTGTGCGCATCTTTATCGGTTCGGAGAACAAACTGTTTTCCCTGTCGGGTTCCTCCACCATCATCTCGCCCTATCGGGATGCCGCCGGCCACATCGTCGGCGTTCTGGGCGTGATCGGGCCGACACGGCTGAATTATGCCCGCGTGATCCCGACCGTGGACTACGCCGCGCGCATCGTCAGCCGCCTTCTGGGGGGCTGACCGGCGTTTGAGCCGATCACGGGCGCTTGATTTTCGTGAGCTTAGGCACGATATCCGGGCCAACAATCCCTTGAGACGAGTTCGAGAAGAGAGCCGATGACCGATCGAGACCGGCAGCCCGACGACACGACCCCGCCAACCGGCGAGCCCGTGGTGTCAAAACCCTACATCATGCCCGACGATCCGGAGCCCGGCTCGGTCGAGCTGTTGCAGCAGGAAGCCGCCGAGGCGCGCGACCGCATGCTGCGGACGCTGGCCGAGATGGAAAATCTGCGCAAGCGCACCACCAAGGAAGTCGCCGACGCCCGCCTCTACGGCATTACCGGCTTCGCCCGCGACGTGCTCGACATCGCCGACAATCTCCAGCGTGCGCTCGACGCGGTTCCGGCCGAGGCCCGTGCCGCGGCCGATCCCGGCCTGACCTCGCTGATCGAGGGCGTCGAGCTCACCGAGCGCTCGCTGCTCAACGCGCTGGAAAAGCATGGCGTGAAGAAATTCGATCCGCAGGGCCAGAAGTTCGACCCGAACTTCCAGCAGGCGATGTACGAGGTGCCGGATGCGTCGGTGCCTGCGGGCACCGTCGTGCAGGTCATGCAGGCCGGCTACACCATCGGCGAGCGCGTGCTGCGTCCGGCTCTCGTCGGTGTCGCCAAGGGCGGCGCGAAGGCTGCGCCCGCGGCGAACAACAACGAGTCGAGCGGCGCGGCGAACTGAGTTTGGGCGTCATTCCGGGGCGGCTCGAAGAGCCGAACCCGGAATCTCGAGATTCCGGGTTCGATGCTTCGCATCGCCCCGGAATGACAGCGCGAAACGCTTACGCGCCGACCGCGATATCCGCAGACTGAATCCGCTTCACGCCGGCCTTGGCCATGTCGGCCCAGGCTTTTGCCAGCGAGCCCTGCGTGTCGATGCCGCGGCAGGCGTCTTCCACGACATAGACCTCAAAGCCCGCCTTGCGCGCGTCGAGCGCGGTCCAGGCGACGCAGAAATCCGTCGCAAGGCCGGCGACGAAGACGCGCTTGATCTTGCGGGCCTTCAAATAGCCGGCGAGGCCGGTCGACGTCTTGCCGTCGGCTTCGAGGAAGGCCGAATAGCTGTCGACGTCCTTGTGAAAACCCTTGCGGATGATGAGCTCGGCATGCGGGATCGCGAGGTCCTTCGACAGCGAGGCGCCGTCGGTGCCCTGCACGCAATGGTCGGGCCACAGCACCTGCTTGCCGTAGGGAAGGTCGACGGTCTCGAACGGCTTCTTGCCGGAGTGCACTGATGCAAACGAAATGTGGCCGGGCGTGTGCCAGTCCTGGGTCATCACCACGTTCGCAAACGCTTTCGCCATCTTGTTGATGACGGGAACGACCTGCTCGCCTTCCTTCACCGCGAGGCTGCCGCCGGGCAGGAAGCAGTTTTGCACGTCGATCACCAGCAGCGCGGAGGCATCGTCCGGTTTGATCGATGCGGCCGCAAAGAGCGCGGTTGGAGCAAGGGCTACGAGAGCGCTTGTCCCAAGCGCCGCGAGGATTTGTCGTCGATCAAGCATCGTTCGCCTCCCTCCAGGATGATCCAATGGAGGCAAGCCTAGTTCCGTTCGTATACGAACAGAAGCCCGAAAATGCAGCCGGCTCTGGTGAGCGCTTGGGCGTGTCGCCCCAATCTCACTGTCGTCCCGGCCCCCCGCGCGCAATTGCGCGCTAGGCCGGGACGACACCGAGGTTGTTGGACGAGCGTTCTTACCCCTTCGGCTGGATGCCGTCCCGCACGGCGCGGAAGCGGGTGAAGGCGGCGGACCACTGGTCGCGCGGGGCGCTGGCGATGATGCGCAGCGAGGCGCCGCCGCTGGAGAAGCGGATCCACTGCACCACGGTCACCGGGGTCTTGTCCTTGCCGCTGACGCCGTCGATCCGGGTCTCGAAACCCTGCTGGCCGTTGATGCGGATCGGTTCGGACATGGTGACGCGCGACTCGCGCACGCCGGGGATCTGAAGCGCCGCCTCCTGGGCGAAGCGGGCGCGGTCCTCGGCGGCTTGCGGGGTGGCGCCGATCAGGCCGAGGATCATGAACGGCTTCGATTCAAAGCCCGTGCTCTCGTCGCCGTCGGCCAGGATGATGCTGGAGCCCGGCGCCAGCGTGCGGATGCCCTTGAAGTCGGCGAGGTCGGTGATCTTGAACGGCATCAGCGCGATCTGCTCTTCGGCCGAGACCTGCTTGCGGGTGACGGCGCTCGCAAACATCTGCCGCACCGCCTCGTCGGTGTAGATCTTGGTCGCGTTCTCCGGGATCTGCACCGCGACATAGCCGGAGAAGCCGGCGCCCGGCACGATCATCGAATAGCGCTTCACCGCCGTCTCGCCGGCCTTGCCGCTCTCGGTGGTGAAATAGGCAAGGCCCGCGGGGGTCTCGATCTTGTCCTGCTTGACGCCGCCAGTGCCGGCCGGGTTGGAATTGAAGGCGCTCGCGACCTCGCCATAGGCGGCCGGCGGCAGCTCGGTGATCAGCACCTTGACGGTGCCGTCCTCGCTCTCGAAGCCCGGAAAGGTCTTGGCCGTGTTGAGGCCGATCAGCGGCACCATGCCGAGGCGCAAGCCGGGCGGGAAAACGGCGTCGGCGGCCACGGCCGGAAGCGCGGAGGCAATGAGGAGGGTGAGCGCGGCGAGGGGGCGGGTCAGCTTCATGGGCACTCTGATTGGTCCATATTGAGGCCGTTCGATGGTCGGCCACCGGGCCGCTTTGTCGCGCTCAGCAGCCTGGGTGCGGCGCTCCGGCCGGTCCGCCTTTTAGCGGGTTTGGCCTTGCCGCAACAGGGCGGGACCGATCACGGTGGCGGGGTGCCGGCCAAGGACCGGACCTGTTAATAATTCCTCACCCGCAAGGGCGATCCAGCCCGGATATGTTCTTCCAAAACCCAATGTTTTCACGGCCGAAACTTGCGTTCGGTCCTTGCGGGCCCCTCCCCCCCTCCTATATGAGCCTCAATCATCGCAATATCGCGGATGTTTGATCTTAGGGGGTTTCGGTTCGGGTGCCTTCTGGGCCCAGCCAGCCTGCCGCAAAAACAAGGATATCAGGACCATGGGAAAGGTCATTGGGATCGACCTCGGCACCACGAATTCGTGCGTCGCCGTAATGGATGGCAAGAACGCCAAAGTCATCGAGAATTCCGAAGGCATGCGCACGACGCCTTCGATCGTCGCCGTCACGGATGATGGCGAGCGCCTCGTCGGCCAGCCGGCCAAGCGCCAGGCCGTCACCAATCCCGAGCGCACCTTCTTCGCAGTGAAGCGCCTCATCGGCCGCCGCTACGACGACCCGATGGTCGAGAAGGACAAGAAGCTCGTTCCGTACAAGATCGTGAAGGCTTCCAACGGCGACGCCTGGGTCGAGGCCGACGGCCAGACCTACTCGCCCTCGCAGGTCTCGGCGTTCATCTTGCAGAAGATGAAGGAGACCGCGGAAGCCCATCTCGGCCAGAAGGTCGACCAGGCCGTCATCACCGTTCCCGCCTACTTCAACGACGCCCAGCGCCAGGCGACCAAGGACGCCGGCAAGATCGCGGGCCTTGAAGTGCTGCGCATCATCAACGAGCCGACCGCGGCCGCGCTCGCCTATGGTCTGGACAAGACCAAGACCGGCACGATCGCCGTGTACGATCTCGGCGGCGGCACGTTCGATATCTCTATTCTCGAAATCGGCGACGGCGTGTTCGAGGTGAAGTCGACCAACGGCGACACCTTCCTCGGCGGCGAAGACTTCGACATGCGCCTGGTCGGCTATCTCGCCGACGAGTTCCAGAAGGAGCAGGGCATCAACCTGCGCAACGACAAACTCGCGTTGCAGCGCCTGAAGGAAGCCGCTGAAAAGGCCAAGATCGAGCTGTCGTCGACGACGCAGACCGAGATCAACCTGCCCTTCATCACCGCGGACCAGACCGGCCCGAAGCATCTGACGATGAAGCTCACCCGCGCCAAGTTCGAGGCGCTGGTCGACGATCTCATCCAGAAGACCGTCGAGCCCTGCCGCAAGGCGCTGAAGGACGCCGGCGTCACCGCCGGTGAGATCGGCGAAGTCGTTCTGGTCGGCGGCATGTCGCGCATGCCGAAGGTCCAGGAAGTCGTGAAGCAGCTGTTCGGCAAGGAGCCGCACAAGGGCGTCAACCCGGACGAAGTCGTGGCGATCGGCGCCGCGATCCAGGCCGGCGTGCTCCAGGGCGACGTCAAGGACGTGCTGCTGCTCGACGTGACCCCGCTGTCGCTGGGCATCGAGACGCTGGGCGGCGTGTTCACCCGTATCATCGACCGCAACACCACGATCCCGACCAAGAAGAGCCAGGTGTTCTCGACCGCCGAGGACAACCAGAACGCGGTCACCATCCGCGTCTTCCAGGGCGAGCGTGAAATGGCGGCCGACAACAAGATGCTCGGCCAGTTCGACCTGATGGGCATTCCGCCGGCCCCGCGCGGCATGCCGCAGATCGAGGTGACCTTCGACATCGACGCCAACGGCATCGTCAACGTCTCGGCCAAGGACAAGGCCACCGGCAAGGAGCAGCAGATCCGCATCCAGGCCTCCGGCGGTCTGTCGGAAGCCGACATCGAGAAGATGGTCAAGGACGCCGAGGCCAATGCCGAAGCGGACAAGAAGCGCCGCGAGGCCGTGACCGCCAAGAACGAGGCGGACGGACTGGTGCATTCGACCGAGAAGGCGCTGGCCGAGCACGGTTCGAAGGTCGCCGAGACCGAGCGCCGCGCCATCGAGGATGCCGTCAGCGACCTCAAGGAAGCGCTGAAGGGCGACGATGCCGAGGCGATCAAGGCCAAGACCCAGACGCTGGCCCAGGCTTCGATGAAGCTCGGCGAGGCCATGTACAAGCAGCAGGCCGAGGCCGACGCCAAGAAGGACGCGGCCAAGGACGACGTCGTCGACGCGGAGTTCACCGAAGTCGACGACGACAAGAACAACAAGAAGTCCGCCTGAGCCCCAAGAGGGTGATGATGCGGACGGCTTGGACCCCACACACCTCTCCAGCCTCCCCCTTCGCGGGGGAGGCTTCCGTGTCGAGGTCGACGGGCGACGCTCCCGTTACGATCGATCAATTTCCAGCCGTTATTCTCAACACTGCCATGCTGCCCTCTGCCGCGAAGCGGAGGGGCGCCTATATCGTTGCGTGGCAACGTTGCTTCGCCCCGGTTTGAATCGCGATTGGATAGACCGAGTTGAACATGTCCACGTCCACCAAGCGCTGCTACTACGAGACCCTCGAAGTCGAACGTGACGCCGACGAATCCAAGTTGAAGTCGTCGTTCCGCAAGCTCGCGATGAAGTTCCACCCCGACCGCAATCCCGGGGACGACACCAGCGAGGTCAAGTTCAAGGAAATCAACGAGGCCTACGAGGTCCTGAAGGACAGGGACAAGCGCGCGGCCTATGACCGTTTCGGCCATGCGGCCTTCGAGCAGGGCGGTCCTGGCGGCGGTGCTGGTTTCGGCGCCGGCTTCGCCTCCTCCTTCTCCGATATTTTCGAGGACCTGTTCGGCATGGCCGGACAGCGCGGCCGCGGCGGCCGCGAGCGCGGCGCCGACCTGCGCTACAACATGGAAATCACGCTCGAGGAGGCCTTTGGCGGCAAGACCGCGCAGATCGAGATCCCGGTCTCGGTCACCTGCGAGGCCTGCTCGGGCATCGGCGCCAAGGCCGGCACCAAGCCGAAGACCTGTTCGACCTGCGGCGGCGCCGGCCGCATGCGGCAGTCGCAGGGCTTCTTCACGCTGGAACGGACCTGTCCGGGCTGCCAGGGCCGCGGCCAGATGATCGAGGACGCCTGCCCGTCCTGCTCGGGCCAGGGCCGTGTGACCCGCGAGCGGACGCTGTCAGTCAACATTCCCCAGGGCGTCGAGGACGGCACGCGGATCAGGCTCGCCGGCGAAGGCGAGGCCGGTGTCCGGGGCGGCCCGGCCGGCGACCTCTACATCTTCCTGTCGCTGGCCCAGCACCAGTTCTTCCAGCGCGACGGCGCCGATCTGCATTGCCGGGTACCGATTTCGATGGTGACGGCCGCCCTTGGCGGTGAATTCGAGGTGCCGACCATCGAGAAGGGCAAGGCCAAGGTGAAAGTGCCCGCCGGGACCCAGTCCAACCGTCGATTCCGCATTGCATCAAAAGGCATGCCGATACTGCGCTCGCGCCAGACCGGCGACATGTACGTTCAGGTCGTGGTCGAAACCCCGCAGAATCTCACCAAAAAGCAGCAGGAATTGTTGGCCGAGTTCGAAAAGCTCTCCTCCGGCAACACCCAGCCGGAATCCGAGGGCTTCTTCGCCAAGGTCAAGGATTTCTTCGGTAATCGGGCGAATTGACTCGTCTTGACCGTATCGCCTTCGGCCTATACGTCTTTATGACCATTTTCTGACACGCCGCGGTCACGCGGTCCCGTCCGGTCCAGACATGCCATTGCCATCGTCCGCGCGTGCGTTGAAGAAGCCCCGTCTCGATGACGAGGTGCGCTTTCTCAGATCGTGGATCGAAAAGCCCCTCCACATGGGCGCAGTGATGCCGTCGGGCAAGCTGCTGGCCCGGACCATGGCTCATTACGTCGACGTCAACTCGGATGCACCTGTGGTCGAGCTCGGCCCCGGTACTGGCGCCATCACCTCGGCCCTGGTCGAACGTGGCGTCGACCAGAAGCGTCTCGTCCTCGTCGAGTACAATCCCGGCTTCTGCGCGCTGCTGCGCGACCGTTATCCGCAGGCCAAGGTCGTGCAGGGCGATGCCTATCGCCTGCGCGACACGCTCTGGAACGTACTGAGCGCGCCGGCATCCGCGGTCGTCTCCGGACTGCCGCTCGTCACCAAGCCGATGCTGACGCGGCTGCGGCTCATTCGCGATGCTTTCACGGCGCTCGCGCCCGGCGCGCCCTTCGTCCAGTTCACCTATGCGGTGGTGCCGCCGATCCCGAAATCGCTGCCCGGCGTGTCCACAGAGGCCTCGGAACGGATCTGGATGAACCTTCCGCCGGCCCGCGTCTGGGTGTATCGCAAGGATTAATTCCGCCGGCATTCGTCTTTGCGCGGCGGGCTCGTTTCGCCGAACGCATTGGATCGGATGTCCGCACCCAAAATCCTGGTCATTCCCGGCTCGCTGCGCACCGGCTCGCACAATGCGAAGCTGGCCGCGGTCGCCGCCTATGAATTCGCCCAGGCCGGCGTCGACGTCACCCGCATCTCGCTCGCCGATTTTCCGCTGCCGATCTACGACGGCGATCTCCAGGCCAAATCAGGCGTGCCCAAGCACGCCATCAACCTCAAGCGCATGATCGGCGCGCATCATGGCGTGCTGATCGTTTCGCCCGAATACAATGCCTCGGTGCCGCCGCTGCTGAAGAACGCGATCGACTGGGTCAGCCGCGTGCACGAGCTGCACGAGGCGCGCGGCGAGGTGTTCCGCAACCGCCCCTTCGCGCTCGCCGGCGCCTCGCAGAGCCGGCTCGGCACGGCCCGCGCGCTGCAGGCGTTGCGGCTGATCCTGACTTCCTGCCACGCCAATGTGATTGCCAGCCAGCTCACGCTCGCCTTTGCCGGAGAGGCCTATGACGATATGGACAGGCTCAAGAACGAGGGCGATATCGCCGCGTTGAAGGAGCTGGTGGCGCAGTTGATCGACGTTTCCCAACGCATGATGTGAGGTGACATGACGCCAGCCGAGATCGCCCCGAAAGACCGCCTGATCGTTGCGCTCGATCTGCCGAGCGTTGATGCCGCGGAGGCGATGATCGCAAGGCTCGGCGACAGCGTCACGTTCTACAAGATCGGCTATCGCCTCGCTTATGCCGGCGGTCTGCCGCTCGTTGCCAGGCTCGCCGACAAGGGCAAGAAGGTCTTTCTCGACCTCAAGCTGCACGACATTGGCAACACCGTGGCGCAAGGCGTCGAGAGCATCACCAGGCTGGGCGCGACCTTCCTCACGGTGCACGCTTATCCGCAGACCATGAAGGGCGCCGTCGAAGGCCGCGGCAGCTCGAACCTGAAGATCCTCGCCGTCACTGTGCTGACCTCCTACAACGACGACGATCTGCACGCGGCAGGTTTCCGGCTCGGCGTCTCCGAGCTCGTCGAAGCGCGCGCGCAGCAGGCGCAGGTGCTTGGTATCGACGGGCTGGTGTCGTCGCCCGAGGAAGTGGGCGCCTTGCGCAAGATCGTCGGCCACCAGATGAGCCTCGTCACGCCCGGCATCCGGCCGGCGGGCTCGGCAAGTGGCGATCAGAAACGCATCATGACGCCGGGCCGTGCGATCACCGCGGGCGCCGATCATCTCGTCGTCGGGCGCCCGGTGGTGGAAGCCGCCGACCCCAAGGCGATCGCAGATGTCATCCAGGCCGAGATCGCACAGGCGCTGGGAGCATGATCCGGACCCGAAGGGCCGCGTTAGCGCAAAGTCCGCAGCGGTTTTCCATCGCGACAAACGCGAAACGCGTTTGCGCGGAGATCATGCTCAAATAGAGACGACAACACAGGGAGAAGAACAATGGCAAAAGGCTACTGGATCGGGCGCGTCGATGTGAACAGTGACGAGGACTACAAGCCTTATGTCGTCGCCAACGGTGCGATCTTCAAGAAATGGGGTGGCCGCTTCGTCGTCCGCGGCGGCAAGTTCACCACCGTCGAAGGCGCCAGCCGCACCCGCAACGTCGTGATCGAATTCCCGGACTACGAGACCGCGATCGCCTGCTACAACTCGCCGGAATACCAGGCCAACATCAAGGTGCGCCAGCCGCACTCGGTCGCCGACCTCATCATCATCGCGGGCTATGACGGCCCGCAGCCGTCGGACGGCTGAGGCACGATCTCGTCTTATCCTCCCTAGGAGGGGCAAGGGAATCGCATTGAAGCCCGTTGCTCTGCGGCCCATCCTTCGAGACGCCCGCCTTTGGCGGGCGCTCAGGATGAGGACGGAAGGCGCAGCAGCAATCTTCGACCGGCAAAGATGCCGCTTAGCCTCATCCTGAGGAGACCGCGGAGCGGTCGTCTCGAAGGACGAGGCGCGCGCTCAAGCCCTGCCAAAAGTCATATGCGATTACCCTGCCTTGGGGGAGGGTGGGAGCCGCCTCTTTGGCTGGTGGCTCCCCCTCGGTTGCCGGAACTGCATCCCCCCGCTACAACGGCCCCGAAGAGGATCACATCATGTCCGACATGCGCTTGATTGTTGCTGGAGCCGGCGGCCGGATGGGCCGGGCGCTGACGCGGGCGATTGCCGAGAGCAAGGGTGCTGTGCTGGCCGGCGCGCTGGAGGCGCCGGGCTCCGAGCTGCTCGGCAAGGATGCCGGCGTGCTCGCGGGCCTGCCGGCCAACGGCATCAAGATCTCGGCCGATCTCTGGGCGATGTCGAAGGAGGCCGACGGCATCCTCGATTTCACCGTGCCGGCCGCGACCATCGCCAACGTCGCGATCGCCGCCGAGCGCGGCATCGTGCATGTCATCGGCACCACCGGGCTTTCGAGTTCCGACAACGCCGTGATCAAGAGCGTCACCAATCGCGCGGTCGTGGTGCAATCAGGCAATATGAGCCTCGGCGTCAACCTGCTTGCCGCGGTGGTCAAGCGCGTCGCCAAGGCGCTCGATGAAACCTTCGACATCGAGATCGTCGAAACCCACCACCGCATGAAGATCGATGCGCCCTCGGGCACCGCGCTGATGCTGGGGCAGGCCGCGGCGGCCGGCCGCGGCATCTCGCTCGACGATCACGCGGCGCGCGGCCGCGACGGCATCACCGGCGCGCGCCGGCCCGGCGACATCGGCTTCGCCTCCTTGCGCGGCGGCACCGCGGCCGGCGACCACAGCGTCAGCTTCCTCGGCCCGTTCGAGCGCCTGACGCTGTCGCACCAGGCCGAGGACCGCATCCTGTTCGCGCACGGCGCGCTGAAGGCGGCGCTGTGGGCGCATGGCAAGAAGCCGGGGCACTACTCCATGGCCGACGTGCTCGGCCTCGCCGACATCTGAACGAAAATAACGGAAAGTCATCAATGAGCGAACGTCTTCTCGTGCTCGTCCGCCACGGCCAGAGCGAATGGAATCTGAAGAACCTGTTCACGGGGTGGAAGGATCCTGATCTCACCGAGCTCGGCGTCGCCGAGGCCAGGGAAGCCGGCCGCAAGCTGAAGGCGCAGGGACTCGTGTTCGACGTCGCCTACACCTCGGTGCTGACGCGCGCGCAGCACACGCTCGATCTCATCCTCGGCGAGCTCGGTCAGGAGGGGCTGCCCACGGAGAAGAACCTCGCGCTGAACGAGCGCGACTATGGCGATCTCTCCGGCCTCAACAAGGACGACGCCCGCAAGAAATGGGGCGAGGACCAGGTGCTGATCTGGCGCCGCTCCTACGACGTCCCGCCGCCCGGCGGCGAAAGCCTGAAGGACACGCTGGCGCGCGCGCTGCCCTATTACGTGCAGGAGATTTTGCCCAGCGTACTCAACGGCAAGCGCACGCTGGTCGCCGCCCACGGCAACTCGCTGCGCGCATTGATCATGGTGCTGGAAAAGCTGTCGCCCGAAGGCATCCTGAAGCGCGAGCTCGCGACAGGCGTGCCGATCATCTACCGGCTCAATGCGGATTCGACGGTGGCCTCGAAGCTGGATCTGGCGGGCTGAGAACGATCGCGTGAGGGGCGGCGAAGCCGCGCCAAATATTCAGTGTCGTCCCGGCCTAGTGCGCAATTGCGCACGGGGGGCCGGGACCCATAACCACAGGGAGTGGTTTGGCGAAGGCTTGTAGTTGTCGTGTCTTCGCGTGGGACTGACACCGTCTGCCGTCGATAAATCACGCGGTATGGGTCCCGGCCCCCGTGCGCAATTGCGCACTAGGCCGGGACGACATTGAGGGGGCGGCAAGACCTACTGCACCCCCAGCTTTCCCGCCTCCCAGCCCAGCATCGCCTGCTTGCGGGTGATGCCCCAGTGATAGCCGGTGAGCGTGCCGCTCTTGCCGAGCGCGCGGTGGCAGGGCACGACGAAGGAGACCGGGTTCTTGCCGACGGCCGCGCCGACGGCGCGCGAGGCCTTCGGGCTGTTGATGTTGCAGGCGATGTCGGAATAGGACACCGCGCGTCCCATCGGGATCTTCAGCAGCGTTTCCCAGACCCGCACCTCGAAATCGGTGCCGATCATCACCACGCGCAGCGGCTGGTCCGGCCGCCACAGCTTCGTGTCGAAGATGCGCTGGGCGAGCGGGGCGGTGCCTTCGTGATCCTCGACGTAAGTTGCATTCCGCCAGCGCCGCATCATATCGGCAAGCGCTGCTTTTTCCTCGCCGGGATCGGCGAAGGCAAGTCCCGACAATCCGCGATCGGTCGCGATCACGATGGCCGTGCCGAACGGCGAGGGATGAAAGCCGTAGCGCAGGGTGAGGCCCGCGCCGCCATTCTTCCATTCACCGGGCGACATCGCCTCGTGGGTGACGAAGAGATCGTGCAGCCGGCCCGGCCCCGACAGGCCGGAGTCGAGCGCGGCGTCGAGCACGCTCGCGGAATCCCTGAGCAGGCCCTTGGCGTGGTCGAGCGTCAGCGCCTGCATGAAAGCCTTCGGCGTGATCGAGGCCCAGCGGCGGAACAGATGGTGCAGCTCATCGGGCGTGACGCCGGCCGCATCCGCCATCGCCTCGATGGTCGGCTGCGCGCGCCAGTTCTCCGAGATGAAGGCGATCGCCCGGCGCACCGAGTCATAGTCGCGTAGCGCGGCATTCTGGTGGCCCGGCTTGGTCAGGCGCTGATCATGTATGGCGAGTGTCATCATGACCGGAAATGTAGGAGAGGGGGCAGCTCGAAACCACCCGATTTCCGACGAGACGTCAGCGAATGGGGTTGAAGGTCGGTCCGCGCTTGGCGGCGTTCAGCGCTTCAACCAAGCCATTGTAAAAGCTTGCTTTTTCTTCAGGTCCCAAGAAGCCGGCGAGCTGGAGCCGGCGGCCGCGCGAGATCAGGTAGAGGTGTTCGAGGCCAAAATCCTCGTCGACCTCCAGGTCGAGCCGGACCCAGAGCGGATTGAACGTCCATTCGGCGACCTGGCCGCGATGGCTGACGCGCCGCACCCGCAGTTCCGAGGGCGTGACCACGATCTCCTCGCAGGCGCGCGCGGCGCGGAAATTGACCTTGAAGGCCCACCAGATCACCAGCACGTCGAGGCCGAAGAAGCCGAGCACCGGCCACGCGCCCATCATCAGGAAGACGAGGCCGGTGACGAAGCTGACGACGCTCAGGAACAGCATCACGGCGAGGAAGCCGGTGCGGTTCAGCGAGCGGTGCGGCGTCAGCAGCGCCGAGAAGATTTGAGCTTCGCTCTGATCTTCGGAGCCCCTGCGCTCAATTTCGTTGCCTGTGCTCATCGTCCCTCAGTATATCCCGATCATGGCGAAAATCACCCGCAAGCCGGTCCCGCGCAAAGCAGCCGTGCCGAAGAAAAAAGCAAGGGCGGCCGTGGCGAGGCCGAAGGCCCCTGCGAAGAAATCGCTCAAGGCCGTCAAACCCTGGACGCCGGCGGAGATCCACGAGGTCTTCAGCCGTTTCCGCAAGGCCAACCCGGAGCCGAAGGGGGAGCTCGAGCACGTCAATCCGTTCACGCTGCTGGTCGCCGTGGTGCTGTCGGCGCAGGCCACCGACGCCGGCGTCAACAAGGCGACGCGCGCATTGTTCGAGGTCGCCGACACGCCGCAGAAGATGCTCGACCTCGGCGAGGAATCCTTACGCGAGTACATCAAGACCATCGGCCTCTATCGCACCAAGGCCAGGAACGTGATCGCGCTGTCGGCAAAGGTGCTCAGCGAATTCGGCGGCGAGGTGCCGCGCACGCGCGCGGAAATCGAGTCGCTGCCCGGTGCCGGGCGCAAGACCGCCAACGTGGTGCTCAACATGGCCTTTGGCGAGCACACCATGGCGGTGGACACGCATGTCTTCCGTGTCGGCAACCGCACCGGGCTCGCGCCCGGCAAGACGCCGCTGGACGTCGAGCTCGGTCTCGAAAAGGTGATCCCGGCCGAGTTCATGCTGCATGCCCATCATTGGCTGATCCTGCACGGCCGCTATACTTGCCTCGCGCGCAAGCCGCGCTGCGAGGTGTGCCTGATCAACGATCTCTGCCGGTGGCCGGAGAAGACGGTCTGAGGCAAATGCGGAGTGCCGGTGACCTGAGCTGGGTCACCGCATCTGCCGCGCCGGCTCGATCAGCTCGGGCCGCGGGCCTGACAGCCGCTTGTGCATGTGGACCATGAAGGCCATGCCGAAGATCGGCGTCGCCAGGTTGACGATCGGAATCGAGACGAAGGCCGCGATGATCAGGCCGGCGGCGAAGATGGTGGCGGCATTGTCGCGTCGCATCGCCTTGGCTTCCTCCGGCGAACGGAAGCGCATCGCAGCGAGCTCGAAATATTCGCGTCCCAGCAGCCAGGCCGTGGCGAGGAAGAAGATCAGGAAACCGGCGCCGGCCAGCAACACGAAGGGCAGCGCGATCAGATAGACCAGGATGGTCAGCAACGCGGTCTTGACGCCCTCGTAGATCGCCTGGCTGAAAGGCAGCGCCACGCCCGGCCGTTCGGCGGGATAGTGTTCGCGCTCGACATGGTCGGCGACGTCGTCGACGAACAGGCTCGCCACCACCGACGTGATCGCCGGCATCAGGAACACCGCTCCGAACACGACGCCCAGGCCCGCCGCGATCGAGACGATCCAGGCCAGGACCTCGAGCGACGTGTGCCAGCCGGGACCGAGCAGGCCCTCGAGCCAGACTTCGCCATAGGTCGCAAACCAGCTGAGCAGCCGCTGCAAGCCGATCGCCAGCACGGTGATCAGCACGAGCGCAAGCCCGATCGATCGCCACAGGATCGAGCGCATCGGCGGCGAGATCATTTGCGACAGCGCCTTCACGGCGGCATCCAGCATGGGGGACCCTCTCACGAAACCACCCGCGAGAGGTAGACATGCCGGATCGCTTCGGCAAGTCCTCGCAATGACGGCCGAGCTAGGATTGGTCGTGCCTCACCCCGCCAGCTCCGCCTGCCAGCCGCCGCTGCGCACCTGCTCGGCGATCAATGCGAGCATCAGGCGGCGCATCTCTTCCATGGCGTAGGTCATCGGGCGGTTGCGCAGGCGACAGAGATAGAGCGTGCGGGTCAGCTTCGGCTCGATCACCTTGCGTGCGACCAGCCGGCCGGCCGCGAGCTCCTCGCGCGCGAACAGCTTTGTCGCGATGGTGCAGCCGAGCCCTTCCACCAGCGCGCCGGTCATGCCGGTGATCGAGTTGGCGTGCAGGATGGCGCCGCCTTCCAGCCGCTTGAGCAGGACCGGATCGTCCAGCAGCGCGCGCGAGGACAGGCCGAGACCGTAGCGAAGCAGGATCAGCGGCAAGCGGTTCAGCTCCTCGAACCGGATCGGCGCCTTGCCCTTGCCGACCAGTTTCGGAATGCCGACCAGGAACATCTCCTCTTCGAGCACGGCCTCCGTGATCAGCTCCTTCTCCGAGGGCGGATTGTAGACCAGCGCGAGGTCGACGTTGGAGACCATCAGGTGCATCAACGTCGCGCCGGACAGGCTCTCGGTCAGCGACAATTTGAGCTTGGGATATTTGGTCAGCACCGTGCGCATCAGCTCGACGCCGATCGCCTTGACGCCGGAATTCGCCATGCCGATCGAGATCTCGCCGGCGATGACGCGGGCGCCCTCGCGCACCTCGGTCTCGGCCTCTGCCATCGCGCGCAGGATGATGCGCGCGTGCTCATAGAGCCGCTCGCCGGCCGCCGTCGGTTCCATGCCGCGCGACTTGCGCTCGAACAGCGGCGTTGCGAACTCGGTCTCCAGGTTCGAGATATGATGGCTGAGCGCGGACTGCGCGACGTTCACCTGGTCAGCCGCGCGCGACAGGTTCCGCTGCTCGTAGACGGCGATGAAATAGCGGAGCTGGCGCGAATCCATGGGCGATCGAGCGTTCTAGAAATGCGAAAGCAATCTTCGACAGATTATATTTTTCAGAAGGCTTGTGAAGGCCTAGTCTCCCGGGTGGACGAACAGGGAGTGACGCATGACTGAGGCCGGATTGCCGCTCGAAGGCGTGCGGGTCGTCGAGATGACCCACATGGTCATGGGCCCGACCTGCGGCATGATCCTCGCGCAGCTCGGCGCCGAGGTGATCAAGGTCGAGCCGCCCTCCGGCGACAAGACCCGTTCTCTCGGCGGCATGGGGACGGCGTTCTTTCCGCTGTTCAACCGCGGCAAGCGCAGCGTCGTGCTGGACTTCGAGAAGCCCGAGGATCGCGACACCATGCACCGTCTGCTCACGACGGCCGACGTGTTCCTGGAAAATTTTCGCGATGGCCAGCTGGAGAAGCAGGGGTTAGGTGCCGAGGAATTACGCCGCCGGCATCCGCATCTGATCATCGCCGGCCACAAGGGCTTTCTGTCAGGTCCCTATGAGCATCGCCCCGCGCTCGACGAGGTCGTGCAGATGATGTCGGGGCTCGCTGCCATGACCGGCACCAGGGAGAAGCCGCAGCGTGTCGGCTCCTCCGCCAACGACATCATGGGCGGCATGTTCGGCGTGATCGCGATCCTGGCCGCGCTCTACCAGAAGCGCGGGGGAAAACGCGACGGTGCCGACATCCGCATCGGGCTGTTCGAGAACTGCCTGTTCCTGGTCGCCCAGCACATGGTCGAATACGAGATGACTGGCAACAAGCCGCGCTCGATGCCCGAGCGCGAGCACGCCTGGCCGATCTACGACATTTTTGATGCCGCCGACGGCGAGCGCATTTTCATCGGCGTCGTGACCGAGGGGCACTGGCAGAGCTTCTGCCGCGAGTTCGGCCTGGCCGAGCTTCTCGAAGATCCTGCCTTGCGCACCACGACCGACCGTATCCTGGCGCGGCCGCAGATCATTCCGCGCGTCGCCGGGATCATCCGGCAGCAGAACGTGGCCGAGCTGTCGCAAAAGCTCGATGCGCTCAACATCTGCTTCTCGCCGATCAACCGGCCCGAGGATCTCCTGACCGATCCTCATGTGCTGCGACCCGGCGGCCTCGTCACCAACATCACTGCCGATGGCAAGCCGTTCCATGT
The DNA here is from genome assembly GCF_000472645.1 of Bradyrhizobium sp. WSM2254. Classification (NCBI taxonomy): domain Bacteria; kingdom Pseudomonadati; phylum Pseudomonadota; class Alphaproteobacteria; order Hyphomicrobiales; family Nitrobacteraceae; genus Bradyrhizobium; species Bradyrhizobium sp. WSM2254. The sequence goes on along the minus strand of NZ_AXAB01000013.1, from coordinate 37,246 downwards.
GCCGGCTCTGCCGGTCGAGTGGAACGGCAGCCATCTCGGCGAGGGCCTGAAGGTCGCGCCGCTCGGCGCCGACACGTCGGCCGTTCGTGCCGAGATCGACAAGGATGACACCACGTCAAAAGCCGCTGGGAGGCCTGCATGAGCCGGATCGAGACGATTTACCCCTCGGATCGCGTCAGCCTGCGCGAGGTCGGCCTGCGCGACGGGCTCCAGCTCGTGAAGAAATTTCCATCGACCGAGGCCAAGCAGCGCTGGGTGCGCGAGGAATATGCCGCCGGCGTCAGGCATTTCGAGGTCGGCTCGTTCCTGCCGGCCAAGACCTTCCCGCAATTCGTCGATGTTCGCGATGTCATCGGGGCGGTTGCCAGCCTGCCGGGCGCTCACGGCATCGCGCTCGCGCTCAACGAGCGCGGCGTCAATGAAGCGCTGGAATCCGGCGTCGGCGAAATCGCGTCGGTGGTCTCGGCCACGGAAGAGCACAGCCAGGCCAACGCCCATCGCTCGCGCGAATCCGCGATCGCCAATGTCAGGCGGCTCTGCGAGATGCGCAACGCCAGCTCCCACAAGCCGCTCGTGAATGCCGCGATCTCGATGGCGCTGGGCTGCTCGATCGCCGGCGCGGTTGATCCGGCCGAGGTCTTGCGGCTGGTCGACAAATGCCTCGAGGTCGGCGTCGATTTCGTCGCGATCGCCGACACCGTCGGCTATGCCGGCCCGAAGCAGGTCGCCGAATTGTCGCGCGCCGCGGTGAAGCTCGCAGGGCAAAAGCCGATCTGCATCCATCTCCACGACACCCGCGGCATGGGGATCGCCAACGCCGCGGCGGCGCTGGACGAAGGCGTCCGCATCCTCGACGGATCGCTCGGCGGCCTCGGCGGCTGCCCCTTCGCGCCCGGCGCGACCGGCAATGTCGTGTTCGAGGATCTCGTATTCCTGTGCGAGAGCAAGGGTTTTGCGACGGGGATCGACCTGGACAAGCTGATCGCGGTGCGCAGGATCCTGCGCGAGGAGATGCCGAACGAAGCGCTGTATGGCGGCGTCGCGCGGGCGGGCCTGCCGGGCGGGAGTGCAGCGAAGGCGGCGTGAGGCCACGCGAGAGCTGTTCTTCCCTTCTCCCCTTGTGGGAGAAGGTGGCGCGAAGCGCCGGATGAGGGGTCTCTCCCCACGAGCTCGAAGAGAAGTGGTTGAGGAGATAGACCCCTCACCCGTCTCGCCGCTGCGCGGCGAGCCACCCTCTCCCGCAAGGGGAGAGGGAACGCACCTCGCGTGCGATGATAAATCACCTACTCATGCCGGTGCGCATGCTTCCGCACCTTCGCCTGTTTCCCTTCCCCCGTCGGGATCATCACCACGCGCCCGTAGCGCACGCCGCGTTCGGCGATGATGTGGTCGGCGAAATGCTTGACCTCATCCGCCGCGCCGCGCAGCGCCGTCATCTCCATGCAATTGTTGTCGTCGAGATGGACGTGCAGCGTCGCCAGCGCGAGGTCGTGATGGCCGTGGAATTCCTGCACCAGGCGTTTTGAGAGATCGCGCGCGGCGTGGTCGTAGACATAGACGAGGCCGGCGACGCAGGGGCCGGTCTGCGCGGTATCCTCTGTCGTCTGTTGCAGCCCGGCGCGCGCGAGGTCGCGGATGATCTCGGAGCGGTTCTGGTAGCCGCGCGCCTCCGCGGCGGCGTCGATCTCCGCCAGCAGATCGTCCTCGATCGTGATCGTAATTCGCTGCATCAAATGCTCCTGCGCGCCCCGCCAGTATCCGTTGAACTGTAGCCCGGATGGAGCGAAGCGTAATCCGGGGCAATGTCGGTATACTAGCAAAACCCGGATTTCGCTTTGCTCCATCCGGGCTACGCACTTAACTCCCGCTGCTCACAGCCGGGTCGCCCGAAGCCGCAGCGCATTACCGACCACGCTCACCGAGGACAGCGCCATCGCCGCCGCGGCGATGATCGGCGACAGCAGGACGCCGAAGGTCGGATAGAGGATGCCGGCCGCGATCGGAATGCCGGCGGCATTGTAGATGAAGGCGAAGAACAGGTTCTGGCGGATGTTGCTCATCGTCGCCTGAGATAGTTTTCGCGCTCGCACGATGCCGACGAGGTCGCCTTTCAGCAGGGTGACGCCGGCGCTCTCCATCGCCACGTCGGTGCCGGTGCCCATGGCGATGCCGACTTCCGCGGCCGCCAGCGCCGGGGCGTCGTTGACGCCGTCGCCGGCCATCGCGACGCTGCGGCCGGCCTTTTGCAGCTTCGTCACCACCGCGCTCTTCTGGTCCGGCAGCACCTCGGCCTCGACCTCGGCGATGCCGAGCCGGCGCGCCACCGCTTGCGCCGTGGTGCGGTTGTCACCAGTCAGCATGATCACCTTGATGCCCTCGGCGGCGAGGGCCTTCAGCGCCTCGGGCGTCGAGGCCTTGACCGGATCGGCGATCGCGAACAGGCCGGCGAGCCGGCCATCGACGGCCATGTTGATGACCGTTGCGCCATCGCCACGCAGCCGTTCGGCCTCGGTGTCGAGCGTCCTGGTGTCGATCCCGATCGACGACAGATATCGCGCGTTGCCGAGCACGATGGTCTTGCCGTCGACCTTGCCGGTCGCGCCCTTGCCCGTCGGCGAATCGAATTGCTCGACCTGGCCGAGTGTGAGCTGCTTCTCCTTGGCCGCGCGCATGATGGCGTCGGCCAGCGGATGTTCGCTGGCGCGCTCGACGCTGGCCGCCCAGCGGAGAATGTCGTCGTCCGCAAAGCCGGAAGCCGGCACGATGGCGACCACCTTGGGCTTGCCCTCGGTCAGCGTGCCAGTCTTGTCGACCACCAGCGTGTCGATCTTCTCCATCCGCTCCAGCGATTCCGCGTTCTTGATCAGGACGCCAGCCTGCGCGCCGCGGCCGACGCCGACCATGATCGACATCGGGGTCGCGAGCCCCAGCGCACAGGGGCAGGCGATGATCAGCACGCTGACGGCGGCGACCAGGCCGAAGGCCAGCCGCGGCTCCGGCCCGAACCAGGCCCAGGCCGCGAAGGCGGCGAGGGCGACGACGATGACGGCGGGCACGAACCAGCCGGCGACCTGGTCGGCCAGGCGTTGGATCGGCGCGCGCGAGCGCTGCGCATCGGCGACCATCTGCACGATCTGCGACAGCAGCGTGTCCCGCCCGACCTTGTCGGCACGCATGATGAAGCTGCCGGACTGGTTGAGCGTGCCGGCGATGACCTTTGCGCCGGTTTCCTTGGTGACCGGCATGGATTCGCCCGTCACGAGCGACTCGTCGAGCGAGGAACGCCCCTCCAGGATGACGCCGTCGACCGGCACCTTCTCGCCGGGGCGAACGCGCAAATGCTCGCCGGCGTGGAGGGCATCGATCTCGACCTCGTGCTCGCTGCCATCAGGCTCCACGCGCCGCGCGGTCTTCGGCGCGAGCTGCAACAGCGCCTTGATCGCACCCGACGTCGCATCGCGGGCGCGCAGCTCCAGCACCTGGCCGAGCAGCACCAGCACGGTGATGACCGCGGCTGCCTCGAAATAGACGGCCACCGCGCCCTCATGGCCGCGGAAGGTGTCCGGGAATATCTGCGGCGCGACCGTGCCGATGACGCTGTAGACGTAAGCGACGCCGGTGCCCATCGCGATCAGCGTGAACATGTTGAGGTTGCGCGTCACCAGCGACTGCCAGCCGCGCACGAAGAACGGCCAGCCGGCCCACAGCACCACGGGCGTGGCGAAGACGAGCTGGATCCAGTTCGACAGCGTCGCATCGATCCAATTATGCGGGCCCGCGAGGTGGCCGCCCATCTCCAGCACCACCGGCGGCAGCGCCAGCGCGCCGCCGATCCAGAACCGCCGTGTCATGTCGGCGAGCTCGGGATTGGGGCCGGTCTCCAGGCTCGCCACTTCCGGCTCCAGCGCCATGCCGCAGATCGGGCAGCTGCCGGGTCCGACCTGGCGGATCTGCGGGTGCATCGGACAGGTGTAGATCGTGCCCGCGGGCATCTCCGGCTCGCTCGCCTTCTCCTTGGCGAGGTATTTTGCGGGATCGGCGGCGAACTTGGTGCGGCATCCGGCCGAGCAGAAATGGAACGTCTCGCCGTGATGCTCGAACCGGTGCTTTGAGGTCGCGGGGTCGACCGTCATGCCGCAGACGGGGTCGCGGACCTTCGCCGCCGCTGCGCCATGGTCATGGTCGTGATGATGCGTGTGGCTGGCATGATCGCCGTGTCCGCCGCAGCATGAGGCTGCCGCAGGCTTGTCGTTCGGCGGTGTCGCTGGCTTGCTCGAACAGCCGCATCCGGTGTGACCGTCCGCGTCGTGATGATGGCTGTGTTCGGCGTCGTTCATTCCCATGCTCCGGCCTTCTCGGTCTTGCAACCCATACCCGGTAGGGGTATATAGACGCCATGCGCAAAGACATCAAGGCATCTGTCGGAAAACGTCTCGGCCGGATCGAGGGCCAGGTTCGCGGCCTGTCGAAAATGGTAGAGGAAGACCGCTACTGCATCGACATCGTGACGCAGATCTCGGCGGTGCGCGCCGCGCTGCGCCGGGTCGAGGAGGAGGTCCTGAAGGACCACGTCGCCCATTGCGTCGAGCACGCGATTGCGAGCGGCGACAAGGCGGATCAGCGCGAGAAGATCGCGGAGTTGATGGCGGTGATTGGAAGGGCGGAGCGGTAGGATTTCCTGATGTCGTCCCGGCGAAGGCCGGGACCCATTACCGCAGGGAGTGGTTTGGCGAAGGCTCGTCGTTCGGTACGGCTACCGCCCAAAATCGATGGATTCCGCGGTATGGGTCCCGGCCTTCGCCGGGACGACACCGAATATGTTGGACGGCGGTCGCGTTACATTTTTCCCGATTGGAGTTAAGCCGCGACCTCGCACGCGTCTCCGCGGCGCGCGCGGTACACCGCGAGTTCGTTGAGCAGCACAAAATGCTCGGAGAAGGTGGCGTCCATCTCGGCGGCCGCCTCGCGCATCACTTGCGCAGCCGGAATCTCAGCCGGCGCCTCTTCGTCAGCCGCTTCAGGAACGAGCGGCGGCGCACTGATCGTTTCTGGAAACACACTGAATGTGCCCGCTACCTCCTCGAGCGGCTTTTGCTTGTCGGCCCAGTGCAGGGTGGTGTAGTCGAACCCGTGCACGATGGTGGGTTTGACGACTTCGAAATAGGGCGAGATGTCGAAGTCGCGGGGCATGTAGAGCGAGGAATCGCGGATGTGCAGGATCTCGCGCCGGGCCGCGCGGCTGCCGGCCTTGGTGATCTTGGGCAGGATCGGATAGCGCACGGCGTCGAACGCCTGCGCGATCAGCGCCGAGCAGATGATCTTGGTCGGATCGCCCGAGCCGATCGCGATCATGCGGCGCCGCCAGCGCTGCGGTATCGGCAGCGGAAACAGGAAGCGCATCAGGTCGACGATGTTCTTGGTGTCGTAGCCGAAGCCGATGCGGTTGATCGCATAGCGGCAGACCGTGGTGCGGTCCTCATGGGACAGCCCGACCGGGCGGCAGACGCGGGTGTGATAGGGGAAGTATTTCGACAGGGGCGCCGAGGTGACGCCTTCGCCGATATTGGCCTCGATCAGCACATGCGGCTCGCCATTGGGCTCTTCCGCACCCTCGATCGGGCCGACATAGAGCGCGGCATGCGACCAGGTCGACTGCGTCAGGTATTTGATGATGCCGGAGATGCGGTTGTTGCCCTCGACCAGCAGCACGTCGCCGGGCTCGATGACGCCGCGCAGGTGCTCGGGGTCGCTCGGCGTGAACGGCTCATAGCCCGGCACCTCCTTCGAGAGGTACGCGGCAATCAGCTTGCCGACTGAATCTAGGACCGTCCCCATGTCGAACTCCCCCACGGCCTTTTTCGGCCGCCTTTTTTTCCCTTCTCTATCATGGTCGAAACGTGTTGCAATTCGGTTCATCACTCTGTGAGATCAAGCACCATTGATTCACCATGATGGTTGCCGTGCAACATGAGATACGGCAAGGTTCGCTGGCTGTTCCCGTTTGCCGCAAGTCTCCGGAAACCATGACATGACAATCACGCGCCGCGGTTTCCTTTCGGCGTCGGCGGCCTTTGCGGCGATGCCGGTCCTGCGCGCAACCGCCGCACCCCTGCCGCGCGAGGCTGACATCGTCGTGATCGGCGCGGGGGCAGCCGGAATTGCCGCAGCGCGGCGCATCATGGCGGCCAATCGCAAGGTCGTGGTGGTCGAGGCGGCATCGCAAATCGGTGGCCGCTGCATCACGGATACGACGACCTTCGACGCGCCGTTCGACCGCGGCGCGCGCTGGATGCACAATCCCGAGACCAATCCGATGATCCGGCTGGCGCGCAGCGCCGGGCTCGACGTGCTGCCGGCGCCGTCGGGCCAGAAGATGCGCATCGGTCGCCGCAACGCGCGCGCCGGCGAGACCGAGGAATTCCTGGCCGCGCTGGTGCGCGCCAACCGCGCTATCGACGAGGCCGCGCGCGGCAAGCTCGATACCTCCTGCGCCTCGGTGCTGCCGAAGGATCTCGGCGACTGGGCGGGCGCGGCCGAGTTCATGCTGGGCGCGAGCTTTGCCGGCAAGGACCTGAAGGAGCTGTCGGCGATCGACAAGGCGCGCGCACAGGACCGCAACGCCGCGATCGCCTGCCGCCAGGGTCTGGGTACGCTCATCACCAAGCTCGGCGAGCAGGCGCCGGTCGCGCTGTCGACGCCGGCGAGCCGCATCAGCTGGAGCAATCGCGACGTCAGCGTGGAGACGCAAGGGGGCAAGATCGCCGCCCGCGCCGCCATCATCACGGTCTCGACCAACGTACTCATCGCCGGCGCGATCAAGTTCGCGCCCGATATTCCCAAGCGCACGCTGGACGCGGCGTCGAAGCTCACCCTCGGCAGCTACGATCACATCGTGCTGCAACTGCCGGGCAATCCGCTCGGGCTCGCGCGCGACGACATCCTCATCGAGCAGAGCAATTCGACGCGCACGGCGCTGATGTTCGCCAATATCGGCGGCTCCTCGCTGTGCTCGATCGATGTCGGCGGCTCGTTCGGCCGCGATCTGTCGGAGCAGGGCGAGAAGGCGATGGCGGCCTTCGCGAAGGAATGGATCGCAAAACTGTTCGGCAGCGAAGCCGCGGCCATTGTGCAGAAGACCAGCGCGACGCGCTGGAATGCCTCGCCCTTCGTGATGGGTGCGATGTCGGCGTCCTCGCCCGGCGGTCAGCTCTCGCGAAAAATCCTGACCGAGCCGATCGGCAATCTGTTCCTCGCCGGCGAAGCCACCCACGAGACGCTGTGGGGCACCGTCGACGGCGCCTGGGACAGCGGCGAGCGCGCCGCTGACGCCGCGCTGCGCAAGATCGGCGCGCTCAAGGACGAGCCGGCCGATGTGCCGACGCAGTCGACCAAGAAGCGGCGGGCGCCGCGGCAGTAGGGCGACCAAGCGGCAACACATTCGCCATCGCGCGGCGCCATAGCCTCAAACTCCACTCGTCGTCCCGGCCTAGTGCGCAATTGCGCACGGGGGCCGGGACCCATAACCCCAGGGACTAGTTTGGCGAAGATAGTCGTTTGGTATTCTCACCTACGGCGATCGATAGATCACGCGGTATGGGTCCCGGCCTTCGCCGGGACGACTCGCGGAGAAGGCTATCGCAACACGCCATCCAGCGCCGGAAGCCCGAAAATCACCGCCATCGCAATCAGCGCGTAGCAGATGCCGCGAAACATTTTTTCGCTGGCGCGGCCGAACAGCGAGGCGCCGAATGCGACGCCGATGGCATAGACCGGACCGACGATGAGCGAGAGCACCAGCGATTCGCGGCTGATCAGGCCTGTCGTCGCGTAGCTGACCATCGAGAAGAAGTCCGACGCGCCGAAGAACAGCAGGATGTTGGCGCGCGCGACGATCGACGCGATCGGGCGGCCGAGCCAGTAGCCGACGATCGGCGGCCCGCCAGTCTGCGCCAGCCCGCTGCAGAAGCCGGAGAGGCCGCCGATGCCGACCGAGAGCCAGGCGTGGTCCTTGCCGCGATAGCGCCAGCCCGACAGCAGCAGGAGCAACAGCGCGGCGACGAAGCAGGAGATGATCCAGCGCGTGGTGACGGGTTCGAGCACGCTGAGGAAATAGGTGCCGATGGGCACGCCGATCAGCGCACCCAGCACGATTACGGCGGTGGCCTTGCGATCGGCCTTGCGCCATGCGTCGGGCAGCAGCGGCACCGCCGCGACGAAATCGATCACGAGCAGCAAGGCGGCAACGAGCCGCGGCGCCGCGAAGCTGCTCGCCAGCGGCATGAAGATCAGCGCCGAGCCGAAGCCGGAAAAGCCGCGCGCGGTACCTGAGACGAAGGCGACGGCGCAGAGCGCCATCGCAATGGTGAGGCTGACGTCCTTCGGGAGGAAGTCGGCGAGACTCATGCTATCTGGTTCTGGAGCATGATGTCGTCCGAAAACCGCTGCACACTTTTCGGCATCATGCTCTCAACGTGCCGCCGGTCTTCTTCGTCACCTCCGCCACGACCTTCGCGGCGACAGCCTCGATCTCCTGGTCGGTCAAGGTCTTCTCGCGCGGCTGGATCGTCACCGCGATCGCGATCGACTTCTTGCCGTCATCGATGCCCTTGCCCTCGTAGACGTCGAACACGTTGACGCCGGTGATCAGCTTCTTGTCGACGCTGAGCGCGGCGCGCACGATGTCGCCGGCCTTCACGGTGCGGTCGACGATGAAGGCGAAGTCACGTGACACCGGCTGGAAGGCCGACAGCTCGATCACGGGCTTGGCGCGGGTCGGCTTCTTCTTGGCCTCGGGGATGCGGTCGAGGATCACCTCGAACACCGTCAGCGGACCGTCGGCGCCGAGCGCTTCCAGCGCGCGCGGATGCATCTCGCCGAAATAGCCGAGCACGTTCTGCGGGCCGATCTGGATCGTGCCGGAACGGCCCGGATGCAGCCAGCCGGGACCGCCGGCCACGATCTGAAGCGCCTGCATCGGCGCGCCGCTCGCGGCCAGCACCGCCAACGCATCGGCCTTGGCGTCGAACAGGTCAGCCTGCGCGGAGCCCGACCAGTGCCGTCCGAGACCCTCGGACGAGGCAAAGCCGCGGCGCACGCCGCTCGCCGCCATGAACTGATCCTGCGGGCGATCGCCCTTGAACACCTGGCCGACCTCGAACAGCGCGACATCGCCGAAGCCGCGATCGGCATTGGCCTGCGCCGCCGCGATCAGGCCCGCCAGCAGGGTCGGACGCATGTCGGAGAGATCAGAGGCGATCGGGTTGGCCACTTCCAGTTCGCGCTGGCCGCCGCCGAACAGTTTTGCCGCAGACTTTGTGATGAACGACCACGTCACCGCTTCGATGATGCCACGGCTCGCGAGCGCGCGCCGCGCCCGGCGGGTGCGGAGCTGGAGCGGCGTCAGCACCGGTTTGCGCGCGTCCTCGCCGCGCTCGAACGGCGTCATCGGCACCTTGTCGACGCCGAAGATGCGGACGATCTCCTCGACGATGTCGGCCTTGCCGTGCACGTCGGAGCGCCACGACGGCACCGCGACCTTCACCACCGGGCCGGGGCCCGCCATCATGAAGCCGAGATGGGTCAGGATGCGCTTCATCTCCGGTTGCGGCACCTCGATGCCGGACAGGCGCTTGACCTCGGTCACCGGGAAATCGATCACGCGGTCATCGCCAAAGGCCTTGCCGACCACGACGTTCTCGGACGGCGTGCCGCCGCACATCTCCATCACCAGCCTGGTTGCGAGCTCCAGCCCCGGCACCATGAAGGCCGGATCGACGCCACGCTCGAAGCGGTAGCGTGCATCGGAATTGATGCCGAGCTTGCGGCCGGTCTGGGCGATGTTGATCTCGTTCCATAGCGCCGATTCGATCAGCACGTCGGTGGTGTTCTCGTCGCAGCCGGAGGCCTCGCCGCCCATGATGCCGGCGAGCGATTCGACGCCGTGCTCATCCGCGATCACGCACGTCGCGGAATCGAGATTGTAGGTGCGGCCGTCGAGCGCGAGCAGCGTCTCGCCGTCGCGGGCGCGGCGCACCACGAGATTGCCCTTGACCTTTTTGGCGTCGAACACGTGCAGCGGTCGCGCGCGGTCGTAGGTCATGAAATTGGTGATGTCGACCAGCGCGTTGATGGGACGCAAGCCGATCGCGGTCAGTCGCTTCTGCAGCCATTCCGGCGACGGGCCGTTCTTGACGCCGCGCACGAGGCGAAGCGCAAAGCCCGGACACAGCGTCGCGTCCTCGACCGTGACCTTCACCGGGCAGGGGAATTCGCCCTTGATAGCCTTGATGGTCGGGTCCTTGAACTTGCCCATGTCGGCGGCGGCGAGGTCGCGCGCGATGCCGTGCACGCCGGTGCAGTCCTGCCGGTTCGGGGTCAGGTTGATCTCGACGACGGGATCGCCGAGCGCGGCCCATTCGGCGTAAGCAGCGCCGATCGGCGCATCCGCCGGCAATTCCATGATGCCGTCATGGTCGTTGGAGATCTGCAACTCGGCCGCCGAGCACAGCATGCCGCGGCTCTCGACGCCGCGGATGGTGCCGACGCCCAGCGTGATGTCCTTGCCGGGAATGTAGGTGCCGGGGGCTGAGAACACGCTGACGAGGCCCGCGCGCGCATTCGGCGCGCCGCACACGACCTGCACGGGCGCGCCGCCATCACCGGTGTCGACCATGCAGACGCGCAGGCGATCCGCATTCGGATGCTGCTCGGCCGAGATCACCTTCGCAATGGTGAACGGCTTCAGCGCCTTCGCCTTGTCCTCGATGTTCTCGACCTCGAGCCCGATCATGGTGAGCTTCTCGGCGAGCCGCTCCAGCGGCTCGTCGGTGTCGAGATGGTCCTTTAGCCAGGAGAGCGTGAATTTCATGGTGCCGTTCCTAGAAAACCTCGATCAGGCGAAAGCGTTCGCACATGAGCATCATGTCTTCGCGAAATTTGCCTTGCCGACCGAAATAGTTGCGATGCGCGTTGCGCCAGTAGTCGAGACCGCGATCACCTTCGCCTTCGTCGAAGGCAAAGGCCGCATCGACCTCGCCGAAGCGGCGATAGCTCACCTCGGTCGATTCGATGATGCAGCGTGGCTCTCCGCGTCCGTCGAGCACGATCCAGCGTTCGCCCGGCGTCGAGGTGTTGGGCTCGTCCTCGGTGCTGCATGTCGCGGTCTTGACGCCCCGGATCACGAGATCGAGCAACTCGTCGGCCAGAGCCGGTCCGTCGCCGAAGGCGAACGACCGCAGGCCGCGATATTGCTCCGGGACGGCGCTCAGGTTCACGTGCTCAATCCCCCCGCGAGCGTCGGGACTTCCAGCGGCTTGAAGCCGTAGTGGGACAGCCAGCGGACGTCGCTGTCGAACAGCTGGCGCAGGTCGGCGATGCCGTATTTCAGCATGGCGATGCGGTCGATGCCCATGCCCCAGGCAAAGCCCTGGTACTCGTCGGGATCGATGCCGCAAGCGCGCAGCACGTTCGGATGCACCATGCCGCAGCCGAGAATCTCGAGCCAGTCCTCACCCTCGCCGAAGCGGATCTCGCCCTTGTCGCGACGGCACTGGATATCGACTTCCAGCGACGGCTCGGTGAACGGGAAGAACGACGGGCGGAAGCGCATGTTGATGTGGTCGACCTCGAAGAACGCCTTGCAGAACTCGTGCAGGATCCATTTGAGGTGGCCGAGATGCGAGTGCTTGTCGATGACGAGCCCTTCGACCTGGTGGAATTGCGGCGTGTGGGTCGCGTCCGAATCGATGCGATAGGTGCGGCCCGGGCAGATCACGCGGATCGGCGGCTTCTGGCTCAGCATGGTGCGCACCTGCACCGGCGAGGTGTGGGTCCGCAGCAGCATGCGCGAGCCGTCCTCCTTCGGATGGAAGAAGAAGGTGTCGTGCATCTCGCGCGCGGGATGGCCTTCCGGGAAGTTCAGCTTGGTGAAGTTGTAATCGTCGGTCTCGATATCGGGGCCTTCGGCGACCGAGAAGCCCATGTCGGCGAAGATCGTGGTCAGCTCGTCCCAGACCTGGCTCAGCGGATGGATGCGGCCGGCCTCGGCCTGCGGGTCACGCAGCGGCAGCGTCACGTCGATGGTTTCGGACGCGAGCCGCGTATCGAGCGCCGCCGACTTCAAAACGTCGCGCCGCGTGCCGAGCGCCTCGGTGACCTTGTCCTTGGCCTGATTGATCGCCGCGCCCTGCGTCTTGCGCTCGTCGGGCGACATCTTGCCGAGCGTGGCGAGCAGCGCCGAGATCGAGCCCTTCTTGCCGAGGGCTGCGACGCGCACCGCTTCGAGGGCGGCTTCGTCGCCGGCGGCGGCGATCTGGTCGAGGATGGATGTTTCAAGCGTTGCGAGGTCGGACACAGTCAAATCCTTGCTGCCAAATTCGGCTGGGTTGTCGCCGCCCGAAGGGCGTAACGTCAAGCAAAAAGCCGGTCATTTCGCGCTCTCGACCAGCTGGGTTGAACCTCGCACGGGGCCCCGGCACCAAGGGAGGATACGAGGAGACTTTTGCGATGCTTTCGAAATGCTGCCTGGCCGTCCTGGCCGTCGCTCTATCGGTCGCCGGCACCCCGGCGCGCGCCATGGTCTGCATGGAGAAATCCATGACGCTGGACGAGGTCGTCGACACCATCAGTGCGCAGAAGGGCTGCGAAAGCGCGATGAAGGTGTTTCAGGATTGCCAACTGACCGCGAGCGGCGATGTCCAGCTCGGCGCCGCCGTCGAAAAGAAATGCGAGGCGGACTTCAAGCCCGGCCTCAGTGTCGTGCAGACGCAGGCGTACAAAAGCGAGATGCACGCGTGCGACGTCAAGTACCGGAACAAGTCCGGCACAATGTATCTCTCGTTTACGGCATTCTGCCGGGCGGAGGTCGCCCAGCGTTACTCGCAACGCGCGCTGACGGCTGCGGGCCAGAAGGCCCGCTAGCGTTGGCCTTGTCAGGCTGACAGCGCAGCCTTTTAGGCGGCCAGCGCTGCCTTGGCCTTCTCGGCGATCGCCTGGAACGACGCGGGCTCGTTGATCGCGAGATCCGACAGCACCTTGCGGTCCACGGTGATACCCGACTTGGCGAGACCGTCGATAAATCGGCTGTAGGTCAGGCCGAACGGACGCACAGCGGCGTTGAGGCGCTGGATCCAGAGTGCGCGGAACGTCCGCTTCTTGCGCTTGCGGTCGCGGAAGGCGTACTGCTGGGCCTTCTCGACGGCCGGCTTGGCGGCGCGGATGGTGTTCTTGCGGCGGCCGTAGAAACCCTTGGCGGCCTTGTAGACTTTCTTGTGCTTGGCGTGGGCGGTCACACCGCGTTTGACGCGAGACATGACAAAATTCCTTCAGAGATGACTTGGTTTTCGGATCGCCGCGCGAGGCGCGGCTGAGGTGGCAGTGATCGTGGACGCGATCAGGCGTTCGGCAAGAAGTACTTCTTGACGTTGTCGCCGTCGGTCTTGAACAGCACGCGGGTGCCGCGAAGCTGACGGATCTGCTTCTTCGTCCGCTTGATCATGCCGTGACGCTTGCCGCGCTGGGCGTGCATCACTTTGCCGGTGGCAGTCACCTTGAAGCGCTTTTTGGCGCCCGATTTGGTCTTCAGCTTGGGCATTTGGCTCTCCTAATGGCCACGGAAATCCGCCCGCGAAGGCGGCTGGCCGTCAAAAATGCTCGTTAGAGCGTTGATTGTGCTCAGGTTTCTACGAACAAGCGCGAAACCCGCACGGACACCGCCACGGCAGCCCTTAATCAGCCGGGCGATGAAGGCTGGGCTTATGCCAGAGCGGCAGCCAATTGGCAACGATGAACCGCCAAAACCCGCCCGCCGACTATCCGGAGTTGCCACCCTCATCGTCCAGGCCGTGTCGCCTGGAGGAAGGACCAAAATGGCCCATTTCCCGCAATTTGTCCCGCAACTTGCCCACCCGCGCCGCCTGGCGCTGCTTGCCGTGCTCGCCGCCGCCGCGCTGCCGTCCACCGCCGATGCCCGCGCCGGCCGCTATGACGGCATCTGGAACGTCACCTTCGCCACCAGCCGCGGCAATTGCAGCTCAGGCTACCGCGTCCCCTTCACCGTGACCGGCAGCCGCGTCTCGTCCGCCGGCGGCGGCCGGGTCTCGGGCAGGGTCAAGCGCTCCGGCACTGTGGCGGTCAATGTCTCGGTCGGCGCGTCCCATGCCAGCGGCGGCGGCCGGCTTGCCGGCGTGAACGGCTCCGGCTCGTGGAGCGGCATCATTTTCGGCGACCGCTGCAGCGGCACCTGGCAGGCGACGCGGAGCTGACACACAAACGGCCCGCCGGAGAACCGGACGGGCCGTTAACTCTCAATTCCAAATAACCGGCGTCAGCGCGGCGCCAGCACCATGACCACCTGGCGGCCTTCGAACCGCGCGTCCTGCTCGACCTTGGCGAGCTCGGCGACGTCGGTCTTGATCTTGTCCAGAAGCTTGGTGCCGATCTCCTGGTGCGCCATTTCGCGGCCGCGATAGCGCAGCGTGATCTTGACCTTGTCGCCCTCTTCGAAGAACCGCTGCATCGCGCGCATCTTCACGTCGTAATCATGATCGTCGATCATCGGGCGGAGCTTGATCTCCTTGATCTCGACGGTCTTCTGCCGCTTGCGGGCTTCGGCGGCTTTCTTCTGAGCGGAATACTTGTACTTCCCGTAGTCCATGATCTTGCAGACGGGAGGGCTGGTATTCGGCGAAATCTCGACCAGATCCATGCCAGCTTCCTGGGCCATCTTGATGGCGATGACGGTCTCGACCGTGCCTTTATTGTCACCGGTCTGATCGATCAGCTGGATCTGCGCATTGCGAATATCATCATTGATGCGCGGCCCGTCTTTGCTGGCAGCGGGCGGAGCTTTATTAGGACGGCGAATGGGTGGTTCTCCAAAGTTGTGAAAGAAGCGGCTATCTTGAAGGAAGATGCGTTTGCCGGCAAGCAAGTCGCGTACGCGAAGCGAAAAACCGTTAAATGCGAGGCATTTTGGTCACGCCTGGCGGCACGCTGACCGACATAGACACCTTGCCCCTGTTCCGCAAGCGTCCCAAAGGGCCAATACCGATGTCCGGCGGTGCCACGGAACGCGCCCAGACAGCTCAAACCGCACAGCCAGAGTAAACGTTCCATGACCGATGCAATTCCCGATACCGTGCTCGATTTCATCGATGTGGGCGAGGGCGCGTCCGCGCGCAGGATCGCGGTACGCTGCCGCGCCGGAAAGGGCCCCGGCCTCGTTTGGCTCGGCGGGTTCAAATCGGACATGCAGGGCAGCAAGGCGCTGGCGCTGGACGCCTGGGCCAGCGACCACGGCCGCGCCGCGGTCCGGTTCGACTATTCCGGCCACGGCGAATCTGGCGGTGATTTCGCCGACGGAACCATCGGGCGCTGGCTGGAGGAGAGCGTCGCGGTGTTCGAGCGGTTCTGCGACGGCCCGCAGATCCTGATCGGCTCCTCCATGGGCGGCTGGATGGCGCTGCTGCTCGCGCGCGAGATCAGGAAGCGCCAGGAGGATCAGCAAGCGAACCAGCAGGAGAACCAGCAAGCCAAGGCGTCGCTCGCCGGCCTCGTGCTGATCGCGCCGGCGCCCGACTTCACCGAGGAGCTGATGTGGAAGAATTTTCCGGCTGCGGTGAAGAAGGAGATCGAGACCAAGGGCGTCTGGCTGCGGCCATCCGAGTATGGCGACGGCTCGCCCTATCCGATCACGCGCAATCTGATCGAGGAGGGCCGCAACCATCTCGTGCTCGGCAGCGCCATCGATCTCGGCTGCCCTGTTCGCATCCTGCAAGGCGCGCAGGACCCGGATGTGCCCTGGCAGCACGCCTTCGCGCTGACGCACCGCCTGCCGGCCGACGACGTCGTGCTGACCATGATCCAGGACGGCGACCACCGCCTCTCGCGCCCGCAAGACATCGCGCGCATTCTTGCCGCGGTGGCCGAGATCGGGTGAGGTGTTTTTTCCTTCTCCCCTTGTGGGAGAAGGTGGCGCGAAGCGCCGGATGAGGGGTTGTCTCCGCGAGCTCTAATCGAGATGGGTACTCTCGGAGACAGACCCCTCACCCGTCTCAATCGCGCGAAGCGCGATTGATCCACCCTCTCCCACAAGGGGAGAGGGAAAGAAGAACACTGGGAGGCATTGTGACAACCACCACAGCCATGCTGCGCGCCTTCTGCGATGCCGTCGAGCAGCGCAACGGCCGCGCGTTCGCCGACCTCTTCACCGAGGACGGCGTCTATCACGACGTCTTCTACGGCGCCTTCGTCGGCCGCGAGAAGATCGCCGCGATGATCGACGACTGGTTCTATCGCACGGCGACCGATTTCCGCTGGGACATGCACGATCCCGTCACCAACGACACCACGCTCTACGCGCGCTACGCCTTCAGCTATCGTTCGACCTTGCCGGAGGCGAACGGCGCGCGGGCGATGTTCGAGGGCGTTGCGATCATGACGCTGAAGGACGGCAAGATCGCTGGCTATCACGAGGTCGCCAACACCGCGCCGGCGTTTGTCGATTTGAAATTTGCGCCGGAGCGGATTGCCAAGATCGTCGCCAAGCAGGGCGCGGAGCTGAAGGCGCGGCCGGAGATGACGCGGCATCTGGCGTAGCTCTCTCCCCTCGTCATTCCGGGGCGCGACGAAGTCGCGAGCCCGGAATCCATAACCACGATCGGGAGTATGGATTCCGGGCTCGCGCCAAGTGGCGCGCCCCGGAATGACGAGAGGAGAGAGACGGGCGCCCCTACCGCTTCGACGGGTTCGCCATCGGCTTGCGCTGCGCCAGCGCGGCGACGGTGGCCGTGCCGATCGGGCCCTGTTCGTCGTAGAGCCAGCATTCGCCGATCGCGACACCGTCGGTGGCGTGATGGTTCACCACATCGAAGCCGATCCAGTTCGTCACCGGCAGGCGGTGCAGATAGATCGTCACGTCGCTGTTGATGTAGCCGAGCCCCTTGTCGCCGGCATTCGCGAACGGGCTCGCGAAATCGGCGCCAACAGCAACATGGACGAACGGCGTCATCGGTACGCCGGCAACGAGCTCGCGCACCTCGCTCATCCAGAGCCGGCGCGGTCCGAGCGAGCCCATATGGCCGACGATCGGCCGCGTCGTCCATTTGCCGTGCATGCCGAGCCTGGGATCAGTCGGCTTGGGAATGTCTGATGGCTTCGGCACGTCCCAGTTCGGCGGCGACCAGACATTGCCGTCGGGATTCTGCGTTTTGCGCAGCAGCTGACACGAGGCGCGCGCCATGCTGACGCCGCCGGAGACGAACTCCGCCTCGACCACCCGGATGCGCAGTCCGTCGCGCACCAGCCGCGTCGTCACTTCGATCGGCTTGTCGATCGTCGGCAGCCGAAACATGTCGACGGTGAGCCGCGCCGGCACGAATTCGGGGCCGGAGTGGCGCTCCTCGATGGCGAAGCCGAGCAGGCCGACGATGACGCGTCCGTGCAGCGATTTCGGATCCCACGGACCATTGGCAACTTCCGTCGGACGGAAAGTATCGCCGTCGTGGGTGAAGAAAGGCATGTTTGTCATGGCGCGCGAGCTTGAAGGAACGCGCGGGGAAATCAAGGGTGGGGAGATTGGTGCACCGTGGCCACAAAAACGGTGTCATCGCCCGGCTTGACCGGGCGATCCAGTACTCCGAGGCGGTAGCGATTGAATCGAGAGGCCGCGGCGTACTGGATGCCCCGCCTTCGCGGGGCATGACACCGAGGATTAGGAGACGAGGTCCCACTCCTGACGCACACTTTCGTCGCGCTCTGTGCTCATCGCGGCAGACTTCATCGCATCGAACGCGCTGCCCGACATCAACTGCCCTAGCGCCCACACCGCCGCGCCACGCACAAGCGCGCTCTCATCACCCAGCAATCGCCGCGCCTCCTCCGCGAGCGCCACCTCGCTCGAGTTGCCGATCGCGATCAGCACATTGCGCAAGAAGCGGTCACGGCCGATGCGCTTCACCGGCGACTTCGTGAACAGCGCACGAAACGCCGCATCATCGAGCCGCGCCAATTCGGCAAGGCCCGGTGCACGCAGTTCGTCGCGCGCGGCGAGCCTGGCCTCGCGTCCCGCTTGCGCGAACTTGTTCCAGGGGCAGGCGGCAAGGCAATCGTCGCAGCCATAGATGCGGTTGCCGATCGCCTTGCGAAATTCGCGCGGGACCGGTCCCTTGTTCTCGATGGTGAGATACGAGATGCAGCGGCGTGCATCGAGCTTGTAGGGCGCGGGGAACGCCGCGGTCGGGCAGATGTCGAGACAGGCCCGGCACGAGCCGCAATGATCGATCTCGGCAGCGTCGCGCGGCAAGTCGAGCGTGGTGTAGATCGCGCCGAGAAACAGCCATGAGCCGAACTCGCGCGAGACGAGATTGGTGTGCTTGCCCTGCCAGCCCAGATGCGCGGCCTGCGCCAGCGGCTTCTCCATCACCGCGGCGGTATCGACGAACACCTTCACTTCCGACGGCGCGGTCGCGACCAGCCAGCGCGCCAGCGCCTTCAGGCGCTTCTTGATCAAATCGTGATAGTCGTCGCCCTGCGCATAGACCGAGATCGCAGCGCGTGTGCGCTGCTCGAGGATCGCGAGCGGATCGGCGTCGGGACCGTAGTTGACGCCGAGCATGATCACGCTGCGCACGTCCTGCCACAGCCCGCGCGGATCGACGCGGCGCTCCGGCTGCGCTGCGAGCCAGTCCATGTCGCCATGGCCGCCCGAGGCGATGAATTCGAGGAAGTGCTTTCCGGCAGTCTCGATCGAGCCGGGCTCCGTCACGCCGATGCAGTCGAAGCCGAGCGCCTTTGCCTCGGTCGTCAACTTCGTCTTCAGTTCAGACAGCTCGGCCGAGCTCAGAAATCCAGGTCCACATAGGTCCGCGACGCCGGCACGCCGGCCAGCCATTCGCTCAGCAGCGGGCGGAACGACGGGCGGGATTTCACCCGCGCGTACCACGCCTTTGCTGCGTCGTCCTCGCTCCATGGCACGTCGCCCAGATAGTCGATCGCCGAGAGATGCGCCGCGGCGGCGAGATCCGCGTAGGTGAGCCGGTCGCCGGCGAGGAAGTTACGCGTCTGCGCCAGCCAGCCGATATAGGCCAGATGATAGCGCACATTCGCCTTGGCCGCGCGCATCACGTCGGCCGAAGGCGCACCGCCGCCGCTGTCCTCGCTCATGAAGCGCTTGTAGATCCGCTCGGTGACGAGAGGGTGCGAGACCTCCTCGAAGAACTTCTCGTTGAACCAGGCCATCAGCCGGCGCACCTCGACGCGCTCGCCAAGCGTCTCCGGCATCAGGCGCTTGGGTCCCATCCCGGCGCCATAGGCCTCGTCGACATATTCGGCGATGATCGCCGCGCCCGGTATCGGCGGCTGTTCCTCGTCCACCAGGACCGGCGTGGTGCCGGCGGCATTGAGCAGCAGGAATGCCTCGCGCCGTTCCCAGCTGCGCTCTTCGACCAGTTTCAGGTCGAGCCCGTATTCGCCCACGATCAGACGGATGAAGCGCGAATGCGGACAGAACGGATGATGAAACAGCGTAAACATGAAGCCTTTGACTATTTGATGGTGCTTAAGAATCCATCAATGTTTGTGCGGCGCCACACTAGTCCTTCAAAACCGCGAAGCAAGACCGTGATGATCGTATTTTGCGATTGCAGCATGGGGACGAATAGGCGAGAAGAATCCCGCTTTTCCAGCGGAAATGGACCGTAAATATGTCAGATGCAATACGGGCAGTGATCCTCGGCATCATCGAGGGTGTGACCGAGTTCCTTCCCGTTTCCTCGACCGGCCACCTGCTGCTTGCGGAGCGCTTCTTCCATCTCGGCGAAGGCGCCTTCTGGGATTCGTTTACGGTTCTGATCCAGTTAGGTGCGATCCTCGCGATCGTCGGGCTCTACTTTAGGAAGCTCTGGGACGTCGTGATCGGCTTCTTCACGGGCGACACCTATTCGCGCCGTTTCGTGATCGGCGTGCTGGTGGCGTTCCTGCCGGCTGTCGTGGTCGGCCTCGTCGCCGGCAAGTACATCAAGAGCGTGCTGTTCAATCCGTGGGTCGTGTGCTTCACGCTGATCGTCGGCGGCGCCATCCTGCTCTGGGTCGACAAGCTCGACCTCAAGCCGCGCGAGCACGACGCCACCCGGTTTCCGCTGCTGATGTATCTCTATATCGGCATCGCACAGTGCGTGGCGATGATCCCGGGCGTGTCGCGCTCCGGTGCCAGCATCGTCGCCGCCATGCTGCTTGGTGCGGACAAGCGCGCGGCGGCGGAGTTCTCGTTCTTCCTCGCGATCCCCACCATGATCGGCGCGTTCGCCTACGACTTCTACAAGAACCGCTCCGAGATGACGATGGACCACATGGGCATCGTCGCGATCGGCTTCGTGGTGTCGTTCATCACCGCGATCATCGTGGTGAAGACGTTTTTGACATACGTCACCCGCCACGGCTTCGTGGTGTTCGCCTGGTGGCGCGTCATCGTCGGCACGCTCGGCCTGATCGCGCTGGCATTGGGGCGCTAGGGCGCTGCTGAAGTTTTGAAGCCGGCTCCGGCGAGGCTGCGCTCCCTCTCCCGCAGACGCAGGGGAATCGCATTTGAGAGAGGTTCCTGCGGCCATCCTTCGAGACGCCCGCTTTAGGCGGGCTCCTCGGGATGAGGACGGAATGCGTGGCAGCAGTTTCAACGGCACGGCGCTGCTTAGCCTCATCCTGAGGAGACCGCGGAGCGGTCGTCTCGAAGGACGAGGCGCGCAGTCAGGGGTTGCCAAAAGTCATATGCGATAGCCCTGCCCGCAAGCCGGAGAGGTTAACCGGGCCCGCGGCCTAAGCGGGGCTCAAATGCTCATGCGCTGGAACTGCCCGGCGGCGCGGAAGCGCCAGAGATATTGCGGAGCGATCGCCTCCAGCGAATCCGCCGTGATGCCGAGGCCTTCCAGCGTCAGCCCAGCCGCCTTCGCTGCATCCGACACGACATTGTCGCGCGCGAGCAGCGTGACCTGGTCGGGCGTCAGCTTGAACGCGCCCGGCGCGAATTGCAGGAAGTTGGCCTGGAAGCGGGCAAGTCCGAACGGCAGCGGCACCAGCATCGGCTTGCGAGCGGTGATCTCGAGGATGGCCTCGATGATCTCGCGCATGGTCAGCACCTCCGGCCCGCCGAGCTCGTAGGTCGCGCCCGCCTTGGCCTTGCCGTCGACCGCATCCGCGATCGCGGTGGCGACGTCGCCGACATAGACCGGCTGCATCCGGGTCCTCTCGCCGATCAGCGGCAGCACCGGCGACATCCGGGCCAGCGCCGCAAAGCGGTTGGTGAACTGGTCCTCGGGGCCGAACATCACGGAGGGGCGGAAGATCGTGGCCGAGGGCACTGCGGCCAGGACCGCCGCCTCGCCGGCCGCCTTGGCCTTGGCGTAGCGCGAGGGCGATTCCGCGTCGGCGCCGATCGCCGAGACATGCACCAGGCGGGCCCCCGCGGCGGCCGCCGCCTTGGCGACGGTCTCGGCGCCCTTGGCCTGGACCGCGTCGAAGCTCTGTTTGCCACCCTCGGCGAGGATGCCGACCAGGTTGATCACGACATCCGAATCACGCAGCGCCGCCTCGACCGAGGCCGGGTAGCGCAGATTGGCCTGCACCACATGGACCTGCCCGACCTTGCCGGAGGGCTGGAGGTATCCAGCCAGTTCCGGCCGCCGCACCGCGACCCGGACCCGGTAATCGCGCTTGCACAGCGCCCGGACGACATTCCGGCCCAAAAACCCCGATCCGCCGAAAACCGTGACGAGAGTTTCCAGATTCGATGCCATGGGGATCTATTCCTGAGGGAGAGTGCGCCTGACGAGGCTTGTATCGGGCCGGTTTGCGATGCGCAATCCGCATCCCTACTCATGATTTGACAAGCGCGTCACCGAACCTTAGTAACCGCCTCCGTGCCCCAAACCGGCATGCCCAGGTGGTGGAATTGGTAGACGCGCTGGCTTCAGGTGCCAGTGGCTTAACGGCCGTGAAGGTTCGAGTCCTTTCCTGGGCACCATTTTGCGGCATGTGGCCCCAAAATGGGGCTGCTCCCGATCTGCTTCGCCGTCGCGAAGATCGTTAGCGGGACAAATCCGCAGGCCCGCCCTCAGACCACCCTTCTCCCCGCCCTCTCCGCCACCGCCTTCTGCACAAAGTACATCGCGACCAGCGACACCATCGCGGACGCGACGACGACGTAGCCGATCCGGTCGAAATGGATCAGCGAGCCGTCGGGCGCTTGCGCGATGATCGCGCCGGCGAGCGCCGAACCGAGCCCGCCGGAGAGCTGCTGGAGCGAGGCGCTGATCGCGCTGAACGAGCCGCGCTGGCTGGGGTCGGGGATCGCCGACATCAGCGCCTGCGACGGGATCATGCGCGAGAAGATGCCGACGAACATCAGGACGTTGACGAGGATCGCGGTCGCGAGCGAGACGTGGCCGAGATGGGTGTAGATCAGCACCATGATCACCGACACCACGCTGCCGAAGACAAAGGTCGGGTATTTGCCGAACGCGTCGCTCGCCCGGCCGACCAGCGGTCCCGTGACGATGCTGAACAGGCCGGAGACGAGATAGATCGTCGGCAGATGCAGCATGTCGATGCCGAGATTGTTCACGGTGTAGGCGCTGGAGAACGGCATCAGCATGTACCCGCCCGTCGCCAGCAATGTCGTCACCGCGAAGGCCAGCGTGTAACGCGGCTGTCCGACGGTCGCGATCAGATGGTGGAATGGGTTCCTGTCCTGCTTCAGCCGCAGATGCGCGTCGACCGGCTCCATGGCGAAGGCGATGATGGCGATCGCTGCGATCGACAGGCCGACGATCGCAGCGAAGCAGACGTGCCAGTTCCAGTGATTGGCGAGAAACAGCCCGGCCGGAATGCCGAGCACCTGGCTCGCGGCGAACGCAGTCTGGACGAATCCCATCACGCGGCCGCGCAAGTGCAACGGAAACAGGTCGGTGATGATGGCAAGCACCACCGAGCCGATCACGCCGCCGAACAATCCGGTCACGATCCTGCCGAGCAGCAGCACGTGGTAAGTCTGCGCCATTGCGCAGAGCAGGGTCCCGAGGGTGAAGCCGACATAGAAGAACAGCAAGATGCGCTTGCGATCGAAGCGATCGGCAAAGCCGGCGGCCAGGATGCCCGACAGTCCCGCGCTGAACGCGTAGGCCGACACCGCGATGCCGAATTGGGTGGCCGTGATGTCGAGCGCGGGCATCAGGATGGCGCCGAGCGGCGACATGATGATGAAGTCGAGGATGATCGTGAACTGCGTGAACGCGAGCAGCGCGATGAGGAGGGACTGGTAGCGCGAAAAGCCGCGCGGGCGGTCCTGTTGATCGTCGATAGGCGCAGCGAGCGTCTGTTCGGTCATGACATCCTGTTGGTGGCGAGCGGGCAAGGGCGCGGGGGACCGGCCACAGATGGGGTGGGCCGCGACGATTTTCACGGGGCGCATGACGCAAGTTCTGCCGGACCGTGAAGCTCGCGCCGGGTTGTGGGATCCATGCAACAGCCCGGGGAGCTAGAAACCGTCCAATTCCGTTCGCAACCTTGATCGGGTGCCGCGCACCGGCCGCGAGATGCACGGCGGCGATCCGCCCGGGCCTATGTGGGCATGACCGCGGTTGCGCGGACGGCCCGCAATGGCTACATCGCGGGCCATCCGAATTAGCCTATTGTGTCGACAGACCGATTCGACCCGAGGTTTTGAAACGCCATGACCGTACGCCTGCACCGCGGCGACCTGCCCGACCTGTCCCGCTACACCGGAGCGGTGGCGATCGACACCGAGACCATGGGGCTGAACCCGCACCGCGACCGGCTCTGCGTGGTGCAGCTCTCGCCCGGCGACGGCAGTGCCGACGTCGTGCAGATCCCCAAGGGCCACACCGACGCGCCGAACCTGAAGGCGCTCTTGGCCAATCCCGCCATCACGAAGATCTTCCACTTCGCGCGGTTCGACGTCGCCGTGCTGTACCAGAGCTTCGGCGTCATGACCGGGCCGATCTACTGCACCAAGATCGCCTCCCGCCTGACCCGCACCTATACCGACCGCCACGGCCTCAAGGACCTCGTGCGCGAGGTGCTCAATGTCGACCTCTCCAAGCAGCAGCAATCCAGCGACTGGGGCTCCGACAGCCTGACCGAGCCGCAGCTCGCCTATGCCGCCTCCGACGTGCTGCACCTCCATGCCCTGCGCGAGCGGCTCGACGCCATGCTGGTGCGGGAGGGGCGCACGGCGCTGGCCAAGGCCTGTTTCGACTTCCTGCCGACCCGCGCCTTGCTCGACCTCCAGGGCTGGCAGGAAGAGGACATTTTCGCGCATTCCTGACACCTCAACCGGCGGCTAGGTTGGGCCAATCGCCCCGTTTCGGACACTTTCGTATCGGCCTGTCCGAGGCTGCATATTCAGGCGGCGCCGGGTACAATGGCGCGCACTTGACCGGACAAGGCGAGCGACACCTCAGGAGCCCAGGTGAATTCGGCCCAGAATCCCACCTACGACGCCGCGCTCGCGGCGAAGTTTGCCAGCGCGGCGCGCCATAGCCGTCTGGTCCGGATTCTGCGCGTCGCGGTCCCGGGTGCGGTGCTGTTGTCCCTGGCCGCCATTGTCGGCGTCTCGGTCTTCAATCCATTTCGCATGCTGCTGCCGAAGCTGCCGCTCGATTCCGGAAACATGGTGGTGTCGGGCACCAAGATCACGATGGAATCGCCGCATATGTCCGGCTTCACGCCGGACCAGCGGCCCTACGAGCTCTGGGCCAAGACGGCAACGCAGGACATCACCGACCCCGACCATGTCGACCTCAAGGATCTGCGTGCGAAAGTGCTGATGGAGGACCAGTCGACCCTGTTCCTCGATGCCCGTACCGGCCGCTTCGACAACAAGCAGCAGCAGCTCGACCTGCACAAGGACATCTTTCTTCGCACCTCGACCGGCTATGAGGCGCGGCTGAACTCCGCCTTCGTCGACATGAACAAGGGCACGGTCTCGTCGGACGAACGCGTCGACGTCAAGCTGACCAACGGCACGCTGACGGCGGATCGGCTGCGCATCACGGAAGGCGGCGATCTCATCCGCTTCGAGGGCAACGTGGTGATGCATCTGGACAAGCTGGATGACCCTGCCGTTGCTCAGCCTGCACCGGCCGAGCCGGCGCCGCCGGTGAAGACACGTTCGCCGCAGAACAAGTCCGCCAATTCAAAGTGATTTTCATGATCAGGTTTTTTTCGCGCAACGACAGCAAAAGGTGCGCCGTCATCGGTGCGGCCGCGTTGGCCGTCGGCGTCGCGCTGATTGCAACGGGCGCGGCCATCGCACAGAGCACGATGCAGGGCGTGCCGAACGCGATGCAGGGCTTCTCGCAGAACCGCGATCAGCCGATCCAGATCGAGGCCGCTTCGCTCGAGATGCGCGACAAGAAGAAGGAAGCCACCTTCGCCGGCAACGTGAAGGTCGTGCAGGGCGACACCACCATGACCTCGAAGACGCTGGTGGTGTTCTACGAATCCGGCGGCGACAAGCCCGCCACGCCGCAGCCCGCGGCGGCCAAGGGCGCGAAGTCGGCGCCGATGCAGTCGGCGACGCCGGGCCCGGGCGGCAGCTCCTCGATCAAGCGGCTGGAGGCGCGCGGCAATGTCGTGGTCACCCAGAAGGACCAGGTGGTCACCGGCGACACCGCCGTGTTCGACACCAAGACCAACCTCATCACCATGCTCGGCGGTACGGGCCAGGTGGTCCTGACGCAGTGCAAGAACGTGCTGCGCGGCGACCGTCTGATGGTCGACATGACGACGGGCGTGTCGCGTGTGGAATCCGACAATGGCAGGGTTCAGGCCCTGCTGCCGCAGGGCGGCGGCAATGATTGTGGCCAGGGCGGGCAGGGCGGCAAGCCCGGCGCGGCGTCGCCCCTGCAATTGCCCGGCGCAACTAAACCGAAGCAAACTCAATAGCTTGTGTCGGACGCTCCCGATCCGAGGTTGAAGCTTGCCCGGCGAGACTGTATCTAGCGCGCAGGGCTTTCGAAGCGGGGTCCGCCGCTTATCGGGCGTGTTTCACTGGGCATGAGACATCCCTTCACTCATGTTGCGCCGGCGAATCGTAACGCCGGTGCGGCAGATCGCGCGTAGACCGCGCAAGAAACTGCGCGAGGCTAGAAGGCGGGGATGGTCGATCTTTTCAGCATGTTCCGTCGGCGCCCCGCCAAGCGCGGCCGGCCAGGATTTGCACGTGGGGACATCACCACACTCGGTGACAGCGTCGGCGGGCTGGTGCCCAGCCCGGTGCGGGATGCGCCGCCGATCGCGCGGGACCAGCCGCTGCATGCGCCCGACCAGTTCCAAGGCGATTATCAAGCCGACTTCCCGGCCGACTATCAAGCCGAGCCGCCGCGGGCCCAGGCGGTTCACCCCGTCAGGGCGGCCGGCAGGCCGAACGGCGCCGGCGGGCCGCAGCTTCTGAAGCGGCCGGGCTTCCTGGCTGTGCATAGCGTGGAAAAGGCCTTCGGCAGCCGCCAGGTGGTGCGCGGCGTCAGCATCTATGTGCGCCGGGGCGAGGCGGTCGGCCTGCTCGGCCCGAACGGCGCCGGCAAGACCACCGTGTTCTACATGATCACCGGCCTGATCAAGGCCGATCGCGGCGCGATCGAGCTCGACGGCCACGACGTCACCAAGCTGCCGATGTATCAGCGAGCGCGGCTCGGCATCGGTTATCTGCCGCAGGAAGCCTCGATCTTCCGCGGCCTCACCGTCGAGCAGAACATCCGCGCCGTGCTCGAAGTGGTCGAGCCCTCGCGCAAGAAGCGCGAGCAGCAGCTCGACTCGCTGCTCGACGAATTCAACATCACGCGCCTGCGCAAATCGCCGTCGATCGCATTGTCCGGCGGCGAGCGGCGCCGCGTCGAGATCGCGCGCGCGCTGGCGACGCGTCCGAACTACATGCTGCTCGACGAGCCCTTCGCGGGCATCGATCCGATCGCGGTCGGCGACATCCAGGATCTCGTCCGCCATCTCACCAATCGCGGAATCGGCGTGCTCATCACCGACCACAATGTGCGCGAGACGCTCGGCCTCACCGATCGTGCCTATATCGTCTATGCCGGGGAAATCTTGACCGAGGGCAGCCCGGATGAGATCGTCGCCGATCCGGACGTTCGCCGGCTTTACCTTGGCGAGGAATTCCGCCTCTAGCCTTTTTTTGCGTTACGTCAAGGCGTGTACATCGGGCTCGGACTAGGATAAGCAAAAATCGGACCAACTTTTTGGGATCGGTTCTTGCTTCATGGCGCTCACGCAGAGATTAGAGTTCCGGCAATCGCAGTCGCTGGTTATGACGCCGCAGCTGATGCAGGCGATCAAGCTGCTGCAATTGTCCAATCTCGATCTCACGACCTTCGTGGAAGAGGAACTCGAGCGTAATCCGCTGCTGGAACGGGCCAATGACGAGGCCCCCGGCGGCGAAGCCCCGGCCGAGGCCGGCCAGTTCAGCGATTCCGACGGCGGCCACAATGACGAGCCCGGCGGCGGTCCGGGCGAGGCGTTCGAGCCGGGCCAGGAAGAATGGATGAGCAAGGATCTCGGCACCCGCGCCGAGATCGAGCAGACCCTGGACACGGGCCTGGACAACGTCTTCTCCGAGGAGCCGGCCGAGGCCGCGGCGCGCAACGCCCAGGACGCGGCGCCGACCACCTACACGGAATGGGGCGGCGGCGCCTCCGGCGACGAGGACTACAATCTCGAGGCGTTCGTCGCCGCCGAGGTCACGCTCGGCGACCATCTCGCCGAACAGCTCTCGGTCGCATTCACCGCACCCGCGCAGCGCATGATCGGCCAGTACCTGATCGATCTCGTCGACGAGGCCGGCTATCTGCCGCCGGATCTCGGCCAGGCAGCCGAGCGGCTTGGCGCCTCGCAAGCCGACGTCGAGGACGTCCTGGCCGTGCTGCAAAAATTCGATCCGCCCGGCGTCTGCGCGCGCAATTTGAGCGAATGCCTGGCGATCCAGCTCCGCGAGCTCGACCGCTACGATCCCGCGATGCAGGCGCTGGTCGAGCATCTCGATCTTCTCGCCAAGCGCGACATCGCGGGCTTGCGCAAGGTTTGCGGCGTCGACGACGAGGACATCGCCGACATGATCGGCGAGATCCGCCGTCTCAACCCCAAGCCCGGCATGAAGTTCGGCTCGGCGCGTTTGCAGACCATGGTGCCCGATGTCTATGTCCGCCCGGGTCCTGACGGCGGCTGGCATGTCGAGCTCAACAGCGACACCTTGCCGCGCGTGCTGGTCAACCAGACCTACTATTCCGAGTTGTCGAAGAAGATCGGCAAGGACGGCGACAAGTCCTATTTCACCGACGCGCTCCAGAACGCCACCTGGCTCGTGCGTGCGCTCGACCAGCGCGCCCGCACCATCCTCAAAGTTGCAACCGAGATCGTGCGCCAGCAGGACGGCTTCTTCACCCACGGCGTCGCGCATCTGCGGCCGCTGAATCTGAAGGCCGTCGCCGACGCCATCCAGATGCATGAATCCACGGTGTCGCGCGTCACCGCCAACAAATACATGGCGACCAATCGCGGCACGTTCGAGCTGAAATATTTCTTCACCGCCTCGATCGCCTCGGCCGACGGCGGCGAGGCGCATTCGGCCGAAGCCGTGCGCCACCACATCAAGCAGCTGATCGATTCGGAAGCGCCGGCCGCGATCCTGTCGGATGATACCATCGTGGAACGGTTACGCGCCTCGGGCATTGATATTGCCCGCCGCACGGTCGCGAAGTACCGCGAAGCCATGCGCATTCCATCCTCGGTGCAACGCCGCCGCGACAAGCAGAGCGCTCTTGGTAACGTCCTCTCTACCGCAATGTCCGATCGCTCGCGCAACCCTGAGCCGGCCTGATTGCGCTGGCGCCAAATCGCGCTACTCTCGCCCTCCCATCGAGACCGATCCATGCGTGCGCATGATCCGGACCCGGAAGGCCGCGCTGGCGCAGAATGTGCAGCGGTTTTTTGCATGGATCACGCGCAGACAAGAACCTAACCAAGTGAGGTTCACATGACTCTCCGCATTTCGGGAAAGAGCGTCAGCGTCGGTGACGCCCTGCGCGGCCGCGTCTCCGACCGGACCGAAGAGGTCCTGCGCAAATATTTCGACGGCAATTATTCCGGCCACATCACGCTGAGCAAGGATGGCTTCGGCTTCCGGACCGATTGCGCGCTGCATCTCGATTCGGGAATCACGCTGGAGGCCGATTCGAACGCAGCGGACGCCTATGCCAGCGCCGACCAGGCCCTCGTGATGATCGAGAAGCGGCTCAAGCGCTACAAGAGCCGGCTCAAGGACCGCTCGGCCCGCAAGGCCCATGTCGCCTCCGCCGCGCTCGCCGCCATGGATGCCACGAGCTACGTGCTGGAGGCGCCGGGCGAGGGTGAGGACGAGGATGAGGTGACCGGCTACAGCCCGGTGATCATCGCCGAGGCAACCACCTCCCTGAAGCAGCTCTCGGTCAGCGAAGCCGTCATGGAACTCGACCTCAGCGGGGCACCCTGCCTGGTATTCCAGCATGGATCCAGCGGCCGGGTGAACATCATTTACCGCCGGGCCGACGGCAATGTGGGCTGGATCGACCCGCCCGGAGGCAAGGCAGATGGCAAAGTGGGCGGTTAAGGCCGGATTCGGGCCCCGTACGATCCGCAGGCCTTAACAATGACCGGGGCAAAGCCGCACGCAGGAGTTGGCACCGGGATTGCGTTGGAGTAGAAGCGCCCCACATCAGGACCGGGGCTAAGTCCCCCTCTTGCTTCACCTTCTTGACGCCGGCCCGGCGTGGTTCTCCCCAAGCTGGCCAATTCGGAACCTGACGGTTTAATTCACCTCGGAAACCCTCCATGCCGATTACCGATCTGGTCGCACCCGAGGCGATTCTCCCGGCATTGAAGGTCAACAGCAAGAAGCAGGCCTTGCAGGAACTCGCGGCCAAGGCTGCCGAGCTGACTGGGCAGAACGAGCGCGCCGTGTTCGAAGTGCTGCTGCAACGGGAAAAGCTCGGCACCACCGCGGTCGGCTACGGCGTCGCCATTCCCCACGGCAAGCTGCCCAAGCTGGAAAAGATCTTCGGCCTGTTCGCGCGCCTCGACCGCCCGATCGATTTCGAGTCGATGGACGGCCAGCCGGTCGATCTCGTCTTCCTGCTGCTCGCCCCCGAAGGCGCCGGCGCCGATCATCTCAAGGCGCTCGCCCGCATCGCCCGCCTGCTGCGCGACCAGGACATCGCCAAGAAGCTGCGCGCCTCGCGCGACGCCCAGGCGATCTATTCGGTGCTGGCGCTGCCGCCGGCGACCGCGGCCTGATCATACCTCTCTCGTGCCCCGGACGCAGCGCAGCGCTTCTTCAGCGGTGCGCTGCAGAGCCGGGGCCCACCGCCGAGCGTCATCTGTGTGGCGCTGGGTCCCGGCTCTGCGCCGCCATAGCGCGTCGAAGACGCGCGTGAACGCGCTTATGTGCGCGTTGCAACTTGTCCGGGACACGTGAGTTGGGCGCCGTAGCCTCACATTCCGTCATTGCGAGCGCAGCGAAGCAATCCAGACTGCTTCCGCGGAAAGATTCTGGATTGCTTCGCTGCGCTCGCAATGACGGTGCGGAAACATCATAGCTCAAAATGAAAACAGGCACGTCCTCAGAACGAATCTGCTTCACAAAAGCGATATGAGCTTCGTTGGCGCCGCTCGTTTGCTTCAGCAGACCGTCGGCAGCAGGCGCCGGACTTCGTCGAGCAGTTCGGGAACAGCCGTCTTGTCACCCGCGAGGTGCTTGAGCAGCGCACTCTGGAACAGACCGTCGAACAGCGCATAGAGCGCGGCCGGCGACGACGCCGGCCGCTTGCCGCCGAGCTCGGCATAGCGGGAGGCGATGCGCCAGATCATCGCTTCCAGGCTCTTGTCGATCTCGAGTACATCCTTGCGAAACGCTGCCTCGAACATCGCCTGCGAGCGCAAGTCGTACCAAAGACGGTGCATCCGGGCTTCGTTCTGCAGCGTTGCTGCGAGCTTGGCGAGGAACCCCTCCGTCAGTTCGTCGCGGCTCGTTGCTGTCGCGACGACCTCGTCATATCGCGTCACGCACTTCGCCTTGTAGTGGCGGACGCAGCAGCAGATCAGGTCAAGCTTGTCGCTGAAATAATAGTGGAACACGCCGTGCGTGAATGCCGAGTTCTGCGCGATTTCGCGCAGGCTGGTGCGTGCGAAGCCGAGCTCTCCAAGCGTTTCGAGCGCGGCCTCGGCAAGCTCGACGCGCCGCGCGTTGAACTTCTCGTCGCGCAGCACCTCGGCCGCATCTGCCACACGCCGGGCCGCTCCCGTCACCTGCCGCGCCATCTCGTCCCTTCCTCAGTCCCGTTCTTTCAAGGACTTCTACCGCGTCGACCGCGGAATGCTCCATCCCCTCACAACCACTTCCTTTGACAACTGTCAAATTCGTTCTTGACAAGTGTCAAGATTCGGGCGGAGGTTCGCACCAAGAATTTGGACAGTCGTCAAGACGTCCGACCATGGAGGAACGCTTCGCTGGGTGCCGCCGAAAGGCCTGCGCCCATCGACCTGGTGCGCGCCTGATGGCGCAGCACGAATCGATCACCAGCAACGGAGGAGTGCGTCATGAGTGGGAAGAGCCTTGCAGGCAGGAAAGCCCTGGTCACCGGCGGTGCTAGAGGAATCGGCGCGGCCATCGCGCAAGCGTTGGCGCGAGCCGGCGCCTCGATCATGATCGCCGACATCCTGGAAGAGACCGGCCGCGCCAGCGCAGCCGCTATCGCGAAGGAAGACGTCGCCACGGGCTTCGTCCAGCTCGACGTCACCGACGACGCGCAATGGGAGCGGGCGGTTGCCAAGACCGTCGCAACCCTCGGCGGTTACGACATTCTGATCAACAATGCCGGCATCGAGATCACGTCGCTGATCTCCGAGGTCAAGGCCGAGGACGCGCGGCGGATGTGCGACGTCAATATCGTTGGCACCGTGCTCGGCATGAAGCACGCCTTCCGTGCCATGCGCCCGGGCGGGCCCGCAGGCAAGGGCGGCGCCATCGTCAACATCGCCTCGGTTGCGGCAACGATCGCCTTCCCGAGCATCGCGGTCTACTCCGGCACCAAATCCGCGGTTGACCGCATGACGCGGGTCGGAGCGATGGAAGCCGGCAAGCTTGGTTTCGGCGTGCGCGTCAACTGCATCTATCCGGGCCTGATCCCGACCGACATGGGCATGCAGCTCGCCAACGACATCGTCAAGGTCGGGCTCGCGGCTGACGTCAACGCCGCGGTCGGCTCGGTGGTGGAGCAAACCCCGCTCGGCCGGCTCGCCGAGGTCACGGACATCGGCGATGCCGCGGTGTTCCTGTGCTCGAACGAGGCGCGCTTCATCACCGGCATCGGACTGCCGGTCGATGGCGGCATGGGCATGTAACGACAAAGCCGACAACAAGCATTTCGGAGGAACGCAATGAGCGAGAAGAAGCCCGTCATCGTCTATGGCGCTTCCGGCTATACCGGCCGGCTGGTCTGTGAATACTTGCGCGAATACAACATCCCCTTCATCGCCGCCGGCCGCAGCAACGAGAAGCTCAACGCCGCGATGAAGTCGAATGTAGCGGGCATCGAGACCGCCGACTACGAGGTGGTTAAGGTGCCGCACACCGTGGCTGCGCTGACTGAATTGTTCAACGGCGCCTCGGTGGTGCTCAACACCGTGGGTCCCTTCGCCAAATTCGGCGGCGAAGTGGTGCAGGCTTGCCTCGCTTCCAAGTGTCACTACACCGACACCACCGGCGAGCAGGACTGGCTGATCACGCTCGAGCAGGAGTGGGGCACGAAGTTCGCTAATGCCGGCCTGCTGCTGGCGCCGGGCATCGCGCAGATGTACACCACCGGCGAGATCGCCGCGCAGCTGTGCCTGGAGACGCCTGGCCTCGACACGCTTGATATCGCCGTGTTCTGGGGTGGCAGCCCGACCATCGCATCGACGCAGACCATTTTGGTCAACGCCGCGATGGCCAAGGCCTACTACCTCGAGCAGAACAAGTACGTCGAGCATCAGCCCGATGCCGGCCTCTACAACCTCGCCATCCCCGGCCAGCACGAGCTGGCGCTGGCGCTGCCCTGGGGCGGCACCTCGCACCCGGTATGGTTCAAGCGCGATCCGCGCGTGGCCAACGTGAAGGTGCTGGGCGGCGTGTTCAACCGCGCGCTGATGCTGGGCGTGCCGCAGATCGTCGCCGCCGCGCTGCAGGCGACCAAGGACATGAACCCTGACGACCGCTACGCCGCGTTGGCGCAGACCGCCGCCGGTGTGATGAACACCATGCCGCCGCGCGAGAACCCGCGTGTCAACAAGTCGCTGGATTCGGTGCATGCCTCCGGCCCGTTGGGGCGCGCGCACTGCATCATCTACGGCAACAGCAACTACAAGCAGACCGGCTTGCTGCAGGCCTATGCCGCGGCGCACCTGCTGCAGCAGCCGCCCAAGCGCGTGGGCTTCGCCTCCGGCTGCCAGGCGTTCGGCCATCACGAGCTGCTCGGACAATTGCGCAGCTTCGGGCTCGTCAGCAAGCCTGTTCTGACCGTGCACGATTAGGTCAATCGCGGGTGGCGCGGTCCCCCGCGTCACCCGCTGCCGCTTCGGGAGCGAACATGCGCTTCATCGACTATCTCGACAAGGGTGCCTCGCTCGGCCCCGACGCGCCGTGCCTCACCATGGATGGACGCGACCTCAGCTATCGCGAGGTGCAACAGCTCAGCTATCGCATCGCGCGCGGGCTCGCGCGCTCCGGCATCGCGCCCGGCGAGAAGGTCGCAATCCTCTCCGGCAACGACCCGGTCGCGTTTGCATGCGTGTTCGGCATTTCCCGCGGCGGTGCGGTCTGGTGCCCGATCAACCCGCGCAACGAGGCGGCCGAGAATAAAATCATCCTCGACCAATTCGACTGCAGCCTGCTGCTGTTTCATTCGAGCTTCGCGCCGATGGTCGAGGCGGTGCGGGCAGAGCTGCCGAAGCTGCGCACGCTCGTCTGCCTCGATGCCGAGTTGCCTTTCGCGCCCTCGTTCGACAGCTGGCTCGCCGGCCTCGCCGACGACCACTATCAACGTGCGACGATCGACGATCTCGCGATGATTCCCGGTACCGGCGGCACCACCGGCAAGCCGAAGGGGGTCATGCTGTCGGGCCGCAACATCGAGGCCATGACGGCACTGACGCTGATGGGCTATCCCTTCAAGGGCCGCCCGGTCTATCTTGCGCTCGCGCCGCTGACCCACGCGGCCGGCGTGCTGTGTTTCCCGATCATGGCGCTCGGCGGCCGCATCGTGATCATGCATCACCCCGACATCGCCGAATTCCTCGATCTGATCGAGGGCTACCGCGTCACGCACACCTTCCTGCCGCCGACCGTGATCTACATGCTGCTCGATCATCCGAAGCTCGACTCCGCGAAGCTCTCCTCGCTGCAATGCTTCTGGTACGGCGCGGCGCCGATCTCGGCCGCGCGGCTTGCGGAGGCGCTGCGGCGTATCGGGCCGATGGCGCAGCTGTTCGGTCAGACCGAAGCGCCGATGATGATCTCGATGATGGCACCGGGCGAGCATTACAATGCCGACGGCACGATCGCGATTGAGCGTCTCGCCTCGGCCGGGCGGATCAGCCCGCTGGTGCAGGCCGGCATCATGGATGGTGACGGCAATTTGCTGCCAACTGGCGCTCGCGGCGAGATCGTGGTCCGCGGCTCGCTGGTGATGGAGGGCTATTACAAAAATCCCGAGGCCACGGCGGAGGCCTCCGCGCATGGCTGGCACCACACCGGCGACATCGGCTACCTCGACGACGACGGCTACCTCTACATCGTCGATCGCGCCAAGGACATGATCATCACCGGCGGGTTCAACGTCTACTCGATCGAGGTCGAGAACGCGCTGCGGGCGCATGAGGCGGTGCAGGATTGCGCCGTGATTGGCCTTCCGGACGAGAAATGGGGCGAGCGGATCGTTGCCGTGGTGCAGCCCCGCACCGGCCAGAGCGTCGATGCGACGGCGTTGGCGGCCTTCGTCAAGCAGCGCATCGGCAGCGTCAAGACACCCAAGCAGATCGAAGTCTGGGATGATCTGCCGCGCTCCAAGGTCGGCAAGGTGCTGAAGCCGGACATCCGCGCGCGGCTGGCAGGCCGCTCAGGCGACTGAGCCTTGTACTCATAGACATAACGTCCGCTTTCGAAGTGCCGACTCAACCCCGTCGACTTAACGCAGGCGTTAAATCTCTCCGCTGGGTTTCAAATCCTGGCCTGGGGACGCTATGCCCGCTACGAGGGGCGGACCGGACGTGGGTCGCTAGTTCGGGAATGTTTGCAAATGAACCCGTAGCCGACACAGGGCAAGGCATCCCCCTTAGTCGTCTCTAGGCTACTTAGAACACCGCCCACTTAAACCAATGGAAATGGGTATCCAGGGTGACAGCTAGGTTGCCTAACGAGACGATGATGCCGACAATCGTGGCCACAGTTGGCAGATTGCCAATTTCGTAAGTTTTGGCCGTGCTTCCAGCCGTGGTTTTGACATGCAACAAGGTGGATTCGAGCATTCTGAGATCCTCTCCTGATGGTTGAATTAGTCGCTGGCACATCAGGGGTACCCGGGCGTGCCGTCTCGTTCAATATAGCGGCATTACCCTTGAGGTAGATATAATCTCAAGCTCTCGTGAAGGTTGCTTCATCACGCGCAGGCGTTCGGCGTGATCCTTTACAACCCCTCAGCTCTCAACCTACGCATTGAGCGTGGGGCCCCGGCAAATGTTTGACCCGTAGCGGGCGGCGCAAGCGAGTAGCTTTTGTGAGCGAGCGTGACTCGCTCGCATCACGCTGTGAAGCTTGAACGCTGCTAGCAGCCACTTCAATTCGTCGTGGTCTTGCCGCCCCGCATAGACACGAGCTTTTCCTCACGAAATCGGAGAATGAGCCACGCGGTCTCATCGAAACCGTCTGCGAGCTTTCCCTCGTGAGAATACACGATCTGAGCAGCTTCCGACCTCGACGGCGGTCCCAGCGCCGTGACTACCTCCAAACGCGACATACCTAAATGCAGCTTGCCGTCGAAGACGAGGGGCGCGAACTTTTCCGGGATGATGGCGCAATCGGTCGAGGTCTCGGTGTCTTTCTCGGTGAGCTCTTCAACGATTTCTGTGACGCGATGGTCCGGGCCGCCCATCTCTCCGCTGGACACGACCCATAATCGATGCTGCGCGCGCCGATAACACAGCCAATAGATGCTATCTCCAGCGTCGCCTTGGTGTTGGATGGTCCCTTCGCCCACGGCTTCGCGAACCGCGCCGAGCCGCGTCTCTTCGAAGCGGCCGGCGAATGCGCCTAGCGAAAAGCGGGTCGCCAATCTCTTCACGACTGTCGGCGGCACGCGCTCGAACGCATGTTCGTCGACTGGGGGCGGCGGTGTCTGCGCGGAGCAGTCGTTCGCGGGGATCGCGAAAAGGAGAAGGAGCAAGAAGAGCGTCTTTCGACCATCAACTCCGAATTGCCTTACATTGGAGATTGAGCGCTTCTGCAATAGCTCCTTTCCCTTAGCAAGGATGGCGTCAACATCGAGATCTTTGACGCGGCCAGCCGCTCTGTCCGCCAGTCCTCTATATATTTCTCGCCTCAGCAGGTCGCGCTCAGGCGTCGAGAGTGCGGGCGTCAGTTTCTGAGTGTCGGACACGTCGGCCTATCTCCTGCGATGAAGAAAGGCACAACATATCATAGCTGACGTGTGGAGGAGCCTCCCTCACCCCACCGCCTTCACTTGGCTTTGGCCGGCCCACGTGCTGCATATTCGAGCAACGCCGCGATTGCGGCTGCAGCATTGAGCGGAAGCAGCGGCGATGACGCACTGCATCAGCTAAGGGCCATGTGTGGACGGCTGACTTCCGCTGTTGGCCGATTTTGTTGCAAAAGTCGGCTGTGTGCGATGGATCGTTCGGCATTTTCACTTGGGGCGACGGGGTTTGGTCCCGCGCCCCCGCGCTCTCTACGCAACTTTTACGCTACGCAATACACAGAGCCTGAGCGGGTGGCGGTCGCGCAACCAGCGATGCGAGCCTCCTTAGGTTCTGAGCGGTGGCGGCCAGAACGAACTCGTCCTGAGCGCCTCGTGGACCACGCAGTCGAAGCCGACCGAGCTTCAGGATGCGCTTCAAGTGTGCGAACCGCATCTCGATCTTCTTG
>NZ_AXAB01000085.1:0-8043 GCF_000472645.1 Bradyrhizobium sp. WSM2254 | reverse complement strand
TCGTGGCAAGGCGTTCCGCCATCGGCTGAACGCTCTTGCGATCGCCAGGACCGATCAATCCCGCAACATACAGAGGACACATCCGCTGTCGGGTCTTATGACCCAGCCGGTCCAAGAACGGCATCAGCCAGCGTTCGAGTTCGTCTTCCCATCCCGACATGGTCAGCCCTCCAAGAGCCGACCACCCATGAATCATTGAAAAATTGATTCGGGAATCCTATAAAACGCGGCAAAATCAATAATCTGCCAAAGTAGTGCTAGGACAGCACCCGATAAACCTTCGCGCGTTGAGCCGCTCGATCCTCGAACAGGAGAAGCCGCCAACTGAGGCGGCCTCTATTTGGTGAGATGGAGGGCGATCTTCTCGGCTTCGATTTTCTCGACCAACGCGCCGATTGCGGCGACTGTCTGTGCATCAGTCACCTTCGCAAGCAAGCCTTTCAGGTGGTTGATCCGTCTATCTAGCTCCACGCAATGTTCGCACATGCTTGCCATCCACGGTGGGAGGCGTGAGCAACGACTCGCAGTCACCGGCAAAGGCCAAATGTTGTAACGGTGATGGCGGTCAACCGGCCTATGCCGGCAAATGTTCCTGAAATCGCTGAGCGGATTACTCAGGCAGTGGCAATCCGGGCGATCTCAGCCACTCGCTCACGTGCGAGCCGGTTTCGGCTTGCCAGGCTTTGCGGAGCTTTTCTTGGCGCTCCATTCCTGGGGGGAGGGATTTGGCCTCTTCACGGAGGCGTTTTGCTATTTCGGCTAAACGTTCTTCAAGAGACTGTACTTGTTTGAAACGGCGGCGGCGCTGCATGACAACACCTCGTCTTACGGGTCCTAACCGCAGGGTTTGAGTTTTCCGATTCCTAAGATGCGGATCCCGACAAGTTGGTTCCATCTGGAGGAACAACGGTGGTGGGCTATCGTATGTGGCTCGCGAACACTCAGTTCGCAATGAAAATCGAACAGACTAAGCCGCCAACTGAGGCGGCCTTACGCTGGTTTTTCAGCCCGAATATGCAGAACGTAGAGCGTGTTCTGAAACTCGTCGGCCACTTCCATCCGCCAGTCTCGGCCCGGTACCAGGTTCCCGTCAATGCCCTGTAGTATCTGTCCGGCGGTGACAGTGGCCTCCTTCCACGCGGCATGCTTGTCCGGGAGGTCCTCGCCCACGCGGTCGATCTCGGTGCGCTCGTGCGTAATGTGAAAGAAATATCTCGGCATGCGCGGTAATGCGGTACGTCAGGCTCACGTTCCAAATCAGTCCAACCGCGACGGTTTACAATCAGGCCGAAAAGCGTGTTCATTCAGCGGGGCCGAATAGGGTAGTTCGAAAATAATAAAGAGAGATCAAAATGTTGCCCGCGCCTGGGAGACTAGGGGTCGGAGGTTCAAATCCTCTCGCTCCGACCAATACTTAGTCCGGATTTTCCTCAGGGTAACGGGTAGGGTAACCACTCGCATGAGGTTCATGTGGGTACCCGCGCGTTGCCCAATGCACGTTAACTGTCAGATATCCGGTCCGGATCAACGTGCAGGTGTAGATCATTCACATGGCTTGGTTCGATCCGAACGTGGCGGCCTATCTCCTGGAGCGCCCCGTAAAGAACCCGAACGTGCCGCAGTACAACATCGACTTGCGTCGATTGATTGCCGCCGCGAACGCATCGCGCGATGACTAACCAGAGGAAGTAGATGCCTTCTCTAGCGCCATACGATCTCACCGATCAGCAACGCACCCTTGTGCGGTTCATCGTCAATGAGGGTAAGCGGCCCGAGGAAGCTGCCGAGCTCGCCGGCTATCACCCTAAGTCGGTCTATAAGACAATGCGATTGCCTGCGGTCGCGGCCGCGATCTCGGAATCGATCCAGCTTGACCTTGCCGTGGTGGGCGCTCCGCTCGCTTATCGAGTCGCCAAGTCGCTCCTCCAGGATACAAGCGTTAGCGCCCGCGTCCGCGCGGATCTTTCCATCAAAGTGTTAGACCGGGCAGGGCACATTGCTCCTACTCGCAGGGACACGTCCTCACAACAGAAGGCGCTGTCTGAGATGTCTCGAGACGAGCTCGCGGCCTTCATTGAGCGCAACCAGACGGAAATCGACAAAGTCGAGAGCGAGTTGGCGTCGAGGGCTAAGGACGTCTCTCAATATCTGCGGTGAGATTAAGGCATTGCTTTGGATGCGATCTCGGCTTCGGCGATCGGCTCCGACTTCACATTGACGGTGACTTCCATGCTGGCATCGTCGCCGGCATCGCCCCAATAGCTGCCTGAAAGGGGGAGTTGGTCGGATCGAACTCGACCCAGCCCGAACCCGGCACATAGATTGAACACCAGGCGTGCGTCGATCCGCCTCCGAGCCGGGTCGGTCCATCGCGATCGGGCACATAGACGTATCCAGTGATGAAGCGAGCGGCGAAGCCGAGCGAGCGCGCGGCTTCCATCATCAGCAGCGCGAAGTCGCGGCAAGTCCCCCGTTGAAGACCTATAGTTTCCGCAGGTGTTTGGGTGCCTCGTATTGTGCGGCGCTGGTAGGAAAATCCCTCCGCGATAGCCTCGTTGAGCGTCATGAGCAACTGCCCCGTAGGGCGATTAACGCCGAGCGGCACGAACTTGGAAAGCCACTCGGGGACGGCTGTATCGGCTGGATAATGGCGACGGATGTATGGGTCTAAATCCGGCAGCTCATTGTCGTTATAAGCGAACGGATGCTCCCGAGCGTATTCCTCGATCCGAAAGTCTGGAGCATTTTCCGGGGTATGCTCGAGACGGATTGTTGTTTCAAATCCCAGATCCTCTGCCGAGATATTGAAGTCAACCAACGTTAGGCAATTGCCGAACACGTCGTGTACACCGCGCACGCCCATCTGCCGCATTCCGCCAAAGGTGATCTTGACGGGGCGGCCGTCAACGTGCGCAGGCGTGTGGCGTCGTGGGGAGCATTCTGCAAATTGTCGATCGATGATGGCCCGGACGTCAGCGCGCTATTGCTTCCCGTATAGGTGTGGAGAAGGCCCCTCCGAATCGGTGGCGACTTACAGGAATCGGCTAGTCTGTCGGCAGCGACGGAATCCGGCCGGGGCTGGACAGTTGCAGCCAGGGCCGTGCGGCATAGATCCCGCACGGCCTTGGTTCAAATCTGTGGACTAGGATACCGGCTAGGCCCTCGCACATTCCGACTTATTTCGAGCGCCTGGGTCTTGAAGCGACCATAAAAAGTCAGCCGATCCCCGGCGAAGTCGGTCCCCGCACTGTGATCAAAATGCTCGCGAAGGGCTGGATCGAACTGGTGGGACCAAACCGAAAATATCGGATCACAGAGGCTGGATTTGATGCGATGAAGCGCAAGGTTCCATCCAAAGGCTAGACGCCGCGATTCCTCCGCGCGCGAGAGTGCCGAACGTAAACAAGCCCCTGCCGGTGCACACAACAGGGGCCGTGCAGATGGATGGCGCGAGGCTCTTGCGAGGTGTCGTGCCAAGGACCCGCCTTGATAGAACGTTGGATTGAAGCTTTCGGAGGGCGAGAATGTTGGGCATCTCGCGCAAATAAGAGGCACCGTCCCTGCGGGCTCAGTGGGACAGTTCGAACTTCCGGATCTCCTGCACCCGCGTCAGGCAATAGTCTCGATACAATTCTTCAATGAATGCCCACATGATCGAATCCCCGCTGGCCAATGACGCGAGCTTGATCAGGTTTTGTTTCGGGAGTGCTTCGCGGAGCCGGCAAAATGGTTTCAGGATCCCGCCGTGGCAAATTCGGGGCCTTGCCCCTTTTTGGCCTGGCAAACCAAAAGCCCGGCACGAAGGCCGGGCTTCATCGGGAATATGCTCTGGTACGCCGCAATGCGCCTACCTTACAAAAGCTCACGCTGCGGTCTGTCTGTTTTCGAACATTAGCATTCTGGAATTTGGCGCATTAGGGGTACTCCTTTTGTCGTTGAAACGGCCGCAAGCGCCGCGTTTGAGCGGCGCCTGCGGCCTGCGCTGCTACCGTTCCGCACGATCGGTGCAGCGATCTCCGTTCCGTCACAAGACGAGGGCCTATGGCTTGTCATTCCAGCCCTGATGCTTTCAGTGCGACTTCCACAACCCATGGAAACGCTTCGTCCATAACCACCCTTGGTGACCCGCCGCACGCAGTCGCCATCCCGCTAAAGCCGCAGGCGATATCCATCGTGTTTTATTTTGTGAAACCACTCGGCGCCGGCGGGAACCGCCTTGCCGAGCGTCGGTAGGCAAAACTCGAAACGCATAGGCCGAACATAGGCATCCACCTTCGAATTACGAATCCGGCGGAAACGCGATGCCAATCCCTGCTTCGCTGCGGGGGGCCGTGCTAAGAGGTGGGGCAATGAGCGGCGTCCTAATAGCGACGTAGTATACGAGCCGACGGGATATGATTTTAAGCACTCACGCAGTTGTCGGCGGCGCCATCGCTAGTCTGTTGCCGTCGCACCCAGTCCTCGTTGCGGTTGCGGCCTTCGCAAGCCACTTTGCGATCGATGCGATCCCGCACTGGGATTATCCTCTTCGAGCGATCAAATTAAAGCGCGGCGCCCACAATCGCGGGCTGCTCGCGGATCCGAGGTTCTTTTTCGAATTGGCTCTTATCGGCTTCGATGCTTGCGCGGGTCTATTGATGGCAATTTGGCTTTTCGCGACACCCGCAACGATTGTAGTGATCGTGCTCGGCGCCCTTGCAGGGATGTCACCCGACCCGTTGCGGGTCGTGCACAGGGCGCTTCCGAAGCAGCCCCTGACGACCTTGCAACGTTTTCATAGATGGGCCCACACGAAGCGGACGCTTAGCTGGCCGCTCGGCATCAGCTCGCAAGTACTCTTTGCCGCGTCCGTGTCCTGGATAGTTTTGACAGTCGGCTGAGGAAGCAAACGTGGTGGCGATGAGGGCTTCACAACGGCGAGTTGTGAATAGTCGGGATAGGGACAACGGACTCTTTCGTCGGAGTCACGCCCCATGGCAAATTGATTCGTCGGCTGGAAAAGCGAAAGGCCGGAGCTTCGACCTCCGACCTTTCAGATCCCGCCGTCTGGCAGGAGTGGCGGTCCGGGAGCGCGAATGCTCACGGACCTTTGCCATAATGAGGCTTGGCGTTCGGTGAGGCAATGCCCCCGCCCTGTGGATCGATGTGGATGGCCGGGCGCGGCTGATCGGCGGACTTTGCGGTGTACGTCACCGCCTCAATCTTGTTTCCATCGAGGTCGCGTACGAAGGCACCAAAATTATTCGCGTTGTAATTGTCTCGGATGCCGGGAGCCCCTTCGTCAACGCCTCCAAGCGCAAGTGCGGTCGCGTGGAACGTGTCACTGTCTCGCGATCCAGTGCATCCGAGGCGCCGTAGTGGAGCGAACGGTCCGAGTGCTTGAGGAGTCGCAGGCCGAGAAGGGACATCAGCGGATCGTAGAACGCTCGTGCGCTGTTGACATCGTTACTGCCGAGCGAGACGTGATGGATCATC
The DNA here is from genome assembly GCF_000472645.1 of Bradyrhizobium sp. WSM2254. Lineage (NCBI taxonomy): Bacteria > Pseudomonadati > Pseudomonadota > Alphaproteobacteria > Hyphomicrobiales > Nitrobacteraceae > Bradyrhizobium > Bradyrhizobium sp. WSM2254. The sequence goes on along the minus strand of NZ_AXAB01000085.1, from coordinate 2,568 downwards.
TGGTCACCGTTTGAGGCAATACCGCCGCTTCAATCTCTCGGTCGTGGTCTCTGCGGCATAATGGATGCGCCCGAAATCGGCTTCGTCCTTTGCGGTGACATGAAGCCTCCAGGTCACGTCGCGGGCCTCGCCAGCGTCGCATTCGACCTCGACAGAAACCGCATGCTCGCCGCCCGGGAAGCTCCGAATCTGCTGAAGCGCCAAAAGCTCCAAGTCGGGCTTCGAGATCGATGTTCTTGCCACCGCAGCGCTCCTCCCGCCGCGCCGTCCTTTCATCGGCGATCACTCGGCCAACCGACGGCGCGCGGAGATGTTCCTGGGGCGCTTGATGGCAGCCTAGGATCAATCTCTCCGGCAATCGGCGCGCCGCAAAGCCAAACGCTGCCCGCGTTAGCGAGCATTGACGAGCACTTTGCATATCATTGGCGAAAGGGAGCCGAGGACGGCGGTCTGGAGGCCGACAGAGCTTTCGGCCGCTGAACAAGGATGGCTGACCGCGGACAAGGGGTCTGAAGACGCCACCCGCACCGCGCACGGCGCGGTGAGGTCTACCAGCGCAGATTCTTCCTCAGCAAGACGTTTCTCAATGAACTGATGTTCCAAGCTCGACAGCTTCGTCTCGAGCAGCCGACGATAACGATGGATATTGTTTCGGTGCGCGCGAAAAAGTGCCGATTTCTCGTCGAGCATCATGTTGGCCCATCGCGTCAGTTAGTCCGATGCAGCGGTTTGTCTGGAGTTGGGGGCAAAGCCGACCTGTCTTCGACACAGCCTGCGCACCGATGTTCCGAAGATGGCGCGGAGGCTGATCCCATGACGGAAGAACCGGAGCAATCAGCGAGAGGCGATGGCCTCGATGCCTGCAACACCGACTTCCGACGCCAAGAAAGAGCCGCCGGCGCGCAAACGCGCAAAAGTTCGTCCGCAGGCGAAGTGGTGGACGAGGAGGCCAGCCGAACCACGGCTGGCGTTCGACCGGCACGGCGGATGGTGGTAACCTGCAATATCCTGCTCCACGAAACGAGAAAGCCGCGCCCGTTCGGAGCGCGGCCTGACGGGGCCTCAAGGGACGGCGCCGTATCACCAGTGGTGATGATGCCAGTGGTGCCGCACGACGGGATAGGCGCCGCGGTAATAGGCGTAGGCGGGCCGGACGACGCGACGGTACCGGTAGCCATAGGACACCGGCGCAGTGGTGGAGTAGGTCGTGGCGTAGCCGCCGCCCCAGCGGTAGGGCGCATCGTACCCATAGTCGTAGGCGTAGGGTCCGCCATAGTATCCGGCGCCGTAATAGCCCGGACCGTAGTCGTAGTAGCCCGGTCCCCAGGCATACGCCGAGGAGGCAAGCCCGCCGATCACCGCGCCGGCGATCAGGCCGCCGGCTATACCCGGTCCCCAGCCACCTCGCCAATGAGCCTTGGCGGGCGACGTCGCCGCGATCGAGCCGAGACCGAGAGCGCCGACCGTCGCCACCACCATTGCAATCTTTTTCATCGGATTCCTCCTCTCCACGTTTCTGGCCCCGGCCAGACAACGGGAAAATTAGGCAATGGTTGCTGGTTGCCCCGGTGCCGAGAGCAATGGGATGCTCCCCCGCCGAAAACTTTCGAGCTTGGAGCACAAACATTTCGACCGAAGACGGGTTCAATCCGCGTGCGGTGCGGTAACTTTCGGAGCTTGCCGAGCTGGACTTCGAGTGTAAACTTGGCGGGATATTTGCCTGTGAGATTGCGATACGATCATTTTTCCTTTGGGGGTTTCCCATGCTCGATCCTGCTACCACCGCGCTATTGCGCGCGGTCCTAGATGAGGTCTGCGCAAGCGTTTCCCGGACCGAGACCGGCGCCCGTACCCACGTGGCTTCGAAGATCCTGGAAGCCGCGTCCAGAGGCGAGACGTCTGCGGACCACCTCAAGCAGGTCGGCCGCCAAGCCCTCTCCCAAGCGCCGACCATGTGGCGCTGACCGGCCGCGGAGGCACGGGTGAATTTCCAGGTCACGGTGCTGAAAATCCTGGTGAGCTACCCGGATGGATTTGCCGTGATGGCCGACCTCAAGCGCGACATGGCGATCCTGGCGACGAGCGGACGTGACTGGGCCGAGCGCACCAAGCGGCTGGCGGCGCGCGTGCCCGACCTCGACATCTTTTCGCAAGGTCTCGTCGAGAGGCTCAACGGCGGCTGGCGCATCACCGACAAGGGGCGCTCGGTTCTCGAGATCATGGAGGCGCGGTCGGCTGCCGTGCCGGCTACCGAGCCGCCTTCCATCCGGGCGACCAGTGACTCGACGCCTGCGGCGACACCGGCGGTATCTCCGGTCGCGACGGGCCGACGCAAGCGGGACCGGAAGCGGCGTCGACGCGATCTGGCTGTTATTCGGCCTGCAATATTGACCCCCTAAGCCGGGGGATCGGCGTCCAAAATTGACCCCCTATAGGTTGGTCTGTTGCGCTGCCTGCTTCGTAACAAAGCAGGTGGTGGAGGATGCTGGTCGTGGAGACGATTGCGCGGATTCGGCGCGAGCACTTCATCAAGGGCAAGACGATCAAGGAGATCGCACGTGACCTGAA
>NZ_AXAB01000084.1:0-8537 GCF_000472645.1 Bradyrhizobium sp. WSM2254 | reverse complement strand
CGGCTCGTCGGCCAGAATGAAGTCCGGCGACTGAACGAGCGCACGGGCGATCGCCACGCGCTGCTGCTGGCCGCCCGAAAGGGTGTCGGCGCGTTGCAAGGCATGCGATAGAAGCCCGAGCCGGTCCAGCGCCTTCGCGGCCGCAAGTCGTCGCTCTGCTGAGAACTGTTTGAACAGCACCGGCACCGTCGCACAGTCGGCGACCGTGCCGATCAACACATTGGTAAGGACGTCGAGCTGGCCCGTGAGGTTGAAGTGCTGAAAGATCATGGCGCAGCGTGATCGCCACTGACGCAGCGCCCGCCCTTTGAGCGCGCTGACTTCGGTGTCGCCAAAGAGGATGCGCCCGGCGGTCGGCTCAACGAGACGGTTGATGAGCCGCAGCAGCGTCGATTTGCCCGCACCGGAACTGCCGATTACGCCCACGAACTGGCCGGGCGGAATGGTGAGAGTGATTCCGTTAACGGCAAGCCTAGAGCCAAAGTGGCGGCTAATCTTGGCGAGGAGAAGTGGTTGCCTGTCCATGTCGGAACCGTGCCAGCCCCCTGTTACGATCAGGATTCATTCGAATGAATTTTTGATGACATTCGAATGATTCCCCTTTCCGCTCCCTGCAAGAGAGGGGCCGCCAGGGCAAAGGGCGACTTTTGAGAAACGCCTTCGCCGACATCCCAGCATCGGCTGCGCTCGCGAGTGACTTCGGGATTGCACCCGCGGAAACCGCCCCATCACCACGTTGACCGGGACGGGCTACACTCTTGACCGATCTACATTTTCCCTCTGGATGATCTGATTGCGCCTCTGCGGCTCGTGGTCGGCAGGCAGCCCCATCATCGATCGCGCAGGCCATGAATGGGACCCCTCGCGCAATAGCGCGCAGTTCGTCGGGCTTGCGACCTCGCACGTGCTAGCCGTGATCGTTCAAGTTCCTGGCCGCAGCCGCCAAGGGCAATTGTAAGGGGATTCTAACCGCCCGCTTCATCTCCGGTGGCCTGGCCAATCATCGCTGGCGGATCGTGTATCTGACCTCAGCTGCGCTAAGGGCTACCTTGGGTTTTGAAACTGTTCACGTTCTTCCACACGCGCTGCCGTGTCGGTACTGCCGTGCCCCTCGTGGAGCGATGACATCGACAATGCGATTTTCATTTAGGTGCTCTCAGCGGCGCCAACTGGATAGAGGCTGTGCGCTGGCGCGGCTCCTGACGGGCCGTGTTATGCACGCTCTAAGAGACGGCGCATGACTCGAGTGTCGATTCAAAACTCAGTGAAGCGAGCCAGCAGAACCTCGGTACTAGAGCCGGTCTGCGACATGTTCGTTTGGCGCTGCTGCTTCGGGGAACGCCGCACGCGAGGCGGTGAAAGCGGGATCGCGTCCGAAGTTCGACTCGCTCACTCGGCGGCCGCCATGATCATCGTCACATAGCCGTCACGTCAGTCATCTAAAGCAAATTCATTCGAATGAATGGGGGGCTTTCCATGGTTCGGGATAGTTGGCGGGCCATTCGGGACCGGCTCTCGGATGAGATCGCTTCCGGTATGCTGACGCCCGGCACGCAATTGCCGACGGAGCCAGAGCTGTGCCGTATGTTCGAGGCCGGCCGCCACTCGGTGCGTCGAGCAGTGACAGCGCTCGCAATCGAAGGCAAGCTTCGAATCGAGCAGGGGCGCGGAACCTTTGTCGAGGCTGCGCCGAAGCTGAACTACCACGTCGGTCGGCGGACCCGCTTTCGGCAGAACCTACTATCGCAAGGCTTCGAGCCCGGCGACGAGACCATCGCGGAGGATATCGTACCGGCTTCTGCTTGGGTCGCGGAAGCTCTGCGACTCCACGAGGGCGCGCCGGTGCATCAGCTGCTACAGCGCAGCTTAGCCAATGGCGTGCCCATCAGTCTTGGCTTCACCTTTCAATGTGCCACCCGCTTTCCCGATTGGGCGAAGCTGCGGCGCCAGGGACTTTCGATCACGGAAGCCTATCACGCCTATGGCATCACCGACTATATGCGCAACTCGACCAGCGTGCATTCGCGCCGCGCCCGCGAGGAGGAGGCGAAGCTCCTACAACAGCATATCGAACAGCCAGTGCTGGTCGTGCGCAAGGTCGATATCGACATGGACGGGGTGCCGATCGGCCACTCGGAAGGGATCTGGGCTGCTAGCCGGGTTCAATTCGTGTTCGACGGCGCAGAGAACATTCCGATCCGCTCGCGACGTCGCCGCCGCAAGACCAAGTAGCGTTTCTTGCACCGCGCGAAGGGGGTAGACCAATGACGACTGCCGACGGAGAGCCAGCTCATCGCCGCCTGCTGGAGACGCTTGCGCGCGGCAATGCTGGCCAAGTCAAGACGTTTGCGGAAGAACTCCTGCCCGAACTCGGGGCAGTCGAGGTGCTCAAGAGCCGCAGCGGTCTCGTCATGCTGCCGATGCGGGACACCGTCCGCGGCGCCGACTTCCATCTTGGTGAGGTGCTGGTTTCGGAGGCGCATGTGAGGCTCGCGGGCGCAGAAGGCTACGGGATGGTGGTCGGCCGTGACCTCGAGCACGCGATGGCGATGGCGCTGATCGATGCGGCAACCTTCGCGGGGGTGGCGCAGGGACGGATTGGCGCCTTCATCAAAGCCCAGGCCGCAATCATCGCCGAGACGGATCGCCAAACGCTGCGCGCGGTCGAGGCGACCCGCGTCGAGATGGAGACCTTCGGATGACTGCGATCGTTTTTCCAGTTCCTGACGACGAGGAGCAACGGGACAACGCCACCTTCGAAGCGCTGATGTGGGCTATGGCCAGGCCTGGCACGGAGCAGGTGCTTCCGAAAAAAGGTCTGCTGCCCATCGCGCTCTCACTCGTCGATCTGGAGACGCGCATCTATTGCGACGATCCGGACCTACGCGAACCGCTTGCGCGCACCCGGGCCGCCTTCGTCCCGCTTGAGGAGGCCGACCATCTCTTCCTGTCGGGCCGGCTAACGGCGGCTCTCGCGACTTCCGTAGGAACCGGCTCGCCTATATATCCCGACCAGGGCGCGACCATGGTGGCGTCAGTAGCGCTCAACAACGGCCCACATGTCCGGCTGACCGGTCCCGGGCTCGATGGAGCTCTAACAATATCGCCTGCGATTGCTCCAGCCTTCTGGGAGGTGCGGGCGCGCATTCCTTATCCTGCCGGCTTTGAGCTCGTTCTCGTCGAGGGACGCCGGGTCGTCTGCCTGCCGCGCTCGACTATGGTGGAGGTGCTCTGATGGCTTATGTTGCAGCACGCGGCGGAGAAAGGGCGATCGACCAATCGGAGCGATTATATCGAGAACGGCTGGGGAAAATCGACACGGCCCGGGTCGATGGAATCGAACGTGCGCTTCCGTGGCTGGTTGACCGGATTATGGGCGAGGCGTCTCTCTATGCGCCCCGACTGGCTGCGCTCGCGCTGGCGCAGTCGGGTGGTGATCTCTACGAGGCCATTTTGTTGTTGCGGGCCTGGCGAACGACACAGCCGCGCCTTGCCGTCGCCGAACCGCTGATCCAAGACAAGCTTTTTACGCATCGTCGAATTTCGGCGGCCTTCAAGGATATCCCCGGTGGTCAAATCCTGGGCCCGACCCTCGACTATTCGCATCGCATCTTACGCACAGATGTTCTGGATGGGGCCGATTTAGAACCAGAGCCGGTGGAGCCGAGCGCGGAGCCGGCTCCTCCGCATCAACCGTCACTTGCGTCATGGCAGAAGACCCAAGGACTTGTCATCGATTTCGAGCGGGACGACATCCCCAAACAGGATATCCCCGATCTCACGCGAGAGCCGCTGCTCTTTCCAGCGAGCCGTGCGCACAGGCTCCAAAGCCTTGCGCGTGCTGATACAGGCGGTTTGATGGCGTTCGGTTACGCGGTGATGCGCGGATACGGCGCTGCCCATCCGACCGTCAACGAGCTTCGCCTGGTCGAAGCGGACGTTGAGATTACGCATCCTCGCGGCACGGTCTTCTCGGCGGGGCGTGTCAGGGTCTCCCAGGCCGAAGTCGCTTCGAAGGCAGGCGTTGAAACCATCGAGCTTGGCTTCTGTGCAACACTGGGTTGGAATGAGGTCAAGATCATTGCCGGCGGTACGCTCGACCTCAACGAGCGACATGCAACCAAAGGATCGCCCTTTGAAGAGGAGTTCTTCCTCTCGCACACTGAGCCCGTGGAAGGTGCGGGTTTCTGCCAGCATTTCAAGCTGCCCCACTATGTGACGTTCCAATCCACGCTCGATGCGATGCGCGATGCACGACGGAAACGCGCCGACAGGGCATCTCACGATGTCGTCGAGGAACCAGCCGAATGAAGAAACTGAACCAACTCACGCGACCATCACAATTATTGTCCTATGGCTTTCTCGATCCCTCCGCAAAACGAGAGCTTCGTCGCAAACTCTTGAAGGCGATCGCAATTCCAGGGTGCCAGATCCCTTATGCAAGCCGCGAAGTGCCCATGGCACGCGGTTGGGGCACGGGGGGCCTGCAGGTGACCTTGACGCTTCTGAAGCCGTCCTCGGTGGTCAAGGTCATCGACCAAGGCGCGGATGACGGTGTCAATGCGGCTTCTATTCGCCGCTTCTTGTCGAGGGTCTCGGGTGCCCGCGAGACCACCGACACATGCGAGGCAACGATCATCCAGTCGCGCCATCGGGTCCCCGAGGAAATCATGCGGGAAGATCAAATCCTGGTTCTTCAGGTCCCCGAACCGGAGCCGCTACGGCCCGTCGAGCACCATATTTCAACGGCGCGACAAATGCACGCCGACGCCGATTACGCCAAGCTCTGGTTGATCCTCTATGAGCAGATGGTGCGGACGGGTCGCATCATGCAGGCCACCGAATATCCCTCCCTGGTGAACGGCCGCTATGTCATGTCACCGTCGCCGATTCCGCGATGGGACGTGCCCAAACTGCATATGGCACGCCATCTGACACTCCTTTCAGCTGGTCGCGAAAAGCGTCTTTACGCCGTGCCACCCTTCACAAAGGTTGAGCCGCTCGCCTTCTCCGACGTGCCGTATCGGGTCGAAGATCATGCCCATCTCACCTGCTCCCGTTCGGGTCTGAAGGGCTTCTTCATGAACGAGATCCCGCAGCACGATGGTGGCTCACTGTTCGAACTGTCCGATAGTGGCCTCTGCCAGAAGTCGCTCCGCCGTGCCGCAGGCGAAGACGTCTTGATCGGCGCAACATGGTACCGAAACGGGATGATGCCGTGAACCTCATTGAAGCACCATCCTTCAAGCGCAATCTCGATGCGCCGAAGCTGAACCGCACCCAACCGGTCCTGGCGATGCGCGGCGTCTCACGTCGCTTCGGTGATGTGACAGCCTTGAATGATGTGGACATCGCGGTCTATCCCGGCGAGGTCCTTGGCATTGTCGGGGAGTCGGGGTCGGGCAAATCCACGCTGCTCAGGATGATGAACCTTGAGGACAGTCCAGATCAGGGCGACTACAGGCTCGCTATACCTGGCGCGACAGGGAATCTTTTCACCCTTGATCGCTTCGCGCACAGGATGCTGCGTGCCCGCCACATCGGTATCGTCTACCAAAATCCGCACCTCGGTCTGCTGATGCGTAACTCGTCATCCGGCAATGTCGCCGAGCGCTTGCTGATCTCTGGTGAACGGCGTTTTTCGGCGCTTCGGTCGCGTGCCCGTGACGCGCTCGATGCGTCGGAATTCCCGCTCGAGCGCATGGACGCCCCGCCGATCGAACTCTCCGGCGGCATGCAGCAGCGCGTCCAACTCGCCAAGGCGATCGCGCTGGAACCGGCGCTTCTGCTGCTTGACGAGCCAACCACTGGCCTGGACGTCTCGGTGCAGGCTCTGGTGCTCGATACGCTAAAGCGGTTGCAGCGGGAGCGCGCTATCACCATGGTCCTAGTGAGCCACGATCTCGGCGTGATACGCACCATGGCAGACCGCGTGATGGTGATGCGGAAGGGCCGTGTAGTAGAGGAAGGGCTAGCGGACCAAATATTCCAGGATCCGCAGCATCCCTACACACAGTCGCTCGTCCACGCCAAGCTATGAGGCCCGATATGTCTCGCCCCGTGCTTGAGGTCGAGGACCTCTCCAAGCATTTCGATATCCACCATCTACAGCAGCGCGTGCTCGCCTTCTCCGACGTGAGCTTCCGGCTCTTTCCAGGACAGTTCCTGCTGCTCCGCGGGAGCAACGGCGTCGGCAAGTCGACGCTGCTTCGGACGCTCTATCGCAGCTATGTACCCAAGGGCGGCCACATCTGGTTCGATGCAGCGGAAGGTCGGATCGATCTCGCCACCGCAGCGGATATCGACGTCGCAGCGTTGCGTCGGCGGGACATCGGTTTCGTCACCCAGTTCCTGGTCGCCCGGCCGCGTGTCGCCGCCGAAGAGCTCGTGGCCGAACCGCTTCACCTTGCGGGCTGGCCGCAGGCCCGGGCGCTCGACGAGGCCCGCCGCTGGCTCGACGAATTTGGCGTCAAACGCGAGCTCTGGCGCGCCTATCCGACGACCTTCTCGGGCGGCGAGCAACAGAAGGTCAATCTCGCTCGGGCGCTTGTGCTGCCTCAGCGCCTGCTGCTCCTCGACGAACCTACTGCCAGCCTCGATGCCGGTGCGCGGCAGGCGCTGATCCGGCGCCTCGGCGCACTGAAAGCGCAGGGTGTGGCGATGATCGGCGTCTTCCACCATCCTGAAGACATTGCCGAGTTGATCGATATGCAGTTGATGCTGAGTTTGAAGGAGATGGCCGATGTGGCTGAGTGATGTCCGCGCGGTGCTACCAAACACCGTGCTCGAACGCGCTTCCATTCTGATTGAGGATGGCCTTATCGGGGAAATCGTCGAGGCACCGGTACGGGGTGGGATCAACTGCAAGGGCCTCCTACTGCTGCCCGGTTTCATCGACATGCACGGCGACATGATCGAGCGTGAGATAGAGCCGCGACCGCGTGTGCACATGCCTATGGAACTTGGCCTGCGCGATCTCGACCGCAACCTGGCCGGTTGCGGGATCACTACGGCCTATGCGGCGCTCTCCTTCAGTCTGTCTTCGACCTACGGCCATTTGCGGAGCTATGACCACACATCCTCTGTGATTCGCGAATTGAAGCGGATGCGAGGCCGGCTGTTGGTGGACCACAAGATCCATGCGCGGTTCGAGATCACGTTTCCGAAGGCCCTTGAGGTGATCGACGAACTGATCGCCGAAGGCAGCGTCGACCTGATTTCGCTGACCGACCACACGCCCGGGCAAGGGCAGTACCGGGATATCGAGCGACTCATCGATTCCATTGCCGCGGAAAAGGGCCTTTCCCAATCGGAAGCGGCGGACACCGTCGCGCGCCGCATCGAGGCGGGCTGCCGCCCGGAGCAGGAACTAGCCGCCACGCTTTCCGCGATCTCAAAGACTTGCCGCGTCCATCATGTAGCGATGGCAAGCCATGACGACGATACGCCGCGCAAGGTCGGAATGATGGCTGCGCTCGGCGTCGTCATCAGCGAATTCCCGGTCACAGCCGAGGCCGCCGACGCCGCGCGTTCAAGAGGCCTGCGCACCGCAATGGGCGCACCAAACGCTCTGCGCGGCGAGAGCTATTCCGGCAATCTTTCCGCGCGCGAGGCGCATCGCGCGGGATTGCTGGACATCTTGGCTGCGGATTACCACCCTTCGGCGATGCTGCCCGCCGTTCTGGAACTCGCCCGCACCGATCCACGCGGTCTTGCCGGTGCGGCGCGTCTCGCCAGCGCCAACGCCGCCGAAGCGCTGCGGCTCAGCGACCGAGGCGAGATCACGCCGGGCAAACGCGCGGACCTCGTCCTCGCCGACGACGAGGGTATCGGGCATGTCATCGCGACCTTCAGCGCCGGCCGGGTCGTCTATTCCAACGGACATCTCGCCGGGACCGCCTGCGCCAACGCGGCTTAAGCTCACTATCTCGACCGTGGGGAATCATTCGAATGTCATCAAAAATTCATTCGAATGAATCCTGATCGTAACAGGGGGCTGGCACGGTTCCGACATGGACAGGCAACCACTTCTCCTCGCCAAGATTAGCCGCCACTTTGGCTCTAGGCTTGCCGTTAACGGAATCACTCTCACCATTCCGCCCGGCCAGTTCGTGGGCGTAATCGGCAGTTCCGGTGCGGGCAAATCGACGCTGCTGCGGCTCATCAACCGTCTCGTTGAGCCGACCGCCGGGCGCATCCTCTTTGGCGACACCGAAGTCAGCGCGCTCAAAGGGCGGGCGCTGCGTCAGTGGCGATCACGCTGCGCCATGATCTTTCAGCACTTCAACCTCACGGGCCAGCTCGACGTCCTTACCAATGTGTTGATCGGCACGGTCGCCGACTGTGCGACGGTGCCGGTGCTGTTCAAACAGTTCTCAGCAGAGCGACGACTTGCGGCCGCGAAGGCGCTGGACCGGCTCGGGCTTCTATCGCATGCCTTGCAACGCGCCGACACCCTTTCGGGCGGCCAGCAGCAGCGCGTGGCGATCGCCCGTGCGCTCGTTCAGTCGCCGGACTTCATTCTGGCCGACGAGCCG